>JAJQDV010000064.1 GCA_021202015.1 Clostridiales bacterium | reverse complement strand
TCCGGTTCTTGGAGGGGCTGGCTTTGCAAAGAGCCAGTCTACTTAACCCGGTAAAAAAGTATAAACATTATTAAATTTTTATAAACAGAAAAAGCATTCATCCGTCAAAAGAGTCTTTGTAGAATTCCCTGGCGCGTTCTTCTACAAATATTCTCCAGACCGGCTGGTCAGCTGCCATACGCGGCCTGCAGTATTCATCGAGCTGTCCGTTGGCGCCATCGACCAGCCATCGGTTGCTGATTGTCATGTATAAACAGGACTCCGCGGGAGGACATCCGTTGATCCACAATGCATCGGGATATTGTTTTAAGTGTTTTTGCGTACAGTTTTCAATCATATTTGTCACGCCGCCCAAAAGATCAAATACCCTTGTCACACTTTCCTGAATCGTAGATTCCTTTGCCAGCGCTACCGTTGCATTTTTGCTCATATCATATTTCTCCTGCTGCATATCATTTTGTGCTGTGAAACTATGGCAGCACAGCAGTTTGTCACTGTTTATTGCGGTTAAATAGCTGACGCATTACATACCTCTTGCATGGGTTTCCGAAATCATCTGATCCGTCCGATTTCAGAACCGTATCTTTTTGTCCCCGTATATTTTTCTGTATACGGTTCCTGTTATTTATTTTATCAGTCTGTACGAAAGGAAAGAAGTGAATAAAACAGAGAAATTATTTCCGATCGTTCATAAATGTATTCAATTGAAAAACAGATTTTATACATATGGTGTACGGTGATGATTTATACTGGGATCAGAATTGAATTTTAGGTATGTTATTTCACCCACTATTATGTTACTATAAATATAACGAGATGGCAGGAATTGTTTTATAGAAACAGGGAGGCGAGCGGAAAGTGGGATACTATCTGAATCCGGATGATGTTCTTGATATTTTCAGAAGAG
The DNA here is from genome assembly GCA_021202015.1 of Clostridiales bacterium. Taxonomy (GTDB): domain Bacteria; phylum Bacillota; class Clostridia; order Lachnospirales; family Lachnospiraceae; genus Eubacterium_I. The sequence goes on along the minus strand of JAJQDV010000064.1, from coordinate 40,743 downwards.
AAACAGTGAAACCGTACTTTGTAGATAAAACGGATATGTTAGGAAAATTAATTCCGCTTGTAGAACAGCAGGGTACTTATCTGGCTGTGACGAGGCCTCGGAGATTCGGAAAATCCGTAGCTGCAGCAATGATTGGCTCCTTTTTCGGAAAAGGTGTAGATGGCACGAAGGTTTTTTCTTGTCTTAAAATTTCTGAGAAGGAGAATTATAAAAGCCACCTGAATCAGCACAATCTGATTTATATTGATTTTAGCAGAGATGTAGCGGACTGTAGTTCCTACGAACAATATATCAAAACAATAAAAAAACGACTGATTCGGGATTTGAGAGAAACATACTCGAATGTAGAGATTGATGACAGAGATTCGATGGGCGCTGTTTTGCGCATCGTATCATTGGCAAACAGGAATGAGAAGTTCATTATGGTTTTTGATGAATGGGATTATGTTTTTCATCGGAGCTATTTTACGAATCATGACAGGGGAAGATTTACCGCGTTTCTCGGGGATATGACAAAGGGAAGGGCTTATGTTGAAATGGCATATCTGACGAGCGTTTTGCCGATCAAGAAGTATTCTGTCAGCGATACGATGAATCATTTTGACGAATATAATATGGCGAACAGTGATTTGTATGATGAATATTTCGGATTCACCGGAGAGGAAACGGATGAATTGTATCAGCGTTATCTGCATAACTGCGTAAGACCTGCTTTTTCGCGTAAAGATCTGGAAGACTGGTATGACGGATATCAGAGAGAGGACGGGAACAGTATATACAACCCCAATTCCGTTGTGACTGCTCTTACGCGAAACAAACTTCAAAATTACTGGGCGAAGGCAGGGGAGTATGACGAACTGAAAGATTATGTGATGAATGATATTGATGGTGTCAGGGACGCAGTAATGCTGCTGGCAGCGGGTGAACCGGTAAATGCAGATATTTCTGAATATGCGTCCACGGCATCAGTGCTTAAATTCAGAGATGAGATCCTGTCCGTCATGACTGTGTATGGATATCTGAACTATTGTAATGGGTGTGTACGTATTCCCAACAGGGAGGTTGAACTTGAGTTTGAAAAGATTATTCGAAAATACAGGTTGTAAAAGATAAGATAAATCTGCTCTGTTAGTTCCGGGGTTCTGGCGGAGCAGTTTTTTTATACAGGAAAGGATTCTGGATGAGGGGGTTCTTTTTGATCAAAAATAAATTCTGGATGTCCGTAATGTTGGACAGCCAATAAGATATACTGTGATTCATGAGGAAGTTCATTAGGATTAAGGTGATTCTTGAGGTGCCTTAACAGTAAAGGGGGATTTGTATGGATGACAAATATATTGCTCACTTTAGCGAGAATAAAGAAAGAATCCAGAGTATAAAAGAGCATGCGGATGGGGTTGCTTTGTTAGCAGAGCAATTTGCTGATGCGTTTGGTTATGGAGAATGGGGGTTCTGTGCAGGAATATTACATGATATTGGTAAGTACAGCACTGCGTTTCAGAGACGGATACAGGGAGAAAATATAAGAGTAGATCATTCGACGGCAGGGGCACAGGTCTGCTGGGAAAAAGGTGGTCTGTATCTTGGTCTGAGTTATTGTATTGCAGGACACCATGCAGGGCTTCCAGATACGGGGGAAAAGAGCGACAGCTCTGAAAGCGCTACCATGTATGGCAGACAAAAGAGAAAAGTGGAAGATTTCCGGGCATATATGAAAGAGATGGAAATTCCTGTTCTTACAAAAATGCCTTTCTTATCAATGGTAAAAGAGAAAAATACGTTTGTTCTCGGTTTGTTTATTCGTATGATATTTTCATGTCTCGTTGATGCTGATTTTCTGGATACGGAAAATTTTATGAATGGAGAAAGTGTAAGAGATCCGGGAGAAAGCATGGAGGTTCTATGCGGTAAATTACATTCCGTGACAGAAAACTGGATTCACAATGATAATCTGGAAACAATAAACGGCAGGCGTTCGCATATTTTACGAAGCTGTCTGGAAAAATCAAAAAATACACGTGGCATTTTTCGTCTGACCGTGCCGACCGGAGGGGGAAAAACAATCGCTTCGCTTGCTTTTGCGTTGGAACATGCCAGGGAACACCATATGGATCGGATTATTTATGTTATTCCGTATACAAGCATTATTGAACAAAATGCAGGAGTGTTTCGGGATATTTTGGGTGAACGCAATGTTCTGGAGAATCATTGTAATGTTGAATATGATGGCGGCGAAGAGTTTCATCCCATGCAATTGGCTGCGGAAAACTGGGATAAGCCGGTGGTGGTGACAACAAATGTACAGTTTTTTGAGTCTTTTTTTTCCAACAAATCTTCAAAATGCAGAAAATTGCATAATGTCGCAAACAGTGTTGTTGTTTTTGATGAGGTGCAGATGCTTCCGAACGATTATTTAAAACCCTGTGTAGAAATCATGGAAGAGTTGGTTCGGTATTACAGAAGCTCTGTTGTACTATGTACAGCGACACAGCCGGCACTGAAGACGATTTTTTCAAATGACATCCTGGCGACGGAATTATGTCCTTCCCCGGAAGAACAGTTTCTTTTTTTTAAACGTGTTTCATTAAAAAATAAAGGAATGCTTACTTTAGAAGAGTTAACCGGTATGCTGACAGCGGAAAAGCAGGTTTTGTGTATTTTAAATACGAAAAAAATGGCAGCCAGAGTGTTCCGGGAGGTCAGAGAAAAAATAAAAGATATGCCGACTGGAAAGAATGTATATCATTTGTCGACGTCATTGTATCCGAAGCATCGGAAACGCGTACTGGAACAGGTTCGAAAGCACCTGCTTGAAAAGGAACCGTGTATTGTGATTGCAACCAGTTTAATAGAGGCGGGAGTGGATCTTGATTTTCAGACGGTATACCGTCAGCTTGCAGGAGTGGATTCCATGATTCAGGCGGCAGGCCGATGCAATAGAGAAGGGAATCGTAAGCCTGATGAAAGCTTCACCTATATATTTCAATTAGAAGATTCCGGAAGAGTTCCGGGGCAGGAGCAGCAGATTGCGGTTGCCAAACAGGTTATTCGGGATCAGGAAGATATATCATCATTAGAAGCGATTCAGGAATATTTTGAATTGTTATATCATTACAGGGGAGACAGTCTTGATAGAAAGAATATTCTGGGTCAATTTCATAAGAATCGATTTCCTTTTGCAAAAGTTAATGATGAATTCAGGATGATGGAGGAGGGTACAAGAGCCGTATTTATACCGAGGGAAGATTCTGCAGGAAAACTTTTGGATGAGCTGAACTGGTCAGGGATTACAAAATCCTGGATCAGAAAAGCGGGACAATATTGTGTCAACATTTATGAACGGGATTTTAATATATTGTATCGCGCCGGTGTTCTTTCTGTTCTTTCAGATAAGGTCAAATCAGATATAATGTTATTGAATAATATGGACTATTATCTGGATGATACTGGACTGGTTCTGGAGACGGAGAAGGGGATGGCTTTGTTTTCTTAAAAGAGACAGAGCCGAATATGTCATTCGACCCTGTCTCTTTTAAGAAAACAAGCATAAATATTTCAATCCTCAATCAAGATATTGATTGACCTTTATAAAAATAACACAGAGAGATTAAATGTGGAAGTGTTTTTTAAGAATTTTACAGAAATATGTTGACATAACTAACATATAATGATATTGTTTAAAACAAGCATAAATGAAGTTTAATGCGATTGATCATCAACGTACGAAATCATATTTTTGTTTGATATGAGGAGGATTTCTATGGTTTTGTTTCATGGAAGTACACAGATTGTTGAGTTTCCAGAAATCAGGAAGGCAATATATAATAAGGATTTTTATTTCGGATTTTATTGTACAGAATACAGGAAACAGGCAGAACGCTGGGCGACAAGATTCGGAGAAAAGGGTTATTTAAATATTTATGAGTATACTCCGAATCCGGACCTGAAGAATCTGAGATTTGAAAAAATGACAGATGAATGGCTGGATTTTGTTGTGGACTGTCGTCTGGGGAAACCACATAACTATGATACGGTATCAGGCCCAATGGCGGATGATGCCATTTATAATTATGTTCAGAATTTTATTGACGAGAAGATTTCCAGAGCCGCGTTTTGGGAACTGGCAAAGTTTAATTATCCTACACACCAGATCAGTTTTCATACGGTATCGGCTTTGAATACATTGAATTTTATAGAAAGTGAGGCTGTTTATGGCAAGAGAAAACGATAACCGTTTGTTTTATACCTGTAGTTTAATAGAGTATCTTGGGAGAGACAGGAAGCGGACACGCAGGGAAGTGACCGATTGTCTCGGAAAAGATGCGATAGAACGTATCTATGATTATGCAGATGTTTTTCACTGTGAACCAATACAGAAGGTTGCAGACGATTTTTGTGATCAGTGCAATATTACAGAGGGTGTTTTTGATAATGTTGCGGAGTGCAGATATAAGATACCGGATTATTGGGATATCGGTGAGGTCTATGAGCGCCTGATCGAGGATTGTTTTGAAGAAAAGGAGGTGATTCAGGGGATCTGGAAAGTATATCATTCGTGGATTGATGATATGATTTCAGATTTCAATACGGACTTCTATTATCAACCGCGTGATTATATTGCGGCCTGTTATCGAATGGGGGAAATTTTAGAGTGAGCAGTATCCGAAATAACATGCGTAAGGAGGGATTATGGCAAAAGGGGTTAGAGTAAAAGTTTGGGGCGATTATGCACTATTCACACGTCCCGAGATGAAAGTAGAAAGATGCACATATGATGTGATGACTCCATCCGCTGCGCGAGGAATCCTGGAGGCTATATACTGGCACCCGGGAATGCGCTGGGTCGTAGACCGAATTTATGTGCAAAAACCGATTCAATTTACCAGCATCCGCCGGAATGAGATCAAGAACAAGATTTCAAACAGCAAAGTGCTGCCGGTATATAATGGAGAGAAGAAAGCCTTATATATGAGCAGCAAAACTGAAATTGTGCAGAGGGCAGCATTGATTCTGAAAGATGTACAGTATGTGATAGAGGCACATTTTGAGATGACGGATCGCGCGAATCAAAGTGATAATTCCGGGAAATTTAAGGATATTATTATGCGCCGGTTAAAAAGGGGAGAATGTTTTCACAATCCTTATTTCGGATGCAGAGAGTTTCCAGTGAATTTTTGTCTTTGTGAGGAGGATGAGATACAGACAGCATATGTACATGAAGAGGAAAGAGATCTGGGATACATGTTGTATGACATGGACTATTCAGATCCGGAGAGTATTCAGCCGATGTTTTTTCGTGCTGTCATGCGCAGGGGAGTATTAAATGTGCAGGATTGTGAGGTGATGAGATGATCCTGCAGTCATTGGTAAGGTATTATGAAACTTTGGACAAAAAGAGGTTGGCTGCAAAACCGGGATGGTGCCAGGCAAAAATTTCCTATGCATTGAATTTGGATTCGGACGGTTCACTGAGAGAAATTATTCCTTTGAAAACGGAAAAGATGATTGGAAAAAAAACTGTGATAATTCCGCAGTTGATGTTCGTTCCCGAAATGGTTTCCCGTTCGTCTGGAATTTCTGCTAATTTTCTGTGTGACAACTCGAAATACATGCTTGGAATTGATTCGGATGGTTGCGGAAAACGAGTTATGGAATGCTTTAATGCTACGAAATCCAGGCATCTGGAAATATTGGATCAGGTGGCCGGAGATTTTGCAAAAGCGATTCGAGGTTTTTTTGATTCGTGGAAACCGGAGGAGGCAAGGAATCATCCGGAAATAAATTCTTTGTGGGATGATATCACTGCGGGAGGCAATCTCATTTTCTGCATGGGAATGAAATATGCACAGGATGATGAGGAAATTAAAAAGGCCTGGGCAAAGATAATGGAGAAAAGTCAGGTTGAAGAATCGCACATTTGTCTTGTCACAGGGAAAGATACAGAGATTGCGAGAATCCATACGGGCATCAAAGGAGTGCAGGGATCACAATCAAGCGGCGCCGCACTGATATCCTTTAACGAACAGGCATTTACATCTTATGGAAAGGAACAGAGTTACAATGCGCCGGTAGGTAGATATGCAATGTTTGCATACACAACTGCGTTAAATTATCTGTTGTCTCAGAGAGACTATGTATTTACCTTTGGAGATACGACAGTTGTATTCTGGTCAGAGGATGGAGATGAAAATTACCAGAAGGCTTTTTGTTCCTTGTTTGAGCCAGAGGCTGATAATCAGGAGATGATGAAAGGGGTTTTTTCTGCGTTGAAAAAGAGTCAGGCAATACGGATCAGTGACATAGAGATGAATCCCGATCAAAAGTTTTATATTCTTGGTTTGTCACCCAATGCGGCACGTTTGTCAGTCAGATTTTTTTATCAGGACAGTTTTGGAAATATCCTGAACAATCTGACTCAACATTACAGGAGAATGGAAATACGACGACCTGTATGGGATAAAAGAGAATTCCTGGGAATTTACAGAACACTCCAGGCGACAGTGAATCAAAAGGCAAACGATAAGAAACCTTTGCCAAACCTGACATCCGGGATGTTTCAGGCGATACTCTCGAATGGGAGATATCCGGAAAGTCTGTACAGTAATACTTTGATTCGTATTCGTTCGGATCAGGGGAGTGAATCTGCAGGAGATGGAAAAGTGACGCGTGCACGTGCGGCAATCATAAAAGCTTACCTGATTAAAAATAAAAACGGACTGGAAAAGGGGGATGATTTTGTGGAATTAAATGAGGGGACAATGGATTTGGCTTATGTTTTAGGCAGAACTTTTGCTGTGTTGGAAGAAATTCAGGAAAAGGCAAATCTGAATATCAATGCTACGATTCGTGATCGATACTTTAATTCGGCATGTACTACGCCTGAATCAATTTTTCCGGTGTTGATGCGTTTAAAGAACAGTCATATCCGGAAGCTGGATGTCGGAATGTCGAAATACTATGAGAGAGCACTGACGCAACTGCAGGGGAGAGTTACTTATTATCCGAAACGCCTGAATCTGGAGGAACAGGGGCGGTTTATATTGGGTTATTATCATCAGGTACAGAAACGTTATACAAAAAAGGAGGAAAAATAAGATGGGTGAGACGATTAAGAACAGGTATGAGTTTGTTGTGTTATTTGATGTTGAAAATGGAAATCCGAATGGTGATCCGGATGCGGGGAATATGCCGAGGATTGATCCGGAAAGCGGTTACGGTCTCGTTACCGATGTCTGTATTAAGCGTAAGATCAGAAACTATGTAGATACTATTAAGGAAGGAGAAGCCGGATACCGCATTTATATCAAAGAGGATGTACCGCTCAATAGAAGTGACAGTGAAGCGTATGAATATCTGAACATTAAGGATGCAAAGGATCTGAAGAAGAAGGATCCGGATGCAGATCAGAAAATCAGAGATTATATGTGTCAGAATTTCTTTGATATTCGTACGTTTGGCGCTGTCATGACAACATTTGTCAAGGCAAAGTTGAATTGTGGTCAGGTGAGGGGACCGGTACAGCTTGGATTTGCAAGAAGTATAGATCCGATCATCAGTCAGGAGGTAACGATTACCAGAGTGGCGATTACTACGGAATCCGATGCAGCCAATAAGAGCACGGAGATGGGCAGGAAAAATATTGTTCCGTATGCTTTATATCGTATGGAAGGTTATATATCGGCGAATCTTGCCAGGAAGGTTACGGGATTTTCAGAAGAAGATCTGGATCTTTTGTGGGAAGCAATTATTAATATGTTTGAAAATGATCATTCCGCAGCACGCGGGAAGATGGCAGTAAGAGAATTGATTGTGTTTAAACACAGTAAAGAGCTTGGAGATTGTCCTGCATATAAATTATTTGACGCTGTTGAGGTTTCCAGAAAGTCAAATGTGGAATACCCGAGAAAGTATACAGATTATCAGGTCTCGATTCATGAGGATCAGGTTCCGCAATCGGTAGAGGTAATCAGAAAAATATAATGGAATATAAAGAAGAAGATTTCCTGATGCTCTCCGGGCTCCAACATTTTATCTTCTGTCGCAGACAGTGGGCACTGATTCACATCGAGCAGCAATGGGCGGATAATGTTCGAACCATAGATGGAGAATTATTCCATAAAAACGCTCACAATGACGGCTCAACGGAAAAGAGGGGGAACCTTGTTATTACAAGAGGACTGCGTATCAAGTCAGCCAGCCTGGGCATCGCCGGAGTTTGTGATGTGGTAGAGTTTCATAAATCAGAGAATGGGATCCGGTTGTTTTCATATGATGGTCTGTGGCAGCCCTATCCGGTAGAATATAAAAAAGGGCAGCCCAAATCAGACCATGCGGATGAAGCTCAGCTTTGTGCACAGGCAATGTGTCTGGAGGAGATGCTTGTCTGCAGTATTCCGAACGGCAGTTTGTTTTATGGGGAAACGCGAAGGAGAACTGAGGTGATTTTTACAGAATCATTAAGGAATGAAGTGAAATCAATGTTGAGAGAGATGCATGAGCTGTGGAGCAGAGGATACACACCGAAGGTCAAACCAAGAAAAGGCTGCAGTGCCTGCTCTCTCAAAGAAATCTGCCTCCCGAAGCTGAATAAAGTCGGCAGTGTGTCGGATTATATTGAAAAAAGTCTGATGGAGGAATGATATGCGGAAATTATTAAATACGCTATATATTACCAGCGAAAACGCATGTCTTTCACTGGAGGGAGAAACTGTTTGTGTAGAAATTCAAAGACAGAAAACGGGACAGTTTCCTCTGCATACTCTCGAAAATATAATTTGTTTTACTTATGGCGGTGCGACTCCGGCCTTGATGGGGGCATGTGCGAGAAGAGGAATAAATCTGGCATTCTACAGTCCGTATGGTAAGTTTTTGTGCCGGGTAAAAGGAGAAAATCAGGGAAACGTACTTTTGCGGAAACAGCAATACAGAATTTCAGATCAGGAAAATGCAAGCTGTCTGATTGCCAGAAATTTAATTCTGGGAAAAGTGTTTAACTGTCGGTGGAGTATTGACAGAACCGTGCGCGATCATGGGATGAGAGTGGACACAGAATGATGTGAAAGAGCAATTCGTTTTTTGTCTGATGGAATTCAGAAAATCAAGACGGAAACGAATCTGGATTCACTTCGAGGCATAGAAGGAGAGTGTGCATCTGTTTACTTTCGGGTTTTTGATGAGATGATTTTGAATCAGAAAGATTCGTTTGATTTTCATGGAAGAAATAAGCGTCCGCCATTGGATAAGGTGAATGCCATGCTTTCCTTTGGATATTCAATACTGGCTAATGATTGTGCCGGGGCTCTGGAAGGCGTGGGACTGGATTCTTATGTGGGTTTTATGCATCGTGACCGACCCGGCAGAAGATCTCTTGCTCTTGACCTGATGGAAGAGCTTCGACCTGTACTGGTGGATCGTTTTATATTGACACTGATCAACAATCGCCAGATTCAGGAAGATCATTTTCGGGAATCGGAGAGCGGAGCCGTTACTTTTACTGATGAAGGGAAAAAGAAGTTTTTAACGGCCTGGCAGGGACATAAGAGAGAACAGATGACACATCCCTATTTAAAAGAAAAAGTATATTGGGGGTTGGTGCCATATATACAGGCGTTGTTGTTGGCGAGATATCTGAGAGGTGATGTGGATGGATATCCTCCATTCATGTGGAAGTGAGAAAAAATGTTGGTTTTGGTTACATATGATGTAAATACAGAGGATCAAAAAGGCAGGGCGCGTCTTCGTAAGGTGGCAAAAATATGTGTCAATTACGGACAGAGAGTGCAGAATTCTGTTTTTGAATGCATTGTGGATCCGGGACAGTGTAAGATTTTGAAGAGCCAGTTGACTGAAGTGATGGATAAGGACAAAGACAGCATAAGGTTCTATTATATGGGTAGTCATTATGAGAATAAAATAGAGCACTTTGGTGCAAAGGAAAGCTTTTCACAAGAAGGTGTTCTTATTTTGTAATGAATTGTGTGGCTGTAACAGGTCGTAAAAATCAGGTGCGAAAGATAAGCTCTCATAGTATAACTAAGGGATTCGCACCGGAAGAATTTGTTGTTTTGTATAAAAGTGGTGGACTTTATATTGTGAAATGATATGGTGATCATATCTTGATTATAGATTTTTTAATAATTATATACAAATGATGAAGATATTATTTGTGTATAATTGCCGTCGCTCCCCGTGAGGGGAGCGTGGATTGAAATAGTAGTGTATTTTTCCGCTGTAGTTGGCAAAAATCGTCGCTCCCCGTGAGGGGAGCGTGGATTGAAATACACAGCTTTTCGTACCTTGCTGTGCCCATGCGCCGTCGCTCCCTGTGAGGGGAGCGTGGATTGAAATAAATAAAATACACCGAACCTAATCCTCCTGAATGAACTGAATCTCCACACCGTTCGGATCCTTGATGAAGAAAAAATGCGTGTGCGGATTCGGAGAGATCATCGGCCCCGGATGCAGCCAGGCAACTTCCTTGTCCGCGTGTTCCCGCTGAATGTCATCCGTGCAAAAACCGATGGAAATCCCGCCGCCGTAATAGACAGAACTCTGGCTGCCCACAAGCTCGATGCAGGTATCACCCTCTTCATCAGAGAGAAATACGAGGGGGTGCTCTTTGCTGCACCGTCCATCCATTCGAATGCGCAGTCCCACCTGTTCACGGTAAAAATCTACAGATTCATTCAGACATTTTGTCATGATTGTGACATGTTTCATTTTCATAGTAGTAATCACTCCTTTTTTTCAGTATAACAAATGAAGGCAATCGCCGCAATCGGATTTTTTGATTGCAGGGGTTTTCCTGGCTGGTACAATTTGATGGTTGTAAAAAGGGGATTTTCGGCATATAATAGGAAAAAGAAAAGGGGATTTTCGGCATAATAACAGAAATGAAAAAGGGGATTCCCGGCAGAAAGGGACAGGGGCATGATATTTGAACGGAAATTATATCAGAAGATGCTGGAATGGAAAAGAGAATTTGACGGTAAAACAGCATTGTTGATAAAGGGCGCAAGGCGTGTTGGCAAATCAACCCTGGCAGAGGAATTTGCAAAAAACGAATATGAGAGTTATATACTGATTGATTTTTCTGTCGCCTCGAAGGAGGTGCACAGCCTCTTTGAGGATTTGTCTGATCTGAATTATCTTTTTTTGCGTCTGCAGATGATCTATCATGTGAATCTGACAGAAAGAAAATCGGTCATTATTTTTGACGAGGTGCAGATGCAGCCGTTGGCCCGGCAGGCGATTAAGCACCTGGTGAAAGACCATCGCTATGATTATATAGAGACCGGATCTCTGTTGTCGATTAAGAAAAATATAAAAGACATTGTAATTCCAAGTGAGGAGACACGGATGCAGCTTTATCCGTTGGACTATGAAGAGTTTCGCTGGGCGTTGGGGGACAGGGTGACAATGCCTCTGCTTCGTATTGCTTATGAAAACGTTCGTCCGCTTGGGGATGATCTAAATCGAAGGATGCTTCGTGATTTTCGTCTGTATATGCTTGTCGGAGGTATGCCGCAGGCCGTGGATACTTATATCACAACAAACAATATGAGTATGGTCGATCAGGTGAAAAGAAATATTCTGGAGTTGTATGAGGATGATTTCCGCAAGATTGATCCCACGGGGAGAGCGGGTATGCTCTTTGACGCCATACCGGCGGAACTGAATAAAAATGCGTCGCGTTATCAGGTGTCCAGCGTGATTACAGGGGAAAAAGAGGAGCGGGTCAGGGAGATTCTTGCGGACATGCAGGATTCCATGACGGTATATATTTCATATCATGCGAATAATCCGAATACGGGGATGGCGTTTCATAAGGATCCCGGACGATATAAACTGTTCCTTTGTGATACGGGATTGTTTGTCACACTGGCTTTTAAGGACAGGGATTTTACGGACAATGAGATTTATGAGAAGCTGTTAAATGATAAACTGAGTACCAATCTGGGTTATCTGTATGAAAATATGGTGGCACAGATGCTGAGGACGGCGGGAAATGAGCTGTTTTATTATTCGTTTCCGAAGGAAACCTCCAATCACAATTATGAAGTGGATTTTCTACTGGCGAGGAAAAATAAGATCTGTCCTCTGGAGGTGAAATCGTCCGGCTACAGGACGCATGCGTCTCTGGATGCCTTTCAGGGAAAGTTTTCTGAGCGGATAAGGAAGAGATATCTGATTTATACCAGAGATATCAGGAAGGATACGGATATCATATGCCTTCCGGTTTATATGGTGCCTTTTCTGTAATGAGATGATGACAGGAGAAAAAATATTGTACCGGATATGTTAAAATGGTTTCGAAATTGCAGGAGAAAATGAAAAAAGATATAAAATGAGGTTGAGAAAAATAAGACATAAAGGTATAATGTGAAAGGTAATTTCAACAGAGAAGCTTTTAAGAGGCTGATTGATAAACAGGAGCAAGTGATAATGGAACAGTACAAGCAGGAATTTATTCAGTTTATGGTAGAATCCGATGTCCTGAAATTCGGAGATTTTACATTAAAGAGCGGGAGGAAATCCCCTTTTTTCATGAATGCGGGCGCGTATGTGACGGGCTCGCAGTTGCATAGACTGGGAGAATATTACGCGAAAGCGATCTACGATACCTACGGAGCGGATTTTGATGTTTTATTCGGACCCGCGTACAAGGGGATTCCCCTCTCCGTGGTGACCTCGATCGCGTTTTATGAATTATACGGCAGGGAGATCCGCTATTGTTCAAACCGAAAGGAAGCCAAGGATCACGGCGACGCCGGTATTTTGCTTGGAAGCGGTCTTCGCGATGGCGATCGGGTCGTGATCATTGAGGATGTGACGACCTCCGGCAAGTCTATCGAGGAGACATTCCCGATTCTTCGGGCACAGGGAGATGTGACCATCGTGGGACTGATGGTTTCCCTGAACCGGATGGAGGTGGGGAAGGGCGGTACGAAGTGCGCGCTGGATGAGATCAGGGATCTTTACGGTTTTGATACGAACGCCATTGTCACCATGGATGAGGTGGTGGAATGCCTGTACAACAAACCCTGCGGAGGCAGAATCGTTATCGATGATACATTAAAAAAGGCAATCGACGCATACTATGGGCAGTATGGAGTAAAATAAGGATTTTTCAGATGTTCATCAGTAAACATAAAAAGAGTATCAGGATTTTTTGCCGGGTTCTTTTCCTGATATACATTGGCCTGCTGGTCTATTTTCTGTTTTTTTCCGAGATGCTCGGCAGGGCGGGGATGGAGCGGACATATCATTACAATCTGGTTCCTTTTAAGGAAATCAGCCGTTTTCTGACCTATCGCAGACAACTCGGATTTGCGGCGGTATTTTTGAATCTGGCCGGTAATGTTCTGATTTTTATGCCTTTTGGTTTTCTGCTTCCGACAATGAACAGGAAATTGAGAGGTTTCTTCCGTGTTATTCTGCTTGGGTTTGAACTGAGCCTGGGGGTAGAGTGTGTACAGCTGGTCACAAAGACAGGCAGTTTCGACGTCGACGATCTGATTTTAAATACGATCGGCTGCGTATTCGGAGTGCTGATCTATCTCGGGATCCAGCACAGACGGGATGCGGAGGCAGACCGTCGGCGCGCGGAGGAAAGTCTGCGTCGCGCGTCCGCAGCAGGCGCAACGGACTATGTACCCGGGAGGTCTGACCGTCGGCGCGCGTCCGCAGCAGGCGCAACGGACTATGTATCCGGGAGGCCGACAGACCGGCAGCACGCGTCCGCAGCAGGCGTAACGGACTATGTATCCGGAAGGCCGACAGAGAAACGGTTTCCCGGCAAAAAGACAGACAAATGGTCACGGAACAGCATACCGGCGAACGGGAAAGATTTTATGAGTTGAGACAGGAGCTGGACAGATGGCAAACAGAAGAAGGGAATATTTTCGCAAGACGAGAAAGACCCGGATGCGGGACCTGAAACATTCAAAAACCGGTTGGATCGGCACGCTGTGCGCGCTGGCGGCTGCGGCGCTGTTTCTTGTGTCAGTGATATATTCTTATTTTTGTGAGGGAGAAGCCGGGTTTTCGGTGGGAACCGCGGGACTTATCGGCCTTGTACTGGCTGTGGGGGCACTGATTCTCGGGATTATCGGGATCAGAGAGCCTAAGACCCGGCCCGTACCTCCGCGGACGGGCATTATCCTGGGTGCGGTTTTGACAGCGGTGCTGGGTGGGCTGTATACATATGGCCTGTGAAGAGAAGGATGGTTCTGACGGCGGTGCTCGGCGGGCTGTATATATATGGCCTGTGAAGAGAAGGATGATTCTGACGTCGGATCTTATACATTGGATCTGCGATGAGAAGAACGGATCGTAGTGCGATGCTTTGAGGATACAGGCCGGAATGAGGAGGGCGGCGGTCATGGGCGACAGGACATGGAATACAGCGGATGAGGATTTGATCCGGGAGCGTTATGCGCTGATGACGGAACGGATCTCGAGTGTGCCGTTTGAGGGGATTGTTCCGTCAGAATATCAGGATTATTTCGGGAAAACGGCAGCTTTTCTTTTGAAAACCGCGGAGATTTATGAGAAAAAGGCGGATGGGCAGCTGAGTGAGCGTTCTCTTGCGCAGTGCCGGGCGGACCAGGAGGAGCTATACCGGCATATTGTACCGGAGAATTACGCGGAGAGTTACGCGAACCCTGTTTACGCGGTGCGGATGTTCGGAGAGGAGGCCGGCCGGCTGCTGACCTTTCTGTCTTCTGAACTGGAGGGCTGCATTGCCTGGGCATTTCAGGGCCGGCAGTTTGAGCTGACCCTGCTGTTTGAACTGTTTGTACAGATTTACAACTGTCTGGAGGAGGACGATATCCGGTCGGCAGGGGATACCGTCAGATGCTTTTTTCATGATTACAGCGAGATTTTTGTGGAAAATCAGATTCACGACATGATCTGCGCGAAAGACAATTTTTTCATTGATATTGTCATGAACGCCGATCTCGCGGATCTGAGATATCTCTATCAATATGGTCTGCCGGTGGGTGAGAGCGATCTGGCGACGGCCGCTTTTCTGAGCCGCTTGCCGGAGGAGCAGATTCAGGCGATGGCGGATACTTATACGGAGGGGTATCGTCTCGGATTCGAGGCGGCGGGGATTGACCTGAGCCGGAAGAAAACGGTGGAGCTGCATTTCCCCATCGGATTTGAGCGGATTATAAGAGCCGCGATTCTGAATTTCAGGAAGCTGGGGCTCGATGCCAGCGCCGCGCGGGAGGCGGTTTCTTCCTTTAATAATAAGGGACGGATGAAGAGGGGGATTTATTCATCCTCGGTGAACCGCCAGTACGACTTTGACCATCGGGAGGATCGGGCGTATTATTTTGACAGAGGTTTTGTCGAGCGGAGACTGGAGGTTCTCCGGACGGTGTTCGAACAGCATAAGGAGGAGGCTTCCGTTTACGCGGGGCCGGCGGTGGTGGAGGTATTCGGAGAAACGCCGTTTTCTCCGGAGAGCAGTGATGCGGCCATTCACTATGACGACGCACAGCAGCAGCTGAACGTCCGGTTTTCTTCCGAAGCCGGTCAGATCACATATCAGTATATCCCCGGAGAGGAACGCAGCTTTACGATCATCGCTTTTCCGACGCCGGAGATCGGAGAGCATTTTGGGGAGATCTTTTCCGAGACGGTGAAGATCAATACGCTGGATTATAAGAAATATCAGGAGATGCAGCAACGCCTGATCGATGTTCTGGATGGGGCGGATCGCGTGCATATCGTGGGAAGCGGAGAGAACCGGACGGATCTTATCGTCTCCATCCTTCCCCTGGCTGATCCGGATACGCAGACCGCTTTCGAAAACTGTGTAGCGGACGTCAATATCCCCGTGGGCGAGGTCTTTACTTCTCCGGTGCTTGCGGGCACGGATGGCGTCCTGCATGTGAGCGAGGTGTTTTTAAACGGCCTGCAGTTTCAGAATCTGGAGCTCACTTTCCGCGATGGCAGGATCGCCTCTTATACCTGCACGAATTTCGCGTCGGAGGAGGAGAACCGCAGATATATCAGGGATAATGTCCTGATGCACCATGATACCCTTCCCATGGGAGAGTTTGCCATCGGAACGAACACGGCTGCCTACTGCATGGCGAGAAAGTACCGGATCGCCGACCGGCTGCCGATCCTGATCGCGGAAAAGACCGGTCCTCATTTCGCGGTGGGCGATACCTGCTATTCCCATGAAGAGGAAGTGGAACGCAGGAACCCGGATGGGAAACGCATTGTCGCAAAGGAAAATGAGATCAGCGCCCTGCGGGATGTGGATCCCACGAAGGCCTATTTTAACTGCCACACGGATATCACCATCCCTTTTGATGAGCTTGGCGCGATCACGGTTCTTTATCCGGACGGGACTTCCGCGGACATTATCCGCGACGGGCTGTTCCGGGTGGAGGGGACGGAGGAGCTGAACGCGCCGTTGCTTGCAGGAATGTAAGAAACAGCACTGCAGGGAAAAAAACCGGGTGTGCCGGATAACAGAATATGATCTGTCTTAAGGATTTATAATAAAAACATATTAACAGGAGAAAACATTATGCCGAAAGTAGGAATTGTGATGGGCAGTGATTCAGACATGCCCGTGATGTCAAAAGCAGCAGAGATTCTGGACAAACTGGGAATTGATTACGAGATGCGGATCATTTCCGCGCATCGGGAACCGGATATCTTTTTTGATTACGCGAAAAACGCGGAGGAGAGGGGATACAAAGTCATCATTGCGGGCGCAGGAAAAGCAGCCCACCTTCCGGGGATGTGCGCCGCTCTTTTTCCCATGCCGGTCATCGGCATTCCGATGAAGACGTCGGATCTGGGGGGAGTGGATTCCCTGTACTCCATTGTGCAGATGCCCACAGGCATTCCCGTGGCGACCGTGGCGATCAACGGCGGTGCCAACGCCGGTATTCTGGCGGCGAAGATCCTTGCCGCAGGCGATCAAAAGATTCTGGATCGGGTGAAAGCTTACTCGCAGGAGTTGAAAGAACAGGTCGTGAGCAAAGACGCCCGCCTGCAGGAGACCGGCTGGAAGGACTACTGATTCCCGTTCCGCGGCGGCAGGAACTTAAGGGATTGTCGTAAAAGGAGTTTTCGTTTTAGGAGTGATTTATATCGCTTATAATAAGGAGGAACCATATGGATTACAAAACATCGGGCGTTGACATTGAGGCCGGCTACCGTTCCGTGGAGCTGATGAAGGAGCACGTCAGAAAGACGATGCGTCCCGAGGTCCTCGGCGGGCTGGGCGGATTTTCCGGAGCCTTTTCCCTGAAAAAGATACAGCAGATGGAGGAACCGGTGCTGCTCTCCGGTACGGACGGCTGCGGCACGAAGGTTAAGCTGGCTTTTCTCATGAATAAGCATGACACCATCGGGATTGACGCAGTCGCCATGTGTGTGAACGATATCGCCTGCGCGGGCGGCGAGCCTCTCTTTTTTCTTGATTACATTGCCTGCGGGAAAAACTATCCGGAAAAAATCGCGGAGATTGTGAAGGGCGTAGCAGAGGGCTGCGTACAGTCAGACGCCGCGCTGATCGGCGGAGAGACGGCGGAGCATCCCGGTCTGATGCCGGAGGACGAGTACGACCTGGCCGGATTCGCGGTGGGGGTCTGTGATAAAAAGGATCTGATCACCGGAGCGGACTTAAAGGCCGGCGACATTCTGATCGGTATGGCATCCACAGGCGTCCACAGCAACGGCTTTTCTCTTGTGCGCAAAGTGTTTGAGATGACGGCGGAGTCTCTGAATACATACTATGACGAGCTCGGAAGGACGCTGGGCGAGGCGCTGATCGCACCGACCAGGATCTATGTGAAGGCATTGAAGAGCATCAAAAACATCGGCGTCAGAGTGAAAGCCTGCAGCCATATCACCGGCGGCGGATTTTATGAAAATGTTCCTCGGATGCTGATCGACGGCACTCACGCCGTGATCCGGAAGGACAGCTATCCGGTTCCCCCGATTTTTACGCTGCTGCAGAAAAAGGGCGATATCGCGGAGCAGATGATGTACAATACGTACAATATGGGCATCGGCATGATCGTGGCGGTCGAACCGGCGGATGCGGATCGGACGATGGAAGCGATCCGGGCGGCGGGAGACACCCCCTTTGAGATCGGCCGGATCGAGGCCGGTGAAAAGGGCGTTACGCTTGTATAAAACAGAATGCGCCCAGACACATTCTGCGCGATCTGCCGGAAAAGGCGTGATTTCTGAGCAGAAGGCAGCAGTCGGAAAGAAGGAGTTATCGTATGTTAAAGACAGCAGTGCTGGTCTCCGGCGGGGGCACGAACCTGCAGGCGATTCTGGATCGCATCGCGGACGGAACCATCACAAATACAGAGATATCGGTTGTGATCAGCAACAATAAAAACGCGTATGCGCTGGAGAGGGCAGCGAAAGCAGGAATCCCGCATCGATGCATTTCTCCGAAGGATTTTGCGGATCGGGCGGCGTTTAATGAGGCGCTTCTCGCCGCTGTCGACGAAGCGGGCGTGGATCTGATCGTGCTGGCCGGTTTTCTCGTGGTCATCCCGGAGCAGATGATCGCGCGTTACCGGAACCGGATTATCAACATCCATCCGTCCCTGATCCCGTCGTTTTGCGGAACGGGATATTACGGACTGAAGGTACATGAGGGCGTGCTCTCCCGCGGTGTGAAGGTGACGGGCGCAACCTGCCATTTTGTAGACGAGGGGACAGACACCGGGCCGATCATTCTGCAGAAGGCCGTGGAGGTCCGGCAGGGAGATACGCCGAAGGAGCTTCAGCAGCGCGTCATGGAGCAGGCGGAGTGGGTGATTTTGCCGCGCGCCATTGATCTGATCGCGAACGGAAGGATTTCCGTTGTTGACGGTCTGGTACATATTTCATGATACAATGAGAATCTGTCAACGGCTGAGGAGCGCTTCTGACAGCCTGTTTACAGGTTTCGCAATCAAAAAACATATTTACCACGGGAGGAAATATCATGAACATTTTGATCGTAGGAAGCGGCGGCCGCGAACATGCCATCGCCATGAGCGTGGCAAAAAGCAGCCGCGCCGATAAGATTTACTGCGCGCCGGGGAATGCCGGCATCGGGCAGATCGCGGAGTGTGTCGCCATCGGAGCCATGGAGTTTGAAAAACTGGCGGCCTTCGCGAAGGAACATGCCGTCGATCTGACTATCATCGGCATGGATGATCCGCTGGTCGGCGGTATTGTGGATGTGTTCGAGGCGGAAGGGCTGCGCGTGTTCGGTCCGAACAAAGCGGCCGCGATCCTGGAGGGCTCCAAGGCGTTTTCCAAGGATCTGATGAAAAAATACAACATTCCCACGGCGGCCTATGAGAGTTTTGACGATCCGGAAAAGGCGCTCGCTTATCTGGAAACGGCGAAGATGCCCATTGTGCTGAAGGCGGACGGCCTGGCGCTTGGCAAGGGCGTTCTGATCTGCAACACGCTCGAGGAGGCGAAAGCCGGTGTGAAGGAGATCATGCTGGATAAGAAATTCGGCTCCGCCGGCAATCAGATGGTCGTTGAGGAGTTTATGACGGGCCGCGAAGTATCCGTGCTTTCCTATGTGGATGGGAAAACGATAAAAATCATGTCCTCCGCGCAGGATCACAAGCGGGCGAAGGACGGAGATCAGGGCCTGAATACCGGCGGCATGGGAACCTTTTCCCCCAGCCCGTTCTACACGAAGGAAGTGGATGATTTCTGTCAGAAATATATTTTCCAGCCGACGGTGGACGCCATGGCTGCGGAGGGCAGGAGTTTTAAGGGTATTATTTTCTTCGGACTGATGCTGACGGCGGACGGCCCGAAGGTGCTGGAGTACAATGCGCGTTTCGGCGACCCGGAGGCGCAGGTCGTGCTTCCCCGGATGAAAAATGATATTCTGGATGTGATGGAGGCCTGTATCAACGGTACGCTCGATCAGATCGACCTGCAGTTTGAGGACAATGCGGCGGTCTGCGTGGTGCTGGCCAGCGACGGATATCCGGTTTCCTATCAGAAGGGATATGAGATCAAAGGTCTGGAGCACTTTGATCATAAGGACAGTTATTACTGTTTCCACGCGGGAAGCAAATTAAATGAAGAGGGAAAGTTTGTGACGAACGGAGGCCGTGTGCTCGGCGTGACCGCGAAGGGCGCCGATCTGAAGGAGGCCCGCGCCAACGCGTATCAGGCGACGGAGTGGATTGAATTCGAAAATAAATACATGCGCCATGATATCGGGAAGGCGATCGACGACGCGTGAAGTCTGAGAGGCGGATTATATGAATAAGAAGGCAATCCTTTTTGATATGGACGGAACGCTCTGGGATTCCGTCGATAATATCGTTGATTCGTGGAATCTTGCGTTGCGTCAGATCGGGGAGACCGGCGTTGTTGTTACCCGCGAGCGGATCATCGGCCTGATGGGGAAAACGATGGACAGGTTTGCGAAGACCCTGCTTCCGCATTACGCACCGGAACGCGGTATGGAGGTCATGCACATCCTGGAGAATGTCGAAAACGACTATCTGCGGCAGCACGGCGCCGTGCTGCTGGGCGATGTCGAGGGTACATTTCGCGGGCTGCGCGAGCTGGGATTCGGCATCGGGATCGTCAGCAACTGCCAGTCCGGCTATATCGAGGCTTTTCTGGAATATTATCATCTGGAAGATCTGGTGGATGATATCGAGTGCTACGGCAATACGATGCACGGGAAGGCGGACAATCTGAAGCTCCTGATCGGGCGTAACAGCTTGGAACAGTACTGGTATCTGGGCGACACGCAGGGCGATTACGACGCCTGCCGGGAGGCGGAGGTCCCGTTTGTGTGGGCAGCCTACGGATTCGGTACCGTATCGGCGGATGTGCCGGGAGTGAATGCGCTGGAGGAAATCGTGCCGTGGGTGCAGGAAATGATTCATTTGCAATGAGCCGGAGGAGGGATGTGCGTGATGAAAGCAGCGGAACAGCTTATCGAACATCATGGTGAAAATTTATGGGATTTTGAAGTGCTGGAAGGATGTTATTCGCTGAATATCAATCATATTCATCCGTTAAAACAGAGAGATGTATCTGCTCTTTCCCGGCTGCTTGCCTATGACGTCCATATACAGGCGGCGATTGTTTTCGGCAGCGCGGTGAGGTTCGACTGCCATTCTTCCAGTGATCTGGATCTGCTGATTGTCAGGGATGATGATAAACTGAGGATTGACGCGCCGCTGGAATCGATTTCAGGCGAAATGGATATCAAAAAATATAGAAATCCGGGATGAATTTGAGTGGAACTGTTATTATCAGATTTTCAGAAAAAGACTGTGACAGGGTACGGCTGCCCTGTCACAATTGTTTTATCGCATAGGAAAATCCGTCCTATGCGATAAAAACGCTCGGCGCGGGAATGAGCCAATGCGCATTCTTTTCCGTTTATTTTGTGCCTCCATCCGTCGTGTCGTCATCCTCCTCAAGAGTAGCGACGGCTTCGTTCAGCATCTCTATAAAACCGTCCTCGCCCATCTTCTCAAAATGCTCGGATACGGATTCCAGCCGGTCAAAAAAGCTGGGTTTTCTCTTGCCGTCAGCGTCACAGGCTGCGGCGCAGGTACTGCAGTTATGTGTGCAATCATTAAAATCGGTCATGATAAATCTCCTTTTATTATATATGACGGTAGCTGTTCAGATATGAAAGCTCGGTCACACAGCAGGCTTTACACTCGGATAGATGCTGTTAAAGTAAGGATGCTTTCATTTACTGAAGGTCAATGTCGCTGGTTTTGATGCCGAAAGACTCAAGTTTTGCTTTGAGAAGCCGCATCTGGTAGTCGATTTCTTTTTCACTGTCCTCGGCTGCTTTGATTCTCTGAAGATTTGCATAAGAATCAATGACGTTCATGATCATTTCTTTGTCTGACATGTAATCACTCTCTTTCATGATATCACCGCCTTTTTAAGATAAAGATATTATGTATGAGCAGCTGCTTTTCAGTATCTCTTGATTATCCATTATAGCGGTTTTTGTGCGGAGTGTAAAGCCACTATTTCATATTTTTGTATAAAAGAACACAAAGATTCAGTGAAGTTTTTGTGGAAAAAGTATGAAAAATGTTATATAATAAAAAAGATTTCGCCGACAGAGCGAGATTTATTATAAGAAACATATCAGGAGGAAATAAAACATTATGAGAGCAAGCGGTATTTTACTCCCGGTCAGCAGCCTGCCGTCCCGATACGGGATCGGCGGATTCACGAAGGAGGCGTATGACTGGATTGATTTTCTGAAGAAGAGCGGGCAGACGTTCTGGCAGATTCTTCCGCTGGGACATATCAGCTACGGGGATTCTCCCTATCAGCCGTTTTCGACGATCGCGGGGAATCCCTATTTTGTGTCTCTGGACGACCTGATCGAGCGGGGGCTTCTGACGAGGGAGGAGTGCGACGAGGCGCAGCTGGGGACGAATCCGTCCTATGTGGACTATGGGAAGCAGTTTGAGAACCGTTATCCGCTGCTGCGGAAGGCCTACGCGATTGATAAGGAGAACGACCAGTCCGGGTTTGAGGCGTTTGTGCGGGAGCAGGCGGACTGGCTGCCGGATTACGCGCTTTTCATGGCGGTCAAGGATCTGCATGACCGGAAGGCGTGGTATGAGTGGGAGGAGCCCTATAAGAAGCGGGATCCGGAGACGCTGGCCGCGGCCCGGATCTCGCTGGCGGACGATATCTCCTTTCATGAACATGTTCAATACTGGTTCATGACGCAGTGGGTGAAGCTGAAGGCCTACGCGCAGGAACAGGGGATCCGTATCATCGGGGATGTGCCGATCTATGTGGCGATCGACAGCGCGGACGCCTGGGTGAATCCGCAGCTTTTCCAGTTTGATGAGGATCTGAATCCGACGTCGGTGGCCGGCGTTCCGCCTGACTTTTTCTCGGAGGACGGACAGCTCTGGGGCAATCCGCTCTATGACTGGGATTATCATAAAAAGACCGGATATGCCTGGTGGATCGGCCGTATCCGCCACGCTTCTGAGATCTACGATGTGATGCGTTTTGATCATTTCCGGGGTTTTGACGAGTATTATGCCGTTCCCTTCGGGGAGGAGACGGCGAGGAAGGGGAAGTGGATGCCCGGACCGGGTATGGATCTGATGCGTGCGATTCAGGAAAATGTGGACGGGATTGAGATCATCGCGGAGGATCTCGGCATTGTCACGGACAGCGTCCGCGATCTCCTGGAGGAGAGCGGATTCCCGGGCATGAAGGTGCTGGAGTTTGCGTTTGACAGTGACAGTGAGAACGCTTTTCTGCCGCATAATTTTGAAAACCCGAACTGCATAGTCTACACCGGCACGCATGACAATGAGACGCTGTTCCAGTTTATCAGCAATACCACGGAGGAGATCCGGGAGCATATTAAGAACTATATGAACCGTTACTGGGATACATATGAGCAGCTCTGTGACAATATGGTGCGCCTGGCCATGCTGAGCATTGCGAAATACTGCATTATCCCGATTCAGGATTATCTGCATCTCGGGGAGGAGGCCCGCATAAACCGGCCGGCCACCCTGGGCGGGAACTGGGAGTGGCGGCTCGTGCCGGGACAGGCGGACGACAGTCTGGCGGACTTTATTCGGAACATTACAAAGGTATCCGGGCGTCTCCCGAAAGAAGAGGCAGCGGAAGAGACAAATCAGCCAAAAGAGACGAAGGCGGCGGATGATACAGATCAGATGAAAGAGACGAAGACGGCGGATGATACAGATCAGCCGAAACAGGAAAAGACGGAGGATGATACGGAGCAGCCATAAGAAACTGAACAGAATCGAGCAGGAGGCGGTTTTTGCCTCATATTCGCTGCGCGGGGCGCGTGCGGCTCTGCCGCATAATTTCCTTAATGCGCCCCTGTGCATAAAAATGAAAAGGGGCTGTCGCTTTCAC
The DNA here is from genome assembly GCA_021202015.1 of Clostridiales bacterium. Classification (GTDB taxonomy): domain Bacteria; phylum Bacillota; class Clostridia; order Lachnospirales; family Lachnospiraceae; genus Eubacterium_I. The sequence goes on along the minus strand of JAJQDV010000064.1, from coordinate 16,809 downwards.
GAATAAGATTACGTAAAGCGGCAGCTCCTTTTCAGTCTTTATTTGTATTCTCGAGGAAACTAAGACCCTGCATAGTGATGCCCATCAGGATATTTCCGACCTCCTTCGTACTCAGCTGATAATCGCTGCAGACCCAGTTTTCCAGGACGCCGATCACGCCGGAAGACATGTAGGCATAGAAATAATCCAGCAGATCCGGAGCGGCGTTCGGATACATGCCTTTCCATATCTTTATACTGTTCTCATATCCGAGGTAGATGAGCTGGCGGATGAACGAGGCGTCTCCGTGGGGTCCGAGCAGGACCTGGCAGAGATCCTTGTTTTCGTCCACCAGCTTTAACAGATCCTCAAACCAGTTCTCTGTGCTCAGCGTAAATACGACGTCCTCAAAAAGATCGTTCTGGATCGAAGCGAGCAGCGCGTACACATCCTCATAGTAGGAGTAAAACGTGCTCCGGTTGATATCCGCGGTCTTGCAGATGTCGGTGACGGTGATCTTGTTGATCGGCCGATCCTTCATCAGCTCAAACAGAGCCTGACGGATGACGGATTTTGTGTATTTTGTTCTGCGGTCAGTGGCCATGATTCGTGTTATCCTCCCTGAGTTTGTTGTTTTACGGACAGGTTCCGGCAGTCGGTATTCGTGATTCCGGATGTCCAGATATGGAATTCGACTGTTCGAACAGGTCAATATATTGTATGTTTGTCATATATCCGACAGATTGTACAAAATGTGTAGGATATGTGACAAATCTGTGAAAATTGTCGGTTGATATTTTTTCTATGTCAATTATAATATAATCTATCAAAAAACGCAACACTTGTTGAGAAAAAGACACCAGACCGGAATTAAACAGCATTTTGCAAAAAAACAGCTGTCAGGATATCGCAGAGCGGCTGCTTTTGCGCATGTGAGGTGGAGGACCGTGAAGAGTCACAAAACTCAGCATGGGTATAGATGGGGCTGTGTAATAAGATTGTTGCGAACAGATAAAATTTGAAAGGAGATTTTACAGTGGCAAGTTTATCACACACAATGCAGAGAAAGGCGTTCAGCGCGGCGATCGACGTAGCGCTTAGGCGGCTGAACAAGGACAGACAGAAGGGACTTCTGCAGATCGTCGATCTGGCGGAGAAGTTCATGGGGGACAACTTTAAAAAAGAATCCTACGAAGCGGTACGGAAAATGATCATGAACCCGGACGACAAATGGGTAAATTTCGTGAACAAGATGCTCGATGAGCTGGATCCGCACGTGGCGAAGATGACGGCGCTGAATCTCGGGTTTGAAGCCGCTTTTTACGGAACAAAGACGATCCGTGCAAAGCGGGAAGAGCACCAGTGCAATATCCCGTGGCTGATCCTGATGGATCCCACCAGTGCGTGTAATTTAAGATGTACCGGATGCTGGGCGGCGGAGTACGGTCACAAGCTGAACCTTACATACGAGGAGATGGACAGCATTGTGACACAGGGCAAGGAGCTCGGCGTTTATTTCTATATGTTTACCGGCGGTGAGCCTCTGGTGCGCAAGCCGGATCTTTTAAAGCTGGCGAAAAAGCATAACGACTGTGAGTTCCACAGCTTTACGAACGGTACGCTGATCGACGAGGAGTTCTGCAAAGAGGTACAGAAGCTCGGAAACTTCTCCTTCTCCTTATCTCTGGAGGGCTTCCAGAATCAGAACGACGGGCGCCGCGGCGAGGGCAGCTTTGAAAAGGTGTTGCATGCGATGGATCTGATGAAGCAGTACGGCCTGTTCTTCGGCACCTCCGTTTGCTATACGAGAGCCAATATGGACGCGGTTACCTCCGATGAATTCTTTGATATGATGATCGAGCACGGGTGCCGTTACGCCTGGTATTTCCACTATATGCCGGTCGGAAATGAGGCGGATGTCGATCTGCTTCCGACGATGGAGCAGCGCGAGTATATCCATGACCGTCTCCGCGAGATCCGCGCCTGGGAGGGCGGCAAGTCGATCATGCTCCTCGACTTCCAGAACGACGGTGAGTTCGTGGGCGGATGTATCGCCGGCGGACGCAATTACTTCCATATTAATGCAAACGGCGATGCGGAGCCGTGTGTGTTCATCCACTATTCCGGGGCGAATATCCGTGAGAATACGCTGCTCGAATGCCTGCAGCAGCCGCTGTTCATGGCTTACCGCGACGGCCAGCCTTTCAATGAGAATCATCTTCGTCCGTGTCCGATGCTGGAGAATCCGGAGAAGCTGCAGCAGATGGTGAAGGAGTCGGGGGCGCACTCCACCGATCTGCAGTCGCCTGAGTCGGCGGAGCATCTCTGCGCAAAATGCGAGGATTATGCGAAGGAGTGGGCGCCGCGCGCCGAGAAGCTCTGGGAGGGCAAGCATTTCGTAAAACAGGGTTATACGAATTACAAGAAGAGCATATAGGATAAGAGACGAGGAGGAGAAGACAATGGCAGATTTAAAGCATGCAGCGGCAAGAAAATCCTTTGAAGTTGCATTTAACGGAGTATACAGATATATTAATAAGAACAAAGAGCAGAACCTGGTAAAGCTGATGAACGCGGCGCGGAAGATCGCGGGGAAGAACTTCCCGGATTCCTTCTGGGACACCGCGAACGAGGTGCTGGCGGATACGAGCTGCAAGTGGACGCAGCAGATCTACGATGCTTTTGACAACCTGCATCCGAATCTCGTAAAGACCCATGTGCTGAACCTCGGCTTTGAGGCGGGTCTGACCGGTTTTAAGAAGGTAAAGGAGAACCGTGAAAAGTACAACTGCAACGTGCCGTGGCTGATCCTCATGGATCCCACCAGCGCCTGCAATCTGAAATGTACCGGATGCTGGGCGGCCGAGTACGGACATAACCTGTCCCTGACGAACGAGGAGATCGACCGCGTGATCTGTGAGGCGAAGGAGCTGGGTATCCACTTTTTCATCATGACCGGCGGGGAGCCCATGGTGCGTAAAAAGGACATCCTGATGCTGGCGGAGAAGCACAGTGACTGCGCGTTCCACATTTTCACAAACGGCACCCTCATCGATGAGGAGGTCTGCAAAAAGGTGCAGGAGCTCGGCAATATCTCCTTTGCGCTTTCCATCGAGGGCGACGAGGAGGTCAATGACAGCCGCCGCGGTCAGGGCGTGTACGGGAAGGTGATGCACGCGATGGATCTGATGAAGGAGTACGGCCTTATCTACGGCACTTCCATCTGCTATACGAGCAAAAACTATAAGGCGGTCACCTCGGATGAGTTCCTGCAGATGCTGGTGGACAAGGGCGCGATCATGTCCTGGTTCTTCCATTATATGCCGGTCGGAAAGGACGCGAGCACGGATCTGCTTCTGACGCCGGAGCAGAGAGAGTATATGGTGAAGCGCGTGCGCTATATCCGGAGCAGAGCCTGCCCGATCAAGCTTTACACGATGGATTTCCAGAATGACGCGGAGTTTGTCGGCGGGTGTATCGCGGGCGGCAAGAACTACTGCCATATCAACGCGAACGGCGATGTGGAGCCCTGCGTGTTCATTCACTATTCCGGGGCGAATATCCGGGAGAAATCCTTCCTGGAGTGCCTGCAGCAGCCGCTCTTTATGCAGTATCATGACACGATGCCGTTTAACGACAATATGTTCCAGCCGTGCCCGATGCTGGAGAATCCGGAATATATCGAACGCATGGTGAAGGCTTCCGGCGCACATTCTACGGATATGCAGGCGGAGGAGCCGGTCGAGGAGCTGACCGCAAAGACAAAGCCGTACGCTGCGGCGTGGGCTCCGACAGCGGAGCGCCTCTGGAAAGAGGAGCAGGAAGAAAAAGAAGAGAAAGCGAAGGCGGCCGCCGGGGAATAAGCCGGACGGCAGTTGGATTTACCTGCGCATTGTATAAACCCCGGCAGAAGAAGATCTGCCGGGGTTGTCTGATTTTCGGGAGTGTGTTATAATCCCGTCTGTAGCGGATAGAAACCGAAATCAGCAGAGAGAAGAATCATGCAGGAAGAACAAATCCTGAGGCGGCGTTTCCTGGATATGGCGAACCGCTGTTATCAGTCAAATATCTATACATTTTCCGGTTTCTTAAGCGAGGGGGATCAGGCGGTCTTCTTCGAGATGGAGAGGGAGCTTTCCTTTGTCCCATGGACGCTGTTCGGCGGCGGGGAGAGCTGCGGGAGGAAGATGCTGCGGTTCGGTTCGCCGGAGATGCTCGGCTATGAGGAGGAGTTTCCGATTCGCTGTCTGATCATCCGTCCGACGGCGCGGAAGTTTGCCGACGCACTGACTCACCGCGATTTTCTCGGGGCGCTGATGAACCTGGGAATCGAGAGGGACGTCCTCGGGGATATCATCGTCCGTGACAATGTCGGCTATGTGTTCTGCGAGAGCGCGATGGCCGTCTTTCTGAAAGAGCATTTGAGTCAGGTCAAACACACCGCTGTGTTCTGTGAGATCACGACAGCGTGTCCGGCTGAGGCAAATCCGGAGTTTTCCCCGCAGGAGCTTAACGTCAGTTCCGAACGGTGCGACGTGATCGTGGCGAAGGCGTATCAGCTGTCCCGCAGTCAGAGTATCCTGCTGTTTTCATCGAAACGGGTTTTTGTGAACGGCCGGCAGTACGAGAACAACAGCGGCAGTTTAAAGCCCGGGGATGTGGTTTCTGTTCGGGGATACGGGAAATTTATCTATGACGGAATGCAGAGTGAGACGAAGAAGGGGCGGATCCGTGTGAGAATCTGCAGATATGTGTGATGCGCAGGGGCTGCATCTGGAAATTTTATGGAAGAATATATAATAGAAGAAGATCAGAAAATAAATAAACAGAAAAAAAGTCGTAAAGCGAAGCATGCGGAAAGAAAACGGGGCTCTGAAAAGAAAAAAGAAAAAAACAGATCGAGGCGCAGAAATCGGGCTTATGACCGCACCCATGAGGTGAAATGGGAAAAGCTCGACAATACGGCGCATCTGTTTCCCGCAATCGCGGACGCGGGAATGAGCAATGTTTATCGGATCGCGATTTACCTGAATGAGGATATCGTTCCGGAAAAGCTGCAGGAAGCGCTTGGCCTTGTGCTGCCGAAGTTTTCCATTTTTAACTGCAGGCTTCGACAGGGGATGTTCTGGTATTATTTTGAGGAAAACAGCAAAGAGCCTCCGAAGGTGACGGAGGAGAATACCTATCCCTGCCGGTATATTGATGAAAATCGGAACCGGAATTATCTTTTCCGCGTGTCCTATTATAAGAAAAGGATTAACCTCGAGGTCTTCCATGTCCTGACGGACGGGACCGGCGGACTGTATTTTTTAAAGGAACTGGCCTACCAGTATCTGAGACTGGTACATCCGGAGCTTCGTGAAGAATACGGTGATTATCTGAGCAGCCAGACCTCCCTGAATACGGAGGACAGCTATCTGCAGAATTTTAAAAAGAGCCGTTTTACCAAAGGGTATAAGTCCGGACGGTCCTATATTTTAAAGGGCTCCTTTTTCCCGGCCGGGAAAACCGGGATCATCCACGGACATATGCCCGTGGAAGAGGTTAAGCAGACCGCAAAACGTTACGGCGCGACAGTCAACGAATATCTGGTCGCCATGTTTATCTGGGCGATATACCAGGCCTTTTTAAAGGGAATGCCCTCGAAGCATCCGATCTGTGTCAGCGTGCCTGTGAACCTGCGCCCTTATTTTCAGTCCGTGACGGCGAAGAATTTCTTTGTCATGGTGACGGCTTCCTTTCATCCGAAGGCGGAAAACCAGCCTTTTGAGGATGTGCTGGATTCGGTGAAGGAGACCCTGCAAAGCCAGCTGACGAAGGAACATCTGGAGGAAGTGCTTTCCTACAATGTGACCGGCGAGCGGACCATGATCCTTCGGACCATACCGCTGGTTTTTAAAAATCCGGGCATCAGGGGCATCTATAAGATGCACGCGAAGGCCAGCGCGGCTACTGTGACGAATCTGGGAAATATCACCGTCGCTCCGGAGTATGAAGCGTATATTGAACGGTTCGACGTGCTGCTCGCCCGTTCCGCCGGTCAGAATATGAAAATGACGCTGAGTACGTATCACGGGACGCTCACGGCGACGATCGTCTCCGCGCTGAAGAGTACGGAGATGCAGCGGGTGTTTTTCCGCTATCTGACCTCGCAGGGGATTTCCGTGAGTGTCGATACGAACGGAGTGTATTATGAGTAAGCGCTGCGGAGGATGCTGCGCCCCGGCGGTATGAAGAATAATCGATCTGAATGGAGTTTGTGATGAGTAAATGCTGGAACTGCGGGATTGAGATCAGGGATCCCCATCATGTCTGTCCGCTCTGTAAATGTATCGTGGAGCGGGACGATAAAGAAGAATTGAATCAGCTGTATCCTTACCTCGACGCGGAGAGAGGTATCCGGAAGGCGCAGCGCGCCATGAGTATTTATCTGCTCGCGGCGATCGTGCTTGAGGTGCTTCTTGGCGGGATCAATTTCAGTGCGAACGGGCGGCCGGGATGGGTCATTCTGATCGGCGTCTTTCTCGTGTACGGTTATATTATTCTGCGGATCCTGCTGGAGATGAGCGCCGCGTATCGTCTGAAGATGGTTCTGCTGACGCTGCTCGGGGTGGGCGTGGTGCTTGCCATCGACATGGAAACCGGGTTTGCGGGATGGTCTCTGAACTATGTCCTGCCGGCTGCTTTTGTCGTGCTGGATCTCCTGATCATCCTTCTGATGGTTGTAAACAGCCGCGAATGGCAGAGTTATATTCCGCTGCAGATCCTGATCATAGCGCTTTGTTTTATTCCTCTGGTGCTTTATTATCTGGGACTGGTCACCACGCTGACCGGCGGCGCGGTTTCTCTGGTGGCGGCGATTCTGTTTTTTGTCGGAACGATGATTGTCGGCGGGAATCGGGCGCGGTCGGAACTGTATCGGAGGTTTCATGTCTGATCACAGGTTTTGGAGGATGTGAATTCAGGAGAGGAGGAACCGTGAATGCCGCAGTTTGAAAACAGCGCGCAGGGGAAGGTCCTGCGGGATCTTGTGGCTCGGCTGCATGAAGACAATCTGATTGGACGGAAAATCAAAAACGGGGAGATTCGCAAAATAATGGAGGAAGCGGAGTGGAGAGTGCCGAACGGCTACTCCCTGTCCGTGATCACACAGAGAAAATTTTCCATGGAGCTCCTGGAACCGAAAAAAATCAGCGACAGGATGATTATCCTGCAGCTGCACGGCGGGGGATATGTGGGAAAAATGATCAATATATACCGCAGCTTTGCGGGATTGTACAGTGAGCTGGGACGGGGGATCCCGGTTCTGACTCCCGATTACCGCGTGGCGCCGGAGGATCCCTATCCGGCCGCGCTGGAGGATGCGTTTCATTCCTATCACTGGCTGCTGGAAAACGGCTGGACGGAGAAACAGATCATCCTGGCGGGAGATTCCGCGGGCGGAGGGCTGGCACTGGCGCTGTGTATGTATCTGAAGGATCGCCGCTATGCGCTCCCGGGGGGTATCGTGTGTATGTCGCCGTGGACGGATCTGACACTGTCCGGGCCTTCCTATCAGACAAAATTCCGGGTGGATCCCGTGTTCGGGAACACCAGGGACAGCCTGGTCTACACCAGGGATTATGTGGGGGAGGAGGATACGGCGAATCCTTATATCTCCCCTCTGTATGGCGAATTTTCCGGATTTCCCCCCATGCTGATCCAGGTCGGAAGCCAGGAGATGCTGCTCAGCGACTCGGAGCGGGTGGCGGAAAAGGCAAAACATGCCGGCGTCAAAGTCAGGCTGAGCGTCTATGAGGGCATGTTCCATGTATTCCAGATGGCGCTGCTCATGATCCCGGAGTCCAAAACCGCGTGGAAGGAAGTCGGGGCGTTCCTTGACAGAGTAAACGCGGAGTAATGTCGGTACAGCGTTTTGCAGGCGCCGCAATTTCTTCGCAGACCGCGGCGCCGCCGTTATCCGTGTGATTATTCAGCCGCGGTGTCGCCCGTGTCGGTTCCGTCTTCTGCGGACGTATCGCCCGCGTCTGCGGATCCGTCCTCTGCGGTGTCTCCGCTGCTCTCCGATGATTCGTCCGCCGTATCTTCGCCGCTCTCGCTGCTGTCCGCGGATTCGCCGTCCGCCGCATCCTCCTCTGCCGTATCCTCGCCGTCTGAGGAACTCTCCTCGTCCGCGGTCTCATCGGATTCCGTGTAAGGCGTGAGGTTCGAAAAAGCGATCCGTCCGTCCTCTGTTACAAAGATAGCGGCTCGGATGTCGGTCTTTTCCGTCGGAATCTCAAGAACGCACTGACTGTCCTCCTCATCGGATAACGTGTAGATCGTGAGATCCTCATAGTCCGACGAAAGCTTAAATACAACCGATGCGGAGGCGAGCGTCTCTCCCGTGCTGTCCGTGACTTCGCAGGTGATGGTTGTATTGCCCGGCAGCGTACAGGCCTCCAGACTGCCGGAGTCATCAGTCGTTCCTTCAAACAGGACGGTATCGCCGTCGGACAGAGTGATTTCCGCGGAGGAGAGACTGTTTCCGTCAGCGTCATACCAGACGCTGTGTACCTGTATCGTACCGTCGGAGAGGTTTTCGGTCTCCATCTCGGCTGAAATCGTGGTATCCTCCGTGTTGACGCTGGTGAGATCGATACCGCAGCCATTTAATAATAAAACACTGCCTGCTGTCATCGCGGCAAACAGAGATAATAATTTTCTTTTCTTCATAAAAATTTCCTTTCCGAAATATGATACCTATAGCATGATACAAAATTGTGAACTTTGCAAGAAAAAAATCGAATATTTTCAAAAAATCGTCGAAAAAAGATTTTTTCAGCGGGTTGACATTTATAAACGGAACCTACTATAATGAGAAGTATGTAATTTTTCAACAGTACAGAAACAGCAGAATGGAGATTTCAATAAAATGAACAGATGCTTTCGATGGAAGAAATCAGTGCTTGTTTTTTCAACGGCGTTTATGCTGGCTGCAGCCGGTATCGCGGGAGGTCCTGCGGTTACTGCCTGGGCGACCCCGACATCCGGAACGGCGGCGGGCGATGATGTCAGGGTGCGCGAAACGGCTGTCAGCGGAGATCTGATCGGCAGTCTGTCCGACGGACAGGAGGTCGCTATACTGGATGAAATGACGGGCTCTGACGGGATGACATGGTATCAGGTGACTTATCAGGTGGATGGCTCGTCAAGAATCGGATGGGTGCGCAGCGACCTGCTGAATACTTCTGATGAGGATGCCGGGGATACGGAAGTGACGGAAGGGACCGTGGAGGATACGGAGAGTTCTTATGTCGTCGCGGAGTCTGTTCCGGAGTCGGTGATTCCGGAGGGGTTTTCGGTGACTGCGGTTACATATCAGGAGGAGGAAGTACAGGCTCTTTACAGCGATGTCCTGGATCTTTATCTTCTGTACGCGGTGAACGCGGACGATGAGTCGGATACCGGACTGTTTGTCTGTGACCTTCAGTATGAAACGATGTATCCGTTCATTCAGTTCGAACTGGCGGAGGATTCCGTGATTCTGATCGAGATTCCGGATGAGGAGCAGCAGCTGGTTTCCGACCGGTTTGTCCGGACGGAATATACCACTGCGCATGGCGGTATTACGGCGTACCAGATCGCGGAGCCGGATGAACTGGTGGCAGAGGACGCGGCGATCGTGGATTATTATTATCTGTACGGAATAAACGGGATCGGGGAGACCGGATGGTATCTTTATAATGCCGACGAAGGCACCATACAGAAGAATGTCACGAATATGCAGTACAGTGTCAGCACTGCGGAAACAGAAGAGACGGAGGCGGCTGCGGTTGACAACATGTTTGTGGATAGCGATCGTGTTATGACCAGGCTGATCGTCTGCGTCATAGCCCTGATCTGTCTGATCCTGCTGGTGATCGCCATCCTTTTTTCTGTCCGCTATCGCCGCCTCAGACGTATTCTGGAGGATGGGACCGAAGATGGCGCGGGATCCGTCGCGGGTTCGGAGCCCGGAGAGAACCGGACTTCACGAGGGGAAAAGCATGAAGAGAAGAAATCCTCTGACGTTCCCGAAAAGGAAAGACATGAAGAAAAAAGATCTTCGGATTCTTCTCACAGGAAAAAATCCGGAGAAAGAAAATCCACGGACTTTTCCCGCAGAGAAAAGACCGAGCATTCCCGCAGGGATTCTACCTCGTCGACGCAGGACAGACCCGGCAGGGAGGCGGACGTACATGACGACATGGATGTGATCGATCTGGACGACATGGGGGACGAGGATTATGAAGCCATGCTGAATAAATATCTGAGTGAGAATTTTCCTTCTGAGGAGGATACAGAACAGGCGGAATCGATCGTGCCGGATCCCGAGCTTTCGAAGAGGAGCGAATCGCAGACGAATGTTTCGGGCGCAGACGAATCGCAGCGCAATCCGGAAGCTTCAAGTCCGACGAAACCGCAGACGGAGTCTGTCTCCCGTAAGAAAACGGAACCGAAAACGACGGCGCCGGATGAATCCGGATCAGATTCTGTCGGAACAGATGCTCCCGGGAGGAGTACTTCTGTTGATGTTGACTCGGAGTTTGAGCTGCCCGGATTATCCCGCTCCGGCAAAGAGTCGGCAGAGGATGATGCGTTTGATTATGTCATTGGCCGGATGGAGAATCTCAGATCTTCGACAAAGGAAAATACCGGGGATGATGAGACCGACAAATCGCTCCGCCGTCATATAGACGAATAAAGTACGGACTGTTCATTTAAATTCCGGAAAGGAGGGGTTCTTTTCCGGAATTTAATTTTAACAGCTGGACAAACCATACACAGGAAGGAATATGGCAGATATGCAGATACAGATTGATTTTGAAAGCGAGGAGGCTTTATACATACAGCTTCGCGACCAGATTATTTACGGAATCGCGACGCGTCAGTTCAGGGAGGGGGATTCCCTGCCCTCTGTCCGTCAGCTGGCGGAGACAATCGGCATCAATATGCACACCGTCAACAAAGCTTACGCGGTGCTTCGCGAGGAGGGACTGCTTCGTCTCGGCCGCAGGACCGGAGCTGTGATTGCCATCGATCTTGACAAGCTGAAAGCGATGGAAGAGATGAGAGACCATCTCCGACTGATCATTGCCAGGGGCTATTGCAAGGGGATTACAAGAGAGGAGCTTCATGAGATCGTGGACGATATTTTTTCGGACTACGAATAAGAAACTGTTCTAAAACAGACAATACGGGGATACCGGATAACCGGTCGGAGCTTTGTCTGAAGATGATTCATTACGGCTTGCTCAGCAGGAAGGACAAAAAATATGCAGCTTCATCAATACACAAAACAGGCGCAGCAGGTTTTGCGCATGGCGCGCGCACTCGCAAAATCAAGGGACACGTATTTGCCGGGGACAGAACATATTCTGGTCGGTATGATGAGGGAGAAGTCCGGTGTCGCCGGGCTGATTCTGCGCAGCCTTCCGGTCAATGAGGACATGGTTTTACATGTGCTGGATGATCTGACGCTCCCGACTTTTCCGGAGATTTCCGCCGAACAGTCGGAGTTCACTCAGGAAGCAGACCGGGTTCTTTTACGGGCGGAAGAACTGGCGTCCCGATTTGAGGATGAACTGACAGGGACGGAGCACCTGCTGCTGTCCATGCTGGAACTGCGGGATTGTACCGCATCGCAGATTTTGCTGCTCCTGGATGTGAATTTAAATCAGCTGTATGCTGAAGTCATGAGGACGGTCGGGAAAACTCCGGAGCCGGTGGTCGCGAGGAAACGTCATACAGGACGGGGTGCTGATCCGGAGGGCTCGCTGCTGGAAAAATTTGCTTCCGATCTGACCGCGCGTGCGAAGAGGGACGAACTGGATCCTCTGATCGGCCGGGAGGAGGAGCTTGGGAGAGTGGTTCAGATTCTGAGCCGGCGGGGAAAAAACAATCCGTGCCTGATCGGGGAACCGGGCGTGGGGAAGACCGCGATCGTGGAAGGACTTGCCGCACGTATTGCCCTCGGAAACGTTCCGGAGCACCTGTCTGACAAACGTGTTCTGGTACTGGATGTGGCCGGCATGGTGGCCGGAACCAAGTACCGGGGCGAGTTTGAGGAGCGCATGAAGACGATTCTGCGGGAGACGGAGGCAGCGGGGGATATTCTCCTTTTCATCGATGAACTGCATACCATTATAGGGGCGGGCGGCGCGGAGGGTTCTCTGGACGCGGCCAATATTATGAAGCCGTCATTGTCGAGGGGGCGTATTCAGGTCATCGGCGCCACTACGGTGCGGGAGTACAGAAAGCACATAGAGAAGGATGCCGCTCTGGCACGCCGGTTTCAGTCTGTTCTGGTGGAGGAGCCGGATATCCGACAGACCATCGAGATACTGGAAGGACTTCGCCCGCGGTATGAGGAGCATCATCAGGTGGTGATTTCGGATGAGGGTCTGCGGGCGGCCGCGGAGTTTTCCGCGCGCTATGTCAGTGATCGTTTTCTGCCGGACAAAGCCATCGATCTGATGGATGAGGCGGCTGCCAGACTTCGTCTGGGGTCGAATTACGGTCCCGATGCGCTGCAATCCTGCAAGAATAAGATTTCGGAAAAGAAAACGGAACTGGAGGATGCGCTCACGAACGGCGATATCGGGGCTTCTTCGCGGCTTCTGAAAGAACAGCGGCAGCTTCAGGAGGAGTATGAGAAGCTGAAGAAAAAACAGCAGAGCTCCCGCCGCGGGAAAAAGCAGGTCGGGGAGGATGAAGTGGCGGATGTGGTGGCGGAATGGACACATATTCCGGTGAAAAGGCTTACGGAGAGTGAATTTTCCCGGTTAAGGCACATGGAATCTTCCCTGCATAAGAGGGTGATCGCGCAGGATGATGCTGTTCAGGCAGTCTCCAGAGCTGTGCGGCGGGGAAGAGTGGGGTTGAAGTCCCCCGCCCGGCCCATCGGTTCGTTTTTATTCCTTGGTCCGACGGGCGTCGGGAAGACCGAGGTGTCCAGAGCGCTCGCGGAGGAGATGTTCGGCACGGAGGACGCGATGATCCGCGTAGACATGTCGGAATATATGGAGAAGCACAGTGTCTCGAAAATGATCGGTTCGCCGCCCGGCTACGTGGGATACGATGAGGGCGGACAGCTGAGCGAGCAGGTTCGCCGCCATCCGTACGCGGTCGTCCTGTTTGATGAGATCGAAAAAGCGCATCCGGATGTGTTCAATATTCTGCTTCAGGTGCTGGACGAGGGCCATATCACGGATTCACAGGGCAGGAAGGTGGATTTTAAAAACACGATCATCATTATGACGTCCAATGCCGGGGCGCAGTCGATCATAGAGCCGAAAAAACTGGGGTTTGCGGCGGCAGAGGATGAGAATCAGGATTATGAGCGCATGAAATCGAATGTGATGGAGGAAGTGCGCCGGATCTTCCGGCCCGAATTCCTGAACCGGATTGATGAGATCGTTGTTTTTCATGCGCTTTCACGGGAGCACATGAAGGCGATTGTTTCCCTGATGACAGATGAATTGAAGGAACGCTGTCAAAAACAGATGGGGATCCGGCTGACGGTTCGGGATTCGGTGAAAAAACATGTTGTGGAGGAGGCGTATGATCCGAAATACGGCGCCCGTCCGTTGCGCCGCGCGATTCAGACCATGCTGGAGGACGCGCTGGCGGATGAGATTCTGTCCGGGAGAGTGAAGGAGGGCGACGCGGTCACCGTCTCCATGAAAAAAGGAGAGGTCTGTTTTCAGGTATGATATAGGAAGGCGGGGAGGATATGGCGAAGGGTAAGAGTACGGTTTTTTTCTGCAGAGAATGCGGGTATGAGTCCCCGAAGTGGATGGGACAGTGCCCGGGATGCAGAGAATGGAATACATTTGTGGAGGAACCGGCAGCCGGGAAGGCCGGAGGTTCGGCTGTGGGAAGGCCGTCCGGAAGAGCGGTTCAGCCGGTGACGCTTTCAAAAGTGGAGATGAGCGGACAGCAGCGCTATTCCTCCGGAATTAGCGAGCTGGACCGGGTGCTGGGAGGCGGTATCGTTCCGGGTTCGCTGGTACTGGTCGGCGGCGATCCGGGAATCGGAAAGTCTACGCTTCTGCTCCAGATGTGTCGGAATCTGGCGGCTTTTGGGAGGAAGGTTCTCTATATTTCCGGGGAAGAGTCTCTGCAGCAGATCCGGCTGCGCGCACAGCGGGTCGGAGATTTTACGGAAAATCTGCTGTTGTTATGCGAAACAAATCTTGACGACATCGCGGAGGTTTTAAAGAGAGAAAAACCGGAAGTGACAATTATTGATTCCATCCAGACGATGTACAGTGAGACTGTCGCCTCCGCGCCGGGCAGTGTTTCCCAGGTGCGCCAGGCGACAGGTGTTTTTTTGCAGCTGGCGAAATCATCGGAGAATACGATTTTCCTTGTTGGCCACATGACGAAGGAGGGGGTTGTGGCCGGCCCGCGGGTACTGGAGCATATGGTGGACACGGTGCTTTATTTTGAGGGAGACCGCCAGGCGGCTTACCGCATTCTGCGCGGTGTGAAAAATCGATTCGGTTCCACCAATGAGATCGGTGTTTTTGAGATGAGAAAGGAGGGGCTGGCCGAGGTGCAGAATCCCTCCGAATATATGCTGAACGGAAAACCTGAGGGAGCCTCGGGTTCCGTGGTGGCCTGCTCTGTCGAGGGAACACGTCCGATTCTGGTGGAGATTCAGGCGCTGATCTGCAAAACGGGCTTCGGGCTACCGCGCAGGACGGCTGCGGGAGCGGATCTGAACCGGGTGAATTTGCTCATGGCGGTCCTGGAGAAAAGAGCGGGCATCAATCTGTCTTCCTGCGACGCCTATATCAATATCGCGGGCGGCGTGCGAATGAACGAGCCGGCGATTGATCTGGGCATCGTTCTCGCGGTGGTATCCAGTTTTCGTGAAGTCCCGATCTCCGATAAGACAATCTGCTTTGGCGAGGTGGGGTTGAGCGGCGAGGTCCGGGCGGTCAGCATGGCTCTCCAGAGAGTACAGGAGGCGGCCAAGCTCGGCTTTGAAAGGTGCATTCTTCCGAAGGTTTGCATGACGGAGAACATGAAATGCACGGGAATGGAGATGATCGGAGTGTCAAACGTGCGGGAGGCGATTGCGTATATAAAATAGATTCGGTTAATGATTCATATTTCCGGAATTTTTTCGTTTTTCACGCTGTCGGAAAGTGTTGACAGTGCTTTTTATATATGCAATAATAAAAATGGTTTTTGGATTTGCATAAAAATGCCCTGCGTGTCTGAGGATTGAGGAGAAGCTTTATGTATTATGAGAGAATCATCGAGCCAATGATAAAGAAAATCAGCGAAACTTTTCCGGTCCTGATCGTAACAGGACCGCGTCAGGTAGGTAAAACCACACTATTGACAAGAATGGCTGAAAAAGAGCGGAAAATCGTATCCCTGGATAATCCCACGATCCGTGCCTTTGCTAAAAATGATCCTGAACTGTTCATTCAGCGCTATGTTCCGCCGGTTCTGATTGACGAGGTTCAATATGCCCCCGAGCTGTTTGATTATATTAAGATTTATGCAGATCGCGAAAAACGCTGCGGGGATTTTTGGCTTACAGGTTCACAAACTTTCCGAATGATGAAACATGTTACGGAATCCCTTGCCGGTCGTGCCGGTATTGTTCAAATGCAGGGGCTGAGTAACGATGAGATCAGAGGGGTTCGTTTTTCTCCTTTCCGTGTTGATGTTCCGGAACTTACACAGAGAATAACCCGGATTGCTCCCATGTCTTTGCCGGAGATTTATGAAAGGATTTACAGGGGTTCCATGCCTCGTCTTTATGAAAATCCGGAAGTGGATCGGGATCAATACTACGAATCTTACCTTGAGACATACATCAGCCGCGATATAAAAGATCTGACTCAGGTTGCGGATGAAACATCTTTTTTGAATTTTATGAGTGTAGTTGCCGCCAGAACTGCTACGAATGTAAATTACGAAGCTCTTGCAAATGAAGTCGGGATTTCAGCGCCAACAGCAAAGCATTGGCTGTCTGTTCTGGTTTCTTCCGGTATTGTCGCACTCATCCAGCCTTATTTTAACAATGCACTCAAACGCGTTATTAAAGCACCCAGAATGTATTTTCTGGATACGGGTCTTTGTGCGCATCTGACCAGGTGGAGCAGCGCTGAAACCCTGGAGGCAGGCGCTATGAGCGGAGAATTCTTTGAAACATGGGTTGTATCGGAAATCTGCAAAAGTTATCTGAATGCAGGAAAAAAGCCGCCATTGTATTTCTATAGAGACAGTAATCGGAAAGAAATTGATGTGATCATCTATCAGGATGGAACGGTGACGCCGGTTGAAATAAAAAAGGGTTCAGCGCCGCAAAAAGCGGTCAGAAATTTTTCTGTTCTTAACCCGATTGAGAAAGAATCCAGTGAGGAAGATGCGTTTTCCGGTGCTGCACATTTGAAAGTCAGAATAGGTACGGGGGCTGTTGTTTGTATGTCGCCTGATCTGGTTCCGATTGATAAAAAAAACTGGTATATTCCTGTTTGGCTGATATAAAATTAAAAAAATGTGCTGTGTAAAAATAATGATTACCATTCAGAGGATGGGGTAACCTTTGACTGCCAGGGAGCTGAATCCAGGCGATTGATTTTGCTGGCAGGGCTGTTTAAGCCGCTTGTACGTATTTATTTGCTGTTTTTGTCCGATGAGCTGTACAAATTTAAAAAAGTTGTTGACTTACAGGCTTACAGATGGTAATATCAAATAGTTGCCACGAGAAAAACAACAGTGTTGCAACAGCAGAACATTGATAACTGAACAGTGAAATAACCTTGAAAGATTCACAAGAGA
>JAJQDV010000005.1 GCA_021202015.1 Clostridiales bacterium | reverse complement strand
T
Organism: Clostridiales bacterium; assembly: GCA_021202015.1. Classification (GTDB taxonomy): domain Bacteria; phylum Bacillota; class Clostridia; order Lachnospirales; family Lachnospiraceae; genus Eubacterium_I. The sequence continues at coordinate 44,327 of JAJQDV010000005.1, read as the reverse complement.
TTCTTTCGGATGATTTCTTTCCGCTTTGTTTTCTCATACTGTATATGTATGAAAAAAGGAACCCCAAAAGAACAGTTCCCAGGGAACTATGTGAAGATAAATTCTTTAACAGTTCCTTATTTCAGGGCGTCAAAAAACATCTCGTAAAAGTCGTCCTCCCCCAGCAGCATCGGGGAATTCTCCCCGCCGCCGTTCGTGCTTCTCTTCATCGTAGCGACAAACTCCTCGCCGGCCAGGACCAGATCCATCTCATAGATCTCATAACCGAGCTCCCTGCACTTCGCGCAGAACGCGGACAGCGGTTCCTCCGCCTGCCGGGTCGCCAGAAGCTCACTCTTCAGCGCCTCGTCATGCATCGCCTTTTTCTGCAGCGCATCCAGTAATTCCAGTGTGTTCATAGTCTCATCCTCCTGTTTTTCTTCTCCGGGGTCGCAGATTCGAATGCAGGCATTCGATTCATGACTTTTTGATACTGTTACCATCATACTATGAAATCCAGTTTTTGTAAACTTCCATGCGCACTGCTCTGCACGCTTGTTCACTATGCTCGTGCAACTCGCCAGCTGTGCATAAGTTCGATCACGGAAATCGGAGATTTCCTATCTCACATAAAGTGAGCCAATGCGTCGCGCGTATGGAATTATGTCGCAAAAGCGACCGCACCCGGCGCGAGAATACGCCAGGGCGCATTCTTTTTCAGATTGCTGTAATTCGACATTTTTTTTGGTTTTCGACAAAATGAATTGAAATACAGATGAAAAAAGCGTATACTCAAAACAACGAAAAGATACTCAGATTATTCTGAATCATTTACATATTTTGTAACATTTTCTGAGGTCAGGAGGGAGTAAGAGTCGGATGGTTTTTTCCAGTTTATTTTTTGTGTTTTTCTTTTTGCCGCTGAATCTCTTTTTTTATCATCTGGCAAAGACGACGAACGCAAAAAATACTGTGCTGCTCATCTTCTCCCTCATTTTTTACGCCTGGGGCGGCCCGAAGTATGTGATCCTTCTCCTGGCAATGGTCTTTATCGCGTGGATGGGCGCGATCATTGTATATCACAGCGCATACAGGAGAATTGTTCTGGCTGTCACCATCGCGCTGATGCTCGCCCTGCTCGGCTATTTTAAATACTGGGGCTTTTTTCTGAGCGGCGTTCAGATGATCACCGGTTTTCCGGAGACGATCCCGGATATCGTACTTCCCATCGGGATTTCCTTTTATACGTTCCAGCTGATCTCCTATGTGGTTGATGTATACCGCTGCGAGGTTCGGCCGCAGAAGAGATACCGGCTGCTCCTGCTCTACGGCAGCCTGTTCCACCAGTGTATCGCCGGGCCGATCGTCAGGTACCGCGACGTCTGCCGGGAGATCCTGCACAGAAAGGCTTCCCATCCCGAGATCGGAAAGGGCATCCGTCGATTTTCCATCGGACTGGCCAAAAAAGCGATTCTGGCGAACGGATGCGCCGCGATCGCGGATTCATTTCTGCTGACAGACGATATGAGCGCCCTGGCGCAGGTGCCGGCCGCGGGGCTCTGGCTCGGCGTCCTCTGCTTTACGCTGGAGATTTATCTGGATTTTTCGGCTTACTCCGATATGGCGATCGGCATGGGGCTGATGATCGGATTTCATTACAGAGAGAATTTCAACTACCCCTATATGGCGGATTCGATCACGGATTTCTGGCGCAGATGGCATATCTCGCTCAGCAGCTTTTTCCGCGATTACGTCTACATTCCGCTGGGCGGGAACCGAAGAGGCATGACCCGGATGTTCCTCAACCTGTTCATTGTCTGGTTCCTGACCGGCATGTGGCATGGCGCCAGCTGGAATTACATACTCTGGGGGCTGTACTTTTTTGTCTTCCTCGTGATCGAAAAAAAGGTACTGTTAAATAAACTTCGATTTTCTCCGGTATTCGTACCGCATTTATACGCGCTTGTCGTCATTTTTTTCGGGTGGATTTTATTTAAATTCGAAAATCTGGCCGGTGTCGGTATCACACTGAAAGGAATGTTCGGTCTGAATGCAAACGGATTTATGAACATGACGGTGGGCCTGTCCTTCAAAAATCATATTTTTTTCCTGATTTTTGCGATCATTGCCTCCACACCGCTGATCAAAATCATCCGAAGCAAAATCCTTTCGGCGCATTATGTCAGAGGGAGGCTGCCGGTTCTGGTCTACGCCTATGACATCGTTGCTCCCGTCGTCCTGCTGGTGCTCTCCGCGCTGGCGCTTGTCGGAAACAGCTATAACCCGTTCCTCTATTTTCAGTTTTAGTACAAACGGCCGTGCGCTGCCTCCGGAGCGCGGACGGATCCGAAAGTGAGTATGATGAAAAAACGAAGCAGCAAAGAAAAATTTCAGCTGAAAAAAAAGATGACCGACATCAAAATCCGCGTTTTCTTTACCGCCGTGCTCGTGTTCGCGGTGATCGGGATCCTGATACCGCTGCGGCCGTCCGAATCCGCTCTTGAGAAAAGAACACTCGAGAAATTTCCGTCCTTTACCATCGCATCATTCCTGGACGGAAGCTTTTTCTCCGAAATTTCCACGTGGTACGCGGACAGCTTCCCGTTCAGGGAGAAAATGCTCGCCGCGAATGCCGGTTTTGAGAATCTGTACGGGATTCAGGAGGAACAGATCGTATCCGCCGGAAACCAGGAGGGAGACGAAATCCCGGAGGCCTATGTGGAGCCCTCCTTCGAGGAGGAACCCCCGGCCGACGCACCGGAGGAGGCTGATCCGGACGGAACGATCTACGATGAGCCGGAGGTATCGGGAGATGTCTACATATCGGGCGATACGGCTTTCAGCATCTTCTATTTTAACACGGAGGGAGCCAACGCCTACATACAGATGATCGACAACGCCCAGAAAAAACTGGATGGGATCGCCGATGTTTATACCATCCTGGTGCCGACCACGATCGGGATCAACCTGAGCGAAGAGATGCAGGAGCAGCTGAACTCCGCGAACCAGAAGGACGCCATCGATTATATTTATTCCGGGATCAACCAGATAAACAGCAAGATAAAGACCGTAGAAATCTTTGACGCCTTAAAGAGCCATAACAGCGAATATATCTATTTCCGCACCGACCATCACTGGACCGCACTGGGCGCTTACTACGCCTACGTCGAATTCTGTGATGTGAAAGGGATAGACGCCACACCCGTGGAAGAATATGAAACCATGGAATTCACGGACTTTCTCGGCAGTTTTTACTCGAGCAGCAATCAGGCCGCCTCCCTGCGGGACAATCCGGACACAGTGATCGCCTACATTCCGAAGTCTACAAACAATATGGTATTCTGCAACACGGACGGGATCGAATACGAATGGAATGTGATCTACGACGTCAGCAGCTGGGAATCCTCCGCAAAATACAGCACCTTCGCAGCGGGCGACAACTACTTCGGACAGATTTACAATCCGACTCTGAGCGACGGCTCCGCCTGCGTCGTCATCAAGGAATCCTTCGGCAACGCGTTTATCCCGTTCCTTGTGGATCATTATGAGTATGTCTATATTGTGGACTATCGGTATTTCCACAACTACTACCTGTACGACAACAGCGTCTGCGCACTCGTGGAGGATAAGGGAATCACCGACGTCATCTTTATAAACAACGTGGAAGCGATGGACAGTAAAAATAAAGTCAGCCTGATGGATGCGCTTTTCGCGGACACGGAAGATTCTGCTGCGGAGTGAAGTCTCCCTTCATTGCCGGGCACAATCGAGCAGGAGCCGACTTTTGCCTCATACTCGCCGCGTGAGCTGTGTGCGTCTCCGCATCAGACCCGCTCAGGAACTGCATGTCGGCTATCCATACTCGCCGCGCGGGTCATTTGTGATAGGGTTCATTGGAAATAATCCGGAAGGCCCGGTAAATCTGCTCCAGAAGGATCACGCGCATGAGCTGATGCGGAAAAGTCATATCGGAGAAGCTCACACTCATATCGGCGCGTTTCAAAACGGCGTCTGACAATCCGAGAGATCCGCCGATCACGAAACCGATCTCGCTCCTCCCATGCAGAGCCAGAGCACTGATCTGTTCGGAGAACGCGACGGAATCCATCTTTTTCCCGTCGATCGCGAGGGCAATGAGAAAGCCGCCCTCACGAAAACGGGCGAGCAGCCGCTCGCCCTCCCTGTCTTTGATCTGCGCGGTCAGCTTTTGACCGGCCTGATCCGGCGTCTTCTCGTCCGCCACCTCCACAATATGCAGTCTGCAGTAGCGGCCGAGGCGTTTGCTGTATTCGTCGACCGCCTGCCGGTAAAACGGCTCTTTGATCTTCCCGACCGTATACAGGGTAATATTCATCATTTTCAAGCCTTCCTCACGGATCTGCACAGGATCAGACGGGCATGATCGGTTTGTTGAACTCGCCGTCCACAATGCCGGCCACCGCGGTGTAGATTGCGGAAGCGCCGCAGACAATACCCTCGATCCCGGCGATGATTCCAATCACATGAATCCCCGTAAAGTTCTCAAGCGCCAACAGCAGGAACAGCAGCATCAGCGTGAAAAACACAATCTGTGTCGCGTGGTTCGCCTTGATCGTCCCGATAAACATAAACAATGTAAAAATACACCACAGCAGCATGTAAAAGCCAAGGGAAACTCCGTCCGCCGCCTCCGCTCCGAGAATCGACGGATTCACCAGTATGATCACCAGCGACCACCAGAACAGCCCGTAGGAGGTAAACGCGGTCGCGCCGAACGTATTGCCGGCCTTGAACTCCATCAGGCCCGCGATAAACTGCGCAAGTCCTCCCATCGCCAGTCCCATGGCCAGGATCATCACGGACATCTCGATGACTCCCGCGTTGTGCAGGTTCAGAAGAACCGTAGTCATTCCGAATCCGAGCAGTCCCAGAGGTCCTGCATTTGCTTCCTTGTGTGTCGTAACTTCAGACATCTCTCTCTCCTCTCCCGTATCTTCTATGAAAGTGTTGTAAACAGACTGTCAGACGGATGTGCCCGCATGTAAAAACAGTCATATTTATTCTAACATTCCGTCATCTGTTTGGCAAGAGAAAAAGAATCCCGTTTACGATCGCGCTTACGATCGAATGGCGACCACCTCATAATCGGCGTCCTCGACCGCCTTTCTCAAAACGTCGTCCGCCACATCCGCGCTCATCTCCACTACCGCGGTTCCCTTTTCATGGCTGGCCTCCGCCGAGACGACGCCGTCCAGCGCCTCCAGCGCAGTCTTTACGTGCTTCTCACAGTGTCCGCACATCATTCCTTTGATCTCCATTGTTTTTGTCATCGTTTTCGTCTCCTTTTCTGATTTATTCAAAACATCCTGTTCCTCTGAAAAATCATCAAACAGGCTGTCTGATACGGGATGTTTTTTCATCCTGTCCCGGTGCGTGCTGTGAACCTTTACAAAGTTCAGGCGCAGGGCGTTCATGACGACGCAGAAGCTGGACAGGCTCATGGCTGCCGCGCCGAACATGGGATTTAGCTTTAATCCGAACGCGTAATACCACACGCCGGCCGCGAGCGGAATCCCGATCACATTATAAATAAACGCCCAGAACAGATTTTCGTGGATGTTCCGCAGCACGCGTCTGCTCAGCCGGATAGCCGCCGGCACATCATCCAGGCTGCTTTTTACAAGCACCACATCCGCCGCGTCCAGGGCAATATCCGTCCCCGCGCCGATCGCGATGCCGATGTCCGCCCGCGTCAGAGCCGGGGCGTCGTTGATGCCGTCGCCGACCATGGCGACCTTTCCCTTTTCGGAAAGTCTGCGGATCACATTCTCCTTGTCTCCCGGCAGGACGTCCGCGATCACGTGATCGACGCCGGCCTGCTCCCCGATCGCCCGCGCCGTGCGGGCATTGTCGCCGGTCAGCATGACGACCTGTATTCCCATGCTCCGGAGCTGCCGGACGGTTTCGGAAGCCTCCGCTTTCATAACATCCGCGACAGCGATCAGCCCGAGGACACTGTCCTTTTTTACAAAAAACAGCGGCGTCTTTCCCTGCTCCGCCAGTTCCTGCGCCTTCCGTATCATCACGTCAGGAATTTTCGTAATCGAGGAAATATATTTCTGATTCCCGCCGTACAGCCGGTCCCCGTTCAGGACTCCGGTCAGTCCGTTGCCGACCACAGCCTGAAAATCCTCCGCTTCCGCCGCGGAAAGATCCATCTCCGCGGCGTATTCCGTAATGGCGTGCGCCAGCGGATGCTCACTCTTCTGCTCCAGAGCGCAGGCCGTCGCGAGGAGTTCCCGCTGCGCCGGGCTGAGTTCCGTAACATTTTTTCCGGCCGGGGAGCCCGGGAAATATGTCGCATCTGTCGGGTTTTTATTCGGGCTGCTTTCGATATTTCTACTCAGAGAATCCAAATATTTTTCGGAATCTCCCTGCCCGGAACCTTCTGCTGCTCCTGCATCGGTATTCGTGTGCTTCATGATCTCTGAGAACGGCAGGATATCCGTCACCTGCGGTTTGCCGGTCGTGATCGTTCCGGTCTTGTCCATCGCAACGATGTCGATCTTCCCGGTCTCCTCCAGAGACACCGCCGTCTTAAACAACACGCCGTTCTTCGCGCCGAGTCCGTTGCCGACCATGATCGCCACCGGAGTCGCAAGTCCCAGGGCGCAGGGACAGCTGATCACGAGGACGGAGATTGCTCTGGAAAGCGCGAATCCGAAGACCTGTCCGACCAGCAGCCAGATCACAAAGGTCACTGCCGCAATCAGAAGAACGGTCGGGACAAAGACGCCGGACACGCGGTCCGCCACCTTCGCGATCGGCGCCTTCGTCGCCGCCGCGTCGCTGACCATCGTAATGATCTGGGAGAGCGTCGTATCCTCGCCGACGCGGACGGCTTCACATCGGATGAATCCGGACTGGTTCATCGTCGCCGCCGACACGCTACTGCCGGGTTCCTTATCCACCGGGATGCTCTCGCCGGTCAGCGCGGCCTCATCCACGGCACTGACACCCTCCAGCACCACGCCGTCCACCGGGATGCTCTCGCCGGGCCGTACCACAAAAATGTCCCCGATACGCACCTGATCGATCGAGATTTCCTCCTCCATCCCGTCCCGGATCACATTCGCCGTTTTCGGAGCCAGCTGCATCAGCCCGCGCAGCGCGTTCGTCGTTTTACCCTTCGAGTAGGCCTCCAGCGTCTTCCCGATCGTGATCAGCGTCAGGATCATCGCCGCCGATTCAAAGTAAAAATCATCCATATAGGCCATCACGGCGTCCATATCCATTCGAAGCTGGGCGCCGGTCATGGCGAACAGGGCATATGTGCTGTACGCAAAAGAAGCCGCCGAACCCATGGCCACCAGGGTATCCATATTCGGAGAACGCCGCAGCAGGCTGGAAAACCCGTTGACAAAAAACTTCTGGTTGATCACCATGATCAGGATGGCAAGCAGCATCTCATAAAGCCCCATCGCGATATGGTTCCCTTCCATCACGGAAGGCAGCGGCCAGTTCCACATCATATGTCCCATCGAGACATACATCAGCGGTATGAGAATCACAACGGAGACAATGAGGCGTTTCAGCAGCTTCGGCGTCTCATGATCCGCCAGAGACTCCTCGTCGAATCCCGAATTTTCGGCGGCCGCGCCTTTTACGGACGCGCTGTAGCCCGCCGCAGTCACTGCGGCAATGATATCGCCCGCGGAGGCGGTTCCCTCCACGCGCATGGAATTTGTCAGCAGGCTCACTGCCACACTCGTCACACCCGGCACCTTCTGTACGGCCTTTTCCACATGGGCGCTGCAGGCCGCACAGCTCATGCCGGTCACTGAAAATTGTTCCATAGATATCTCCTTTCATTCAAAGGAACAGCAGATGTCCGTTTATAGTGAACGACAAAATCAAGTTGTCTTTCACTAAAAAAGATGCTTTACTTCATTAATTTCTGAATCGTCTTTACCAGCTCGTCGATGACCTCATCATTGCCGGAGCGGACATTCTCGACGACACAGCTGCGTATATGGTTCCCCAAAAGCTCCTTATTAAAACTGTTCAGCGCCGAATTGATAGCGGAAACCTGAATCAGGATATCCACGCAATAGGCGTCCCGCGCCAGCATTCTCTGTACACCGCGCACCTGTCCCTCGATGCGGGTCAGGCGGTTCATCAGGCTGCGGTATTCCTCAGGGCTGCGTTCCTTTGTTTTACACGTATTACAGCAACAGGACGTCGCATCGGTTTCCTTTGTCTGATCCTGTGCCGCATTCTGTGGCTCATCCTGTGCCGCATTCTGTACGTGATCCTCTGTGATTTTAACCATTTACTGTTCCCTTTCGTTTTCCCGTCTTCCTAATATAGAAGGACAGATATGTCTTCTGCTGATTTTATATGCTTTAAATTGACTAAATGCATTATATACCCCCATATGGTATTTTGCAAGTAAAAAAGAATGCGCCTTGGCGCATTCTCGCGATAATAAGAAAAAAAAGGTGATAATTCAGTTACCCCTCCCTCTGAATTATCACCACTTTTCAATAAAGATTTTTTAATAAAATCTAGTAAATCAGGACCGCCGTTCCCGCCTCGATCATCTCATAAAGCTGCTGCGCCGCCGAATACGGCAGGTTCAGGCATCCATGGGAGCCGTTATTCAGATAGATCGATCCGCCGAACTGCGTCCGCCAGGAAGCGTCATGGAAACCGACGCCGTCCACAAACGGCATCCAGTAGTCGACCGGCGAGGAATATCCCTGCCCCTCGAGCGTCTGGTTCCTGGCCTTGTATGCGATGCGGTAGGCACCCTTAGGCGTGTCATGCCCCTTCGATACGTCGCCGGAGACAAAGTCGGACTCCAGCACCACGACGCCGTCCACATAGTACCAGAAATGCTGCGCGGAAATGCTCACCTCGATATAGGTCGTGCCGTAGTCATTCTCCCCGTACTGCGCGGCGGTCTGGTAGTAGACGACCTCGCCGGTGTAGTCCTCTCCCGCTTCCAGATAGCCCTGCAGGGCGGCCAGCGTCTCGTCCTGGTTGACCCGCCAACCGTAATTGCCGCCGGCCGGCACCGTCACCGTCGTGCCGGAATGTGAGACCAGCGTGCGGGATTTCCACTTTGTATCATAAGTGCCCGCCAGATCGGAGACAAAAGCGGCCTCCTGCTCCTCATCAAGCGTTACGGTCAGATCCTCCGCCACCTGTATCCACTGGCTGATCACGGAACCGTCGAGCACCTCCGTGTTGTCGCCGAACGTATAGGTGATCGTGGTGCCGACATACCGGTTCGCCGTCTCCAGCATATTCTGCGCGGCCTCGGACTCCGCCGTATAAACGGGATCCGTATAGCAGCCGGCCGCCTCCAGGTCAAGCTCCTCCGAAAGCGACAGGATCGCCTCGTCGATCTTTTCCGTAAAGACGTCTTCCTGAATCCGCGTGCCGTAGACCTCGTCGACCAGCGTATAGCTGCTTCCCTCCGTATAATCCGAAAGACGTGCGTTTTCGGAATCAACCATCAGCGACTCATCCATGCAGGAAAGGGCGGACAACGCACCCTCAAGCGCGGTCTCGTCATAGCTTACGTCTATGGTGATATCGCTCTCCTCATCTCTTAAAAAGGAAAAAACCCAGAAAAATCCATTCTGTTCCTCCAGAACATCGTCCAGGCCGGTTCCGACATTCACGCTGAGCCCGATCTCCGCGCCGGAGATCTCCTCCTGCACGCCGTCGCGCTCCGAGAGCGTCAGCACGTAATCGGACGCCCTCTGATCGAACAGTGCCCTGGTCTGCTCCACGGTCTTTCCGGAACAGGAGTACCCGTTTACAACTGTATTCGGCAGGAAACGGTTCATGAAAAACAGGGAGCCTCCCAGATAAACTGCCGCGGCGATGACCACTATGATCACCGCGACCAGGATCTTCCTCCTCCTTTTCTGCTGTTTATGCTCCTGCATCCTGCGTGATTTGATTGTACCGATTTCCTGTTCCTGTATGTTTCCCATCATTCACCTTTAATAATATAAGACCTCAACCTTTTTATTCATCTTTTTCAGCACATCGATCAGCCGCTGGATCAGCTGCTGCCGCGCCGAGATGTCAAAAGGCAGCGTTTTTTCTTCGTAATCCACATTGACCGCTTTTCCGACAAAGAGCTTCACCGTAGAGCAGTCCTCCATCAGATAGCAGGCCAGCCGGGTCGCCCCGTTGTCCTTTGCAAGCTCGAGGAAAAAATCCTCCGATACATCGTTGTCGGCGTAGCGTTCCAGCAACTCCACCGTCTTATGCAGCGTCAGAACACCCTCCGTCACCAGATCGACGCCGTGTATTTTTGCCATCGGCGGAATGTCCGAATCCAGATCTCCGTCAATATGGACGAGTTTTTCATTCAGAACGCGCGCGACCATCTGGCTTGTGCTGCCACCGGAGACGATCCGGATGCTTTTTGTTTCCATGAAATCCTCGACCATCCGGTAGTCGTCCGATTTATCCAGCGGCGGTCCGGTCAGAATGCTTAAGATATGCTCCTCCTGAATCCGGAGCACGGCTACCGTCGTATCGTCCGTCGGCACGTTTCCGTAGAGCTCCTTGCAGGAGGCATTGATGTAATCCGCCATCTGCTGGGCGTTTCTCGAACGTCCGGCCGCCTTCTCCGCGCATTCGGAGAGCGCCTTCCAGTCCCAGGAATAATTCATGATATCCCCCGTCCCGCAGTAAAGGCAGCCGTCGCTCATGATGGCGAAGGAGTCTCCGATCTGCGACCGGAACTCGCATTCCCGGATCTCCTTTCCCTCGATATTGCGGTAGGTAAACGGCAGCTTTTCCACCTTCCCGCCGCGGATCAGGATACACTCCGGATTGTCATATTCCACGATATAGACCCGCCCGTCGTGAAAAGCCTGGATCACGCTGAACGTGGAGTAAGCGGCACCGTTCACCGACGAGATCGGCAGCGTCTTCGCGATGGTGGAGACCACCTCGTCCACGGACATCTTGCGCCGCATCATCGTCGCGATGATCCTTGACGTCAGCGTCGCGAGAATATTGGCCCGAACGCCGCTGCCCATCCCGTCCGTCAGGATCAGGATCCGGCACTCGTCATTATCCACGATCTCGACATTGTCGCCGCAGAGCTCCTCTCCGACGTGGTTGATGCTTTTATATGCCAGATCGATTGAAATATTATTTTTCATATTCCCTCGTCCTCCAGCATATACTCGCGCAGCTGCGTCAGCGTCGCCTTGGTCTCCGCTGTCGTCTCTCCGAGCAGGCCGGCGATCTTCTGTGCCGTCATCATCTGTTTGTCGATGACGTCCTGCGCCATGCGGATGGAATTCAGCTTCCGGAACATCAGCTTCTCCTCCTGCTCCTCCTCCGCCGTGATATCCTCGATGATGGCGAGAATATTATCGGAATCCTCCAGATAAACGATCGTCTCGATGACAGTCATGTTGTAAAAATCCCATTTTTTCTTGAAGCGGATCTTCGGCTCGTGCGTCCGGCAGACCTCCTCGAACTCCGCTGTTTCTATGTAATCAAACAGATACGTCTTTCTTGCTTCCCGGCGGTTCGTGGAAAAGACCCGTTCCGCCTGCCGGTTAAATTCGAGAATTTTTAAATTGTGATCCGCGATCATGACAATACTGGGCATATTCTCCATCACAACGTGAGCCATGGATTTTGTATTTTCATAGGTGCGGATCAGGCACATGTCCGGCTCCGCCTTCCCCTGATAGATCGCGATGGCCTTCTCCCTGCAGGTCGCGTATCCGCAGGCGCCGCAGTTGAACTCCGTGTCGCTGTTGCTCCGGCCGATGGTCTTTAAGATCCTGCGGATCTGGCTCTCACTTGGGATGGTGTCGATCACCTGCATCGGCGTAAACCCTCTCGTCATGCGATCCGGCGAAAGGGCAAAATCGAACTCCGGATCCTTCAGACAGGCGTGCTTCTCAATGCTGATCGCAGACTTGAACCGGAACCCGCGGCTCTTGTTCACGCCGGGGCCGTTCACGCATCCGCCCGCGCAGAGGCTGACCTCCGCGAATACGCCGCTTAAGTATCCCTGCTTCATGATATGAAAGAGTTCGCGGCAGCTCTTGATGGAGCTGACCGACATGTTGATATAATTGCTCTGTGCGCCGACGGCGTTGACCGCGCGCACGATACCGGTCGGAACCGGGTAGAGTCGATTCACCATCGGATCGGGATTGTCAAACTCGCGCTCCTCGCAGGCTTCCAGATCGATGCCTTCCTCCTCAAGCCACTGCTCCAGCTCGTTGAACTCGATCACGGCGTCCACCGCGCCCGCCGTGGCGCGGTCGTCCTCGGCCTCCATCTTCTTCGCGACGCAGGGCCCGATAAACACGACTTTCACATGAGCGCCCATCTGCTCCTTGATCAGACGGCCGTGGGCGATCATCGGCGAGACCACCGGCGCCAGAGACGGGATCAGAGCCGGGTAATGCTTCTCGATCAGATAGACGATGGCCGGACAGTGGGAAATAATAATGTTCTCCATCTGCCCCTCGTTGATCAGGCGGACATACTCCTTCGTGACAAGAGCTGCCCCCTCGGACGTCTCGCGTACATCGGTAAATCCGAGCTTTAAAAGCGCGTCGATGATCTTCTTAGGCGTTGCGCTGCTGATTAGACCGCAGTACGACGGATCCAGGGAGACGACGACCTTTTCCTTCCGCATCAGCATCTGTTTCACATAGTCGAGGTCGCTCTCCAGCGTCTTCGCCTTCTGCGGGCAGATCTCCATGCAGTGTCCGCAGAAAATGCACTTATCACGGACAATCTGCGCCTGACCGTCGTTGATCCGTATCGCCTTCACATCACAGTTTCTGAGGCATTTGTAACAGTGCGCGCATTGCGCATCCTGAAATCTGATTACATCCATATGGTAAAACCCTCCAGTCATTCTTATCCTTGAGTATATCGCTTTTCCGGGATATTTTCAATACTGTGGCCGTTAAAAAACCCCATGCTGGGGATTTCCCTGCATGGGGTTTTGTACGCAGCACTTAAAGATCCCTGTTTACCACGCGCTTTACATACGTCGTGTGAAGCAGTTCATGCGCCCTGTGGCTGCCCGGCTCGCCGAGGTATGAATCATACAGCTCAATGATCGCAGGATTCTCATGCGACTTCCGTATCGGATTCTTCTTATCGATCTTGTAAAGAACCTCCGCCCGTTTTGCCGCGATATCCACGGTATTGCGGATATATCCCGGCTGGCGGGGCTGCCCGCCGCCGTTGACACAGCCGCCCGGACATCCCATGATCTCGATGAACTGGTAATCCGCCTCGCCGGACTGTACCTTCTTTAAAAGGTCTCTCGCGTTTGACAGGCCGGACGCGACCGCGATCCGCACGTCCATGCCGGCCACTTTATAAGTGGCTTCCTTCACGCCGGCCGTACCCCTGACGTCCTTAAAATCAACCCTCTTAAGCTCCTCGCCGGTCAGCTTCTCCACCGCGGTGCGAAGCGCCGCCTCCATCACGCCGCCGGTCGCGCCGAAAATCACGGCCGCGCCGGTACCGAGCCCGAGCGGTTCATCAAACTTCTCATCCGGGAGGGAATCATAGATCAGACCCGCGCGTTCGATCATCCGGGCAAGCTCCCGGGTCGTAATGGCGATATCCACATCCGGCACGCCGTTCGCCGCCTGATCATCCCTGCCGATCTCGAATTTCTTCGCGGTACAGGGCATCACGCTGACAACGACCATCTTCTCCTTATCAATGCCCGTCTTCTCCGCGTAGTAGGACTTCGCGATGGCGCCGAACATCTGCTGCGGGGATTTGCAGCTGGAGAGATTCTCCGTCATGTCCGGGAAGTAGTGCTCGCAGTACTTGATCCAGCCCGGGGAACAGGAGGTGATCAGCGGCAGCTTCCCGCCGTTCTGAACCCTGTCAAGGAACTCCGTGGCCTCCTCCATGATCGTCAGGTCAGCGGAGAAGTTCGTGTCAAATACCTTATCAAATCCGAGCCTGCGAAGAGCCGCCGCAAGCTTGCCCTCCGCGTCGGTTCCGATCGGATAACCGAATTCTTCGGCAAGACCCGCGCGCACCGCCGGAGCGGTCTGCACGATCACATACTTGTCCGGATCCGCGATGGCGGCGAACACATCCGCCGTGCAGTCTTTCTCATAGATCGCGCCGACCGGACAGGCCGTGATACACTGCCCGCAGGAAACACAGCTGGTCTCCGCAAGGCCCATGTCAAAAACAGATCCGATATAAGTCTTAAATCCTCTCTCGTTCGCACCGATGACGCCGATCCCCTGCGTCTTTGCGCAGACCGCGCTGCAGCGCCTGCAGAGGATACACTTATTATTATCGCGCACCATATGGGCGGCAGAGTAATCCAGTTTGAACTCATTACGCTCGCCGGCGTAATAGTCTTCATCGTCCAGCTTATAATCATGGCAGAGCTTCTGAAGCTCGCACTTTCCGCTGCGCTCACAGGAAAGACATTTTCGATCGTGATCGGAAAGGATCAGCTGAAGCGTCTTTTTCCTGGAAGCGACGACCCGGGGCGTATTCGTCTGCACCTCCATCCCGTCATTGACCGGATATACACAGGCGGTGACCAGGCTCCTCGCCCCCTTCACCTCCACAACACACATTCTGCAGGCGCCGATCTCATTGATATCCTTCAGGAAACACAGGGTCGGTATCTCAATGTTCGCAAGGCGCGCCGCCTCTAAAATCGTAGAGCCTGCCGGAGCGGAGATCTCTACGCCGTTAATTTTTAATTTTACATATTCCATGCCTGACACCTCCGTCACTCTTTATAGATCGCGCCGAACCGGCAGTTCTCAATACAGGTTCCGCACTTGATGCAGACATCCTTATCGATGTCATGCGGCTGTTTCATCTCACCCGTGATGGCGCCCGCCGGGCAGTTTCTCTGGCAGAGCGTACAGCCCTTGCACTTGATCGGATCGATCTTATATACGAGAAGCTTCCTGCACACACCGGCCGGACATCGCTTATTGACCACATGTTCCATATACTCGTCGCGGAAATAGCGCAGGGTGGAAAGCACGGGATTCGGCGCTGTCTGCCCCAGCCCGCACTGCGCGTTATCTTTTATGTAGTAGCAAAGCTCCTCCATCTTATCGATATCCTCAACGGTTCCCCTGCCGTCCGTGATCTTTTCAAGCATCTCCAGAAGGCGTTTTGTGCCGACGCGGCACGGAACGCACTTTCCGCAGGACTCATCCACCGTAAACTGAAGGAAAAACTTCGCGATGTCAACCATACAGGTATCTTCGTCCATAACGATCAGGCCGCCGGATCCCATCATGGAACCGATGCTGATCAGATTATCATAGTCAATCTCAATATCAAAATGCTCCGCCGGGATACAGCCGCCGGACGGGCCGCCGGTCTGCGCCGCCTTGAACTTCTTGCCGTTCGGGATGCCGCCGCCAATCTCCTCGATCACGGTGCGCAGCGTCGTTCCCATCGGGATCTCTACAAGGCCGGTGTTGTTGATCTTGCCGCCGAGGGCGAAGACCTTCGTCCCCTTGGACTTCTCAGTCCCCATGGAGGAGAACCAGTCCGCACCGTAATTGATGATCTGCGGGATGTTCGCCCAGGTCTCTACATTATTTAAAATCGTCGGACATCCGAACAGACCCTTCACCGCCGGGAACGGAGGCCGCGGCCGCGGTTCGCCGCGATTACCCTCAATGGATGTCATGAGAGCCGTCTCCTCCCCGCAGACAAAAGCGCCGGCGCCGAGGCGAAGCTCAATGTCAAAGTTAAAACCGCTGCCGAAAATATCCCTGCCCAGAAGACCGTACTCCCTGGCCTGTCCGATCGCGATATTCAGCCTCTCCACCGCTATGGGATACTCGGCGCGCACATAGATATAACCCTGATCCGACCCGATCGCATAACCGGCGATCGCCATGGCCTCAAGCACAACATGCGGATCGCCCTCAAGAACCGAACGGTCCATGAACGCGCCCGGGTCGCCCTCATCGGCATTGCAGCAGACATACTTCTGTACCTTTCCCCGGTTGCCGGAGGCGAACTTCCATTTCATGCCGGTCGGGAATCCCGCGCCGCCGCGTCCGCGGAGTCCGCTGTCCAGGATCTCCTGTATGACCTCATCCGGGGTCATCTTCGTCAGCACCTTCCCCAGCGCCTCATACCCGCCGGTGCCGATATACTCGTCAATACTCTCCGGATTGATGACGCCGCAGTTGCGCAGCGCGATCCTGCGCTGCTTCTTATAAAATACGGTATCGCTCAGTGAAGCGACACCGCTGTCGATCTTTGTCTCACGATAAACCAGACGCTCTACGATCCTGCCCTTTAACAGATGCTCATGGACGATCTCCTTTACATCCTCCACCTGTACGTGCGTATAAAAAACGGCGTCCGGATAAACAACCACGACCGGTCCCTCGTCGCAGAGGCCGTGGCATCCCGTCTGGACGACAGCGATCTCCTGTTCCAGATGGTTTGTCCATATTTCCTCGATCATTGCCTGGATGACCTGACCGCTCCCCGAGGAAGTGCAGTTCGTGCCGCCGCAGACTAACACATGTGATCTGTACATATGTATATTCCTCCTAATCTATTATTTCTTATCCGCGTATAACAGATACTTTTCCACGATCCTGCCGCCGATCAGATGCTCTTCCAGAATCTCAGCCGCTTTCTCCTCGTTCATCTTAACGTAGGTGATCTTTTCCTTTCCGGGTTCAAAAACCTCTACGATCGGCTCATACTGACAAAGGCCGATGCAGCCGGTCTGCGTGACATAAATATTGTCCAGTCTGCGCTTCTGCACTTCCGAGACCAGACGATCCAGCACCGGACGGGCGCCGCTCGCGATCCCGCAGGTCGCCATGCCGACCACCACGCGGGTGTCCTTCGCATCCCTGGGGCGCAGGCCGATCTGCCCCTGCATTTTTTCCCGGATGGCTTTTAATTCTTCCAGTGATTTCATATAAACCTCCATAAAACCTGAATTTACATATCCTGTTCATTTTCTTCCCGATATTCGTTCGGAAAACATACCCGCACTGCTGTCGCAGCGCTCAATACCCATAAAAATCAATCTCCCCCGGCGTCACTCGTACTTCGCCAGGATGCCGTCGATCTCCTCCGGTGTCAGACGCCCGTAGACGTCGTCGTTGATCATCATGACCGGCGCCAGCCCGCAGGCCCCGATGCACCGGCAGGCGTCCAGCGAAAATCTGCCGTCCGGCGTGCACTGTCCGCCCTCAATCCCGAGCGTCTCGATCAGCTTGCTGTAGATACTGCCGGAACCCTTTACATAACAGGCAGTTCCCAGACAGACGGAAATCTTGTACTGACCCTTCGGATAGAGATTGAACATGGAGTAGAATGTCGCGACTCCGTAGATCTTTTCCAACGGTACCTCCATCTCGTCGGAAATGATCTTCTGGACCTCATACGGCAGATAGCCATAGATATCCTGCGCTTTCTGCATGATCGGCATCAGACACCCCTTCGTATCCCGAAGCTCTTCAATCGCAGACAGAAGCTGTGCTTCCTGCTCTTTGGTTCCGCGAAACGGAACACATGCTGCCTTTTCCAAAGTTTTACCTCCTCATATATTTGATCTGTATCTGTAAATGATACAAGATATATGTTATCATGTAATCACAAACTTATCAACAAAATTGTTAAGCTTTTATCAGATTTTTATAAACAGATTATCCAAAAACTTCCCACGGTTCCCTTTCGCTCAGTACATTTCTTCCCGCACATCGGCGTTAGTTTTCCCAAACTTCGGGTTACTTGTTGGTTTTGTACAATTTTTTCTCGTTAATTTTTTATCTAACAGGTAATTGTATCGATTTTTGTGCAATCCGTTCGGAAAGGTAACTAACTTTCGCACAATTTTCGTTCATTCTGTTTGTGCAAAATCACAAAATTTTCATTGACATTCGCATTTCAAATCCCTTATACTTAAAGAAGTTCCTGCAAAGTGTCGGAACAATATCACACTTAGAAACTGTATGCCCGCGACTTCTTCCGGACGTACACAAAAAAAGAAAGGAGAACAAATGGGAACAGAGAATTATGTATTGAAGACACCCACTTCAAAGCTGGTCCAGGTGGCTGCCATCGCGGCGGAGTACCGGAATCAGCCGGAGATGCTGATGGATGTTCTGCTCAGGGTTCAGAAGGTCACCTCGGTGATTTCCCGTGAAGTGACCGGAGTGATCTCCCGCGAGATGAACGTACCTCTGCCGAAGGTATACAGCTTCGTCACATTCTACGCGATGCTGTCCGTGAAGCCGCAGGGCAAGTACATCATCCGCATGTGCAAGAGCGCGCCCTGCCATGTCCGCGGCGCACAGGAGATTGTGGACGCGATCGAGGATTTTCTCGGGATCAGGATGGGCGAGACGACGGAGGACGGACGTTTCACCCTGGAGTACTGCTCCTGCCTGGGACAGTGCGATCTCTCACCCGCGATCATGATCAACGAGACTGTTTATGGAAATCTGACACCGGAGTCCGTAAAGGACATCATCAAACAATATATCAGAGAGGATGTGAACTAAGTGCAGGAATTACATATTCTTTTAAGAAACAAGGATAAGATCGATCCGAAAAGCGCGAAGGACTATGCAGCCAATGGCGGATTCTCCGCTCTGAAAAAAGCACTGTCCATGTCCTCGCAGGAGATCATCAACGAAGTAAAAGAAGCGGGCTTAAGAGGCCGCGGCGGCGCAGGCTTCCCCACCTACCGCAAGATGGAGTTCACCGCGAACGCACCGGGCGATATCCGCTATATTGTCTGTAACGCAGACGAGGGAGAGCCCGGCACGAACAAGGACCGGACACTGCTCTCCTCCGACCCCTGCTCGATCTTCGAGGGCATGGCCATCGCCGGAAAAGCGATCGGCGCTCATATCGGATATATTTATATGAGGGCAGAGTACACCTATCTCTTCTCGATCATGCGGGCAGCTCTGGAAGACGCGGAGTCGCTCGGCTATCTCGGCAAGAACATCATGGGCACGGGCTATGATTTCGAGATCCGCATCCGCTCCGGCGCGGGCGCGTATGTCTGCGGCGAGGAGACGGCTCTGTTTGAGTCCATCGAAGGAAAACGCGGCGAGCCGCGGTTCCGTCCGCCTTTCCCCAGCATCAGCGGTCTTTTCGGGAAACCGACCATGCTGAACAATGTAGAGACGCTGGCGAACCTCGTTCCGATCATCGAGAAGGGCGCGGCGTGGTATCGCAGCATCGGCACGCCGGGCAGCCCGGGAACGAAGCTCTTCTGTGTCTGCGGCAATGTCGAGCGCAGGGGCGTCTTTGAATTCCCCATGGGCATCAACTTAAAAGAACTGATCAATGAAGTGTGCGGCGGCGTTTCCGAGGGGCACAAACTCCTCGCGGTACAGACCGGCGGCACCTCCGGAGCCATCATCAATCCGGACCAGATCGATATGAACCTGGATATCGACACGGTATCCTCCTCGGGCGGACGGCTCGGCTGCGGCACGATCCTTGTCATCGACGACCGCAACTGCATCGTCGATATCGTCCTGAACAACCTCGATTTCTTCCGTCATGAGTCCTGCGGAAAGTGCACACCCTGCCGTGAAGGCGGACAGCAGCTGTACAATCTGGTAAAACGCATCGCGGAAGGCAGAGGTTCCGTCCTGGATCTGAAGGGCATCGAGGAGCTGACGGAAACCATGAGGCTCACCGCTCTCTGCGGACTGGGCGCTTCTACCACGGTTCCGGTGACGACCAGCATCCAGAATTTCCGCGGCGAATATTTAAAACACATCGATAAGGATTTCTGCCCTGTATGCGCGAAAGGAGGAGAATAAACATGATCCATTTGAGAATAGACGGTCAGAATGTAGAAGTGCCGGAAGGCACCACGATCCTGGATGCGGCAAAACAGGCGGATATCCATATTCCCACCCTGTGCTACCATGAGGATCAGAATGTCAAGGCAGTCTGTCGTATCTGCGTGGTAGAGGTCGAGGGCATGAAGAATCTCACGGCTTCCTGCAGCACTCCGGTATCCGAGGGGATGGTCGTACAGACCGCGTCTCCGAAGGTTTTAAACGCCCGGAAGCATCTGCTTGAGCTGATCTTTGCCAGACACCCGCAGAACTGCCTGGTCTGCGCGAAGAGCGGCAAATGCGAGCTTCAGCAGGTCGCGCAGGATCTGAACATGCATGAGGAGATCCGCTACGACATCACGCTTCGCAGCCAGAAAAAGGACACCTCCTCCCCCTCCATCATCCGCGACCCGCAGAAATGTATCGTCTGCTGCCGCTGTCTGGAAACCTGCAACGAGATCCAGGCCATCAACACACTGTCAAAGGAGAACCGGGGATTCCATACGCTCGTCGCTCCGGCCTACGGCCAGAAGCTGGCGGATACCTGCTGCGTGAACTGCGGCCAGTGTTATCAGGTATGTCCGACCGGCGCCATCACGATCCATGACGACACCGACAAGGTGCGCGAGCAGAAGCTGAAAGGCAAGATCCTCGCGATCCAGGTCGCCCCGTCCGTCCGCATCAACCTCGCGGAGGCCATCGGCGAAGACCCCGGTACCGTCAGCACGGGACGTCTCGTGACCGCGCTGAAACGTCTGGGCTTCGACTGGGTATTTGACTCTGACTTCTCCGCCGACCTGACGATCATGGAGGAGGGAACCGAGCTGCTGAACCGTGTGAAGAACGGCGGCACGCTTCCGATGTTTACCTCCTGCTGTCCGGCCTGGGTGAAATACTGCGAGACCTATCTGCCGGATTATACGGATCATCTGTCCACGGCAAAATCCCCGCAGCAGATGTTCGGTCCGATCATCAAGACGTACTTCGCGAAGAAACAGGGGATCGACCCCGCCGATATCTGCAGTATGTCCGTGATGCCCTGCACCGCGAAGAAGTTCGAGTGCCAGAGGCCGGAGTTCAACTCCAGCGGATATCAGGACGTCGATATCTCCATCACCGTCCAGGAGCTGGCGAATATGATCCGCGCGGGCGGCATCGATTTCTCGAAGCTTCCGGATACCCCGTTTGACCAGCCCTTCGGCCTGGGCAGCGGCGCCGGCCTGATCTTCGGCGCGACCGGCGGCGTTATGGAGGCGGCTCTTCGTACCGTCTACGCCGTTGTGATGGGCAAGGAGATGGACGACATCGAGTACACGCCGGTCCGCGGTTTTGAGGCGATCAAGGAAGCCGAGGTAGACTTAAACGGTCTTAAGGTGAAGATCGCCGTCGCACACGGCATGAAGAACGCCAGAAAACTGATCGATGAGATCCGCGCGGGCGAAAGGGATTACCACTTTGTGGAAGTCATGGCCTGCCCCGGCGGCTGCATCGGCGGCGGCGGAAGCGCCCTGCGCACCTGGAACAAGATGGAAAAGAGAAAAGCAGCCGTTTACGAAGAAGAGCGGAAGCTTCCGATCCGTCTCTCCCACAAGAACCCGGCGATCTCCCAGATCTACGAGGAGTTCCTCGGCGAGCCGTGCGGCGAGATGTCACATCATCTGCTTCACACCAGATATTTCAACAGGGAAGATCTGCTGAAATAGAGAACCTTTGTTCCTTCACTATTCTATCATCCGGGCGGGAGGAGTTCGATTCCTTCCGCCCGGATTTTATTTCCGGCATTTTATTCTTCATCCTCCGTCACGGAGATAATATCCGACAGCTTCGGAAATGAATCGGGCAGCGAGACACTGCTGCCGATCTCCTCCTGAATGGCCGCCGCGTCGATATCCTGATAACTCCAGCCGGTCTGCCGGATCAGAAGAAACACAAGAAAAAGCAGTACGGCCAGACCGAGCCTCACCCTGAAAAATCCTCTCGTACGCCTCCCGGCTTCTTCATCCTCCCGTTCAAAAGAAACCGCCCCATGTCTTTCCGGCTGTTCTCCGAAACTGCTTCTCGCCTGCTCGACATATTGTTTTCTGTCATAATACTGCTGCTGATCCATGCGCCTTCCTCCATTCCCAACTCGCCGCCTGTCCCTTTCAATGATTCACGCGGCATTTCCGGCCTTTTGTCCCCTGTATCATTCTATGACCGAAAAAGAGGAATATACTATAAATGAATGCGTCTGAGATAAAAAGCTGCCCTCCGCAAAAATTGCAAAGGACAGCCTCCCATTCGATTTTTCCTCCGGCTATCGCAGCATCAGCTCCTCGAGCACTTCATCCGGCGTGACGTCCTTTTCCACCATCAGCACCAGCACATGATACAGCAGATCCGTCGTCTGATACTTGAAATCCTCCCTGTCCGGATTTTTCGCCGCAAAGATCAGATCAAGCGTCTCCTCTCCCACCTTCTTTAAGATCTGGTCGATTCCCTTTTCAAAAAGAAAGCTGGTATAGGAGCCGTCCTTAGGATTTTCCTTCCGGCTTTTGATCATCTGATAAACGCGGCCGAGAATCCCGTACAGATTCCGCTGCAAATACTCCTCTTCCGCCAGATCGGTAAAAAAACAGCTGTGGCTGCCGGTGTGGCAGGCCGCCCCGACCTGGGACACCTTCGCCAGGATCGTGTCGCTGTCACAGTCGAGCTTCAATGATTTGACATACTGATAATGGCCGGACGTCAGACCCTTCAGCCAGAGTTCCCCCCGGCTCCTGCTGTAGTACGTCATCTTCCCGGTCTCCAGCGTGGACTGAAAGGCCTCCTCGTTCATGTAAGCAAGCATCAGCACCTCATTGGTCTGGTAGTCCTGGACGACGACCGGGATCAGGCCGTCTGAATTCAGTTTCAGCGAAGGCCATTCCACGGAAGGCACAAGGTGATCGGCGCGGATGCCCTGCTGCTTCAGGTATTGTCTCAGCTCCGGTATACGGTCGGGATGCTCGCAGAACGCCCTGCAGGAAACGCCCGTGATATTCTCATCCGCATTCAGGGCGTCCATAATCTTCTCCGGTGTGGCCTCCTGCAGGAGAATGGAGTAGGGCATATCCGTCACATTACTCATCGTCCCGGACAGGCGCTCATCCAGAACCACCAGCTCACTGATATATTCCTCCACGGAAGCCTTTTTCTTAAAAAACACATCGACATTAAAAATAGAGAGCGCCATGCGGTCTCTGCCGAACCTCATCTCCCCCTGCCGGGCAAGCTGCGCGGTCTGATTCTTCAAGGAATTCAGAATCACCTTGCTGCATCCGGCATAGAGGATTTTTTTAATGTCATTGACAGAGTTGATATTCCCCCCTGCATAAACCGGCATCTCGGCAGTAACCGCGATTTCCTTCATGGTGTGCAGGTTCTGCTCATGTTCCGGCTCGTCGTCAGACAGATCAAACAGGATGATCTTGTCGATGCCGTTGATATTAAAGGACTGAATCAGATCTGCCGTCCTGCCGGCCGGGGCGTGATCGCGGAAATCCTTTACCAGCATGCCGTCTTTCAGAAATACGGTTGCGATAATGTCCTTTTGCGTATCTTTCATCTCTTATAAGCTGCCTTTCGTCGATAATACGTCCGTGATGCGCGGCTCGATGGAAACCGCCTCGTCCAGGGCTTTGCCGAAGGCCTTGAACATCGCCTCAATCATGTGATGATTATTGATCCCCGACAAAACCTTCAGGTGCAGGTTCATCCCCGCCGCGTAGGAAACCGCGTAGAAAAATTCCCGCACCATCTCCGTGTCCATCTCCCCCACCTTATCCGCGGTAAATTCCGCGTCCATGACCAGGTATGGCCTCCCGGACAGATCAATAGCGGACAGAACGAGGGTCTCGTCCATCGGCAGGATCATGCTTCCGAAACGCCGAATCCCTTTTTTATCTCCGATCGCCGTTCGGATCGCCGTCCCCAGCACAATGCCGGTGTCTTCGATCGTGTGGTGGCTGTCCACCTCCAGGTCCCCCTGTACCTGAACCTCCAGGTCAAAGAATCCGTGACGGGCAAATCCGGACAGCATATGGTCAAAAAATCCCACGCCGGTACGGATATCCTGTTTTCCGGTACCGTCCAGATTGAGAGTCAGACGGATATCGGTCTCCTTCGTTTTTCTGTCTATGTTCGCGATTCTGTTTTTCTTCATTCCGGTCCTCCCTGCTCCCCTTCATAGCGCACCAGCACGGAATTCGCGTGTGCTGTCAGCTGTTCGCACCGCGCGAACTGCGCGATATCCTGATACACATCCCGCAGCGCCTCCCTTGAATAGGAAATGACGCTGGATTTTTTAATAAAATCATCCACCGACAACGGGGAGAAAAACTTCGCCGTACCGTTGGTCGGAAGCACATGGTTCGGTCCCGCGAAATAATCGCCCAAAGGTTCACAGCTGTATTCCCCGATAAAAATAGCGCCGGCGTTTTTGATCTTCGTCATCACCTCAAAAGCGTTGGCGGTCACGATCTCCAGGTGCTCGGACGCGATCTCATTCGCGGTATCGATCGCCGTTTCCAGATCCGGGGCGATCAGGATATAGCCGTAATTTTCCAGTGACTTTTCGATGATGGCGCGCCTGGAAAGCGTCTGTACAAACCGGTCGATCTCCTCTGATACCTTCGCCGCCAGCGTCTCGCTGGTCGTGATCAGGATCGCCGAGGCCAGCTCGTCATGCTCGGCCTGGGAGAGCAGATCCGCCGCCACATAGCGCGGATTCGCGGTCTCATCCGCCAGAACCAGGATCTCACTCGGACCCGCGATGGAATCGATGCTGACATGACCAAACACCGCTTTTTTCGCGAGCGCCACGTAGATGTTCCCGGGTCCCACGATCTTATCCGCCTTCGGGATGCTTTCCGTGCCGAAAGCCATCGCTGCAATCGCCTGCGCGCCGCCCACCCTGAACACGCGGTCCACACCGGCCTCCGCGGCGGCGACGAGCGTCGACGGATTCACTTTTCCATCCCTGCCGCAGGGGGTCGTCATGATGATCTCCTCCACTCCGGCCACCTTCGCGGGAATGATATTCATGAGAACGGAGGAAGGGTAGACCGCCTTCCCGCCCGGCACATAGACGCCGGCTCTCGCGATGGGCGTCACCTTCTGGCCGAGTATCGTTCCCCGGTCGGTGCTGTCGAACCAGCTGTACTGCTTTTGTTTTTCATGGTAAACGCGGATATTTTCCTTCGCTTTCCGAATGACGTCCAAAAGCTCCGGCTGCACCAGAGCGTACGCCTCCCGGATCTCACGCTCATTCACCTCAACGGTATCCGCGGTCAGCTTCGCGCCGTCAAACTTCTCCGTATATTCAAAAACAGCCTGATCGCGGCGTTCGCGCACATCCGCGATGATCGCGTTCACGCTGTTTTCATACTCTGTGTAATTATTCGGGCTGCGTTTCAGGAGATCGGACAGAATCCGGTCTGTCGTATCCTTTGTCAGCTTTAAAGTGCGCATGTGTGTATCTCCTCTTGTTTGATTGCTCTGTTACGAGCGGACCACGCGCTGCAGATCCGCGATCAGCCTGCTCACCCGCTCCTGCTCCAGCTTCATGCTGACCGGATTGACCACCATGCGCGCGGAGAGCGGGCAGACCTCCTCGAGCACGACCAGGCCGTTTTCGCGGAGCGTCGAACCGGTCTCCACGATATCCACGATCACATCGGCCAGTCCCACGATCGGCGCCAGCTCAATCGATCCGTTCAGCTTAATGATCTCTACCGTCTGGTGTTTTTTGTTATAAAAATAATCCTTCGCGATTTTCGGATACTTCGTCGCTACGCGAATCTGCTCATGATGCTCCAGCAGATCCTTCGCGGAAGCAAACCCGCAGACGCACATCCGACATTTTCCGAATCCGAGATCGAGGACCTCGTAAATATTCCGTACCTCCTGCAGAATCGTGTCCCTGCCGACAATGCCGATATCCGCGGCGCCGTATTCCACATAGGTCGGGACATCCGGGCCTTTCGCGAGAAAGAACCGCAGTTTCAGCTCCTCATTCACAAAGATCAGCTTTCGGGTATCCTTATCGTTCATCTCCTCACAGGTAATGCCGATCTGCTCAAACATTTTCAGCGTCGTCTTCGCCAGGCGGCCCTTGCCGAGCGCAAATGTCAAATATCTCATGTTTTCTCCTTATTTGTGCCCCGCAGCGCCGTCAGCAAAAAGCATTTCCGTCGGTGCGCCGCGCGTACGGCCGTCTCATGTATCTTCGAAATAACTCACTTTTATATCTGTCTGTCTTTCCGAAAGCACATTTCAAAATCATGTGTAAAAAATAATCTCCTGTATATGGAACTGCTGCGCGTATCTCTGATAGGACTCAACCGTATTCGTCTCTGTCAGCGGCATCATCTCCACAATCTCTCCGCGGTTCCTCAGAACCATGGCGTCCCGGATGGCCTCGCCGTAATGATCCTCCCGGTAGACAAACCACTTTGTCTTATTTTCAAAAGGGATACAGATATTCTGACGCCGGAGCGCGTTCATCAGCTGATCGATCACGACGGCAAAACCGATGGCCGGCGCCGATTTTCCGAAGGAAGCCAGCAGATTATCGTAACGGCCGCCCTTCACCACAGCATTCCCGCTGCCGAACGTATATCCGGAAAATATAATGCCGGTGTAATAATTCAGTCCCGAAACCATCGCCATCTCGTAAAAAACATACTGCTCCACATGATAGATCCGCAGCAGATCCTCCAGCTGTTCGAGCCTGCTCAGCGCATTACAGATCTTCGGGTAACCGACCGCCCTCTCCTTTGCCTCCAGAATCCTTTCCTTCGTCAGCATCACATCCCTCAGGAGGCCGAAAAAATAAATCAGATCCTCATTCAGGCCGGAATGCGCCACGATCTCCTCCACACCGTAAAAATTGCGGTTCAAAAGCAGTTCGCGGATCGTATCCTCCGTGCTCTCACCCAGCTGCGCCGCCTCAAACAGCCCTTTCAGAAAATCCACATGGCCGACACTGACCTGAAACTCCTTCAGGCCGGCATTCAGAAGCAGCCGGACCGTCAGGGCGATCATCTCGGCATCCGCCTCCACGGAACCGTCGCCGATCAGCTCCGCACCGGACTGCGTCGTCTCCTTCAGCAGTCCCTGATAACTGTTGTTATTGATAAACGTGTTCCCCGTATAGCAAAAACGGATCGGCACCGCGTCCTCCATGTAATATTTCGACGCGCACCGCGCGATTGAAGGCGTGATATCGGGCCGCAGCACCAGGGTATTGCCCTCGCGGTCAAAAAACTTGTACAGATCCTTCGACGGCGTCGTCCCGATCTCTTTTCCGAAAATATCAAAAAACTCAAATGTCGGCGTCTGGATCGGATGGTAGCCGCAGGACTTTAAGGCAGCGTATATCCTGTCCTCCAGTATGTGTTTCCGCTCGCATTCGTCACTGTAAATGTCTCTCACACCCTCCGGTGTATGTAATAATTGATTCGCCATAAATTCTCCCGATACTTTGTTATTATATTTCAGGCTATAAGGAAAGTCAAATATTTTCCCTGTTACTTTTCCGAGAGTCTCCGGGTCTGTCCGCATCACCGCTTCTGTGAGTCTCCGGATCCGTCCGCATCACCGCTTCCGCGCCTCTCCAGGTCCGTCTGAAGCGGTTCCAGATACGGCACCAGCAGGCCGCCGTGCATGGAAAAGAAAAATGAATCGTCCAGTTCCTCCAGACGTATGCTTTTTCTCCCTCCGGCGGCACTTCTCTCCCAGAAGGGCAGAAGCTCCGCGTAACTCATATAGTAAAACACATCCCGGTGTCCGTAATAGATGAGCAGAAACGCGACGCCTCCCTGTTTTTCAAACTCACCCATGAACTTTACCTGATGCTCATGGACATTCTGAAGAGGAAAGGTATCCGTCCGGCACTCCTTGGCGTCAAAGCAGACCGGGATCCCCTGCACGGCGCCGATGTAATCCACCGTGCTCTTCTGTTCAAAATACGCGAGCGTGATATGGCGGCTCTCCGCGTCGATCTGAACCGGTGTGATCGGCGTCGGAACCTTCTGGATGAGCGCCAGGCCGTTCTCGCGGTATTTTTCATTGGTTCGATTGATAAATTCCTCCAGGGTGGAGCCCCGAAGGCCTCTGGAATTCCATGTTGACACAACAGCTGCGTTTCCTTTTCTTTAAAATAGTATCCCGCTTTGCGGAGATCTTTCCTATGAGAAAAAAGAGAGTGACTATTATCCTATCGGCAGCCACTCTCTTTCCGCAAAATCAAACAAAATCCCGATTAGTTATTGATCAGCTTGTCCTCACCGTTCCAGCTGTAAAGCTTCCGAACCTCCTCGCCGACGATCTCAGCCGGATGCTCAGCGGCTTTCTTGCGCATCGCCTTGAACTGCACCTGACGTCCGGACGGGGACATATCCTGCAGGAACTGGCTCGCGAATGTGCCGTCCTGAATATCGGACAGGATCTTCTTCATATTCTTCTTCGTCTCATCAGTGATAATCTTCGGTCCCGTGATGTAATCCCCGTACTCCGCGGTGTTGGAGATGGAGTATCTCATGCCGGCAAAACCGGACTGATAGATCAGGTCAACAATCAGCTTCATCTCATGGATACACTCAAAGTAGGCGTTTCTCGGATCATAACCCCCCTCGCAGAGCGTCTCAAATCCGGCCTGCATCAGTGCGCAGACGCCGCCGCAGAGAACCGCCTGCTCACCGAAGAGATCCGTCTCGGTCTCCGTGCGGAACGTGGTCTCCAGGACACCCGCTCTCGCGCCGCCGATCGCCAGCGCATAGGCCAGCGCCAGCTCCAGCGCCTTGCCGGTCGCGTCCTGCTCAACAGCAACCAGACACGGAACACCCTTGCCCGCCTGATACTCGGAGCGAACGGTATGGCCCGGTCCCTTCGGCGCGATCATCGTAACATCCACATCCGCGGGCGGAACGATGCAGCCGTAATGGATATTGAACCCGTGCGCGAACATCAGCATGTTGCCCGGCTCCAGATTCGGCTCGATATCCTTCTTATACATATCGGCCTGTTTCTCATCGTTGATCAGAATCATGATGATATCGGCTTTCTTCGCGGCCTCCGCGGTGGTATAAACCTGAAGCCCCTGCGCCTCCGCCTTTGCCCAGGACTTGCTGCCCTCATAGAGACCGATGATGACATTGCATCCGGACTCCTTCGCGTTCAGCGCGTGCGCGTGACCCTGGCTGCCGTAGCCGATGACTGCGATGGTCTTTCCCTCCAGCGCGGAGAGATTGCAGTCTTCCTGATAATAAATTTTTGCCTCTGACATGACTTATCCTCCATATTAAATATTATTCTATGATGAAGGAGACAAAAGGGGGACAGACATTCGATCTCTGACCCTTTGTCCCTTGTATCACTCAATAATTCTGACATCCTTGTCGCCCCTGCTGAGTCCCGTCTCGCCGGTCCTCGCAAGCTCAAGAATGTCATAACCTCTGACAAGATCGATAAACGCGTCCAGTTTGTTCTGATCGCCGGTCAGCTCGATCACCATGGAATCGCTGCTGACATCCACGATCTTCGCGCGAAAAATGTTCGCCACGGAAAGGATCGCCTGACGGTCCGAATCCTTCGCCCGGAGCTTGACCAGAATTAGCTCGCGGCAGACGGAATCTCCCGCCTTCAGCTCCTTGATATCGATCACATCCTCCAGCTTCGCCAGCTGCTTCTGAATCTGCTCGAGGATCTGCTCGTCCCCTCTGGCCACAACGGTGACGCGTGTAAAACGGGGATCCGCCGTCACACCCGCGGAAAAACTGTCAATATTAAATCCGCGGCGGCTGAACAGGCCGGAAATATGGCTCACGACACCCGGCGTATTCTCAACTAAAAGCGAAAGTACCTGTCTTCTCAACACAGCATCTCCTCCCGTGAGTGAACTACCCATTATTGAAAACCAATGGGATTGCGGCGGCCCTTATTTCAAGTGAAGGACCGACGGCTGTTTCCGCTCCCGCAGGCATCAAGCCGACGGACATTCGGACACTTTTCATATTCTAGCACATCTGATTTCTTTGTCAAGGGAAACCGCCTGTGCCGCGCAAAGTTTTCTGCTGTCCCGATTCCATTACAACCCGGCACCGCTTCTTATAACACGCGACCCCATATTTCAGGATATCTTCCATTCCTTCATCCCGCAGCTTCTCGTCATAGTGCATATCTTCGATCTGATCCAGCGCCTCCCGGCACGCAGCCTCAAAATCACCGTTCTCCGCATACTTAATTTCCAGAACGATGCCGATCCCTTCCTCCTCAATCTCGATCAGGATATCGCTGTAACCATCGCCCGATTCCTCATTTGAAGAAACAATCCAGGAATCTTTTGCGGCAAGGATTCCCAAAAGTATACCGTGAAAAAAATTTTCCTTCCGCTCCTTCCGCACAAAGGTGTCCCGGATGCTGATCGTCCCGCGCAGGAATGCGCCAAACTGCTCCGCCACGCTCTTCGCATCCCCGTTTTTCAAAGCCTCACAGAACCGAATTACACGATCCCCGTCTTTCCGAACATTCTCGCGAAAAAGCTCCATAATCTGCGTAGCAAAAACGGAATGTATCTCGCGGTTCGGAATAGCAAGGGTAAAACGGTTCTCGTCCGGTTTCCCCCGCTGCGTAAGGTATCCCGTTGTAAACAGGACACTCCAGATATTCTCTATGGAGGCGTACATATCCCGGTAGGTAAGCTCCTGGCGTATTTCTTTTACGATAGTCTCTCCGGCCAGTAATTTTTCAATCTCCCGTTTTGTACTGCCGCTGTTGTCCGACTCCCGGACAAAGCGCCGGACGGCATCGTTCCCGCTGGTGTTGATCCAGTAATTTTCCGGCTGCGCCTCCGGGTCTGCCATTAACGTATAGCAATAGTTTATTACGTCCCACGGGCAATAGACGTCTGAATTCCCAAACTGATAGCCGTCATACCACTCTCTTACCGTATCATAATGGGCAGACAAACCGTAATCATCCAGCAATTCCCGTACTTCCCGGTCTGTAAATCCGAAATATTCATCAAAGCGGACATTCGAAACGGATAATACCGTCACGTTATTCAGTCCGGTAAAAATACTTTCTCTGGATATCCTCATACATCCCGACAGCACCGCAAACTGAAGACCCGGGTTGGTCTTTAACGCCTGCTCCAGCAGGTTGCGGATCAGGAAAACCATGTCGTCATAATAGCCGTTTTCATGCGCCTTGGCCAGCGGAACGTCGTACTCGTCAATCAGTATGACAACTTTGCTTTTATGGTGCTTTTCCAATAACTCCGTCAGCACTCTCAGGCTGCTGTAGAGGCAGGATGCGTCCATGTCACTTTGCAGAAGGCTTTTATATTCTTCTTTTTCATCTTCGATCAGATTTTCGCTGTTCAGAAGATATTGAAACCTCCTCGCTTCCGCATTGACGGTTCTTACCGCCGTATCATAAGCGATCGAAAATGACGGCGCGTTAATACTTTTCAGCGAAATGGAAATCACCGGGAACTTTCCCATATAAGCATCACAAAGTTCTGTTTCCTCTGAAATCTCCAGACCGTCAAATAATTCCCTGTGATCTCCGATTTCAAAGAAATATCTCAGCATACTCATGTTGAGGCTCTTGCCGAAACGGCGGGGACGGGTAAAAAGGCTGACTTCGCTCCAGCTGTTCAGCAGGTCGCGGATCATCCCCGTCTTATCAACATAATAAAAATCATTTCGCCGCAGTTTTTCAAAATCTTCGATTCCGATCGGCAGCTTCTTTTTATCAGTCACCTTTCCTTGCCCCCTTTTTATTTGTTTCAATCCACACATGGTTAGATACTAGCATATTTTCCTATTGTTTGCAATTTCATTTCTTTTCGAGATTCAATTTCCGCCTTTCAGAAAAATTACAGTTCAAATTGCCAAAAATTCTGCCGTGTGGTATATTATAGTGAACGACAAAAATATTTTGTCATTCACTATAAAGGATGCACACAGACGCATGAGGAATGGCTGCTTGCGCAGCCTTGCGTCTGGCGCAAAGGAAACGACTTAATGTCGTTTCCTATAATAATAGAAGCAATCCGGACGAACACGCGAGTTTTTGTGATACGGAGTGAATCATGATTAAAAAATGGCAGATTACGATTCCGGAGCTGACCGGCGACACGCCGCGCCGCGCTTATCTGTACCTTCCGGAGTCTTATTCGTTTGACGGGGACAGGCATTACCCCGTCCTGTATATGTTTGATGGACAGAATGTTTTTTTTGACGAAGACGCCTCCTTCGGCAAGAGCTGGGGGATGAATGATTTCATGGAGGCCACGGGAACGGATCTGATCATCGCCGCAGTGGAGTGCAGCCATAGTCCCGACCACGGCAGGCTGAGCGAATATGCCCCCTATGACTTTTCCGAAAAACATACCGGATTTATCGAGGGAAGAGGCAGCGTCACCATGGACTGGCTGACAGGCACTTTCAAGCCCTTCATTGACGCGCATTACCGCACGATCCCGGATCGGGCGCACACGTTTATCGCGGGGAGCTCGATGGGCGGACTGATGAGCGTATTTGCACTGCTGCATTACAACGATGTTTTTTCCAGGGCCGCGGCTCTGTCCCCCTCGCTGTTCCTCTCTCCCGCCGCCTCGGATGAGATGATAAAGGCTTCCGACCCGGCGCCGGACACCATCCTCTACATGGATTACGGTTCGGAGGAGATGGGCAGGGGACTGCGTATGCGGAAAACATTCGGAAAGACCTCCGCTCTTCTGCTCGGGAAAGGGATCTTGCTGGATGCCCGCATAGTTCCCGGCGGCAGGCACTGCGAGGCCAGCTGGGAGCGGCAGATCCCGTTTTTCATGAACACGCTCATGTACGGCATCACTGATATCACATAATGATAAAAGGAGATTCTATGGAAGTACAATATTTCAAAGACTACAGTCCCGCGCTGAACCGGGACATGGAATGCAAGGTATACGGCCACGCCGGTCACCCCGTCCTGTTCATTCCCTGCCAGGACGGCCGCTTTTTTGATTTTGAGAATTTTCACATGACGGACTACTGGAGCCCCTGGATCGAATCCGGGAAGGCGATGGTTTTCTCCATTGACACGATCGATCAGGAGACCTACTCTTCAAACGACGATCCTTACCGTCGGATTCG
Organism: Clostridiales bacterium; assembly: GCA_021202015.1. Lineage (GTDB taxonomy): Bacteria > Bacillota > Clostridia > Lachnospirales > Lachnospiraceae > Eubacterium_I. Next base: position 11,332 of record JAJQDV010000005.1, on the reverse strand, counting down.
CCGCCACGAAGACTGGATTCGCTATATCACCGATGAGATGGTCCCTTTCATCCGCGCGATGGCCGCCGAGCGAAACGGCGGGACGGATCCGTCCGAGGGAATCATCGCTTTCGGCTGCAGCCTCGGAGCGACCCACGCGGCGAACCTCTATTTCCGCCGCCCCGACCTGTTTGACGGGCTGCTGGCGCTCAGCGGGATCTACAGCTCACAGTACGGTTTCGGCGATTATATGGATGAGCTGGTATACGCCAACTCCCCCATCGATTCTCTGAGCAACATGCCGGAAGACCACCCCTATATGGAGCTCTACCGGAATCGAAAAGCCGTCATCTGCTGCGGCCAGGGCGCCTGGGAACAGCCGGACACCACCCGCCGCTTAAAGGAGATTCTCGAGAGGAAGGGCATCCCGGTCTGGGTCGATCTCTGGGGCTATGACGTCAACCACGACTGGGACTGGTGGTATAAGCAGGTCGTCTACTTTTTGCCCTATATTCTTAATAAATAGTATAGAATTCACTTATAAATACATAACAGAAAGAGAAAAGTCATGAAAAATGTAATTTTTATTTCCCCGAATTTCCCGACAAACTACTGGCAGTTCTGCCGGGAGCTGAAAATCGACGGCGTAAACGTCCTCGGCATCGGCGACCAGCCGTACGACGAGCTCCTGCCGGAGCTGAAGGACAGCCTGAACGAGTACTATAAGGTTGCCAGCCTGGAAAACTATGACGAGGTCTACCGCGCAGTCGCGTTTCTGACCTTCAAACACGGACGGATCGATTTTATCGAGTCCAACAATGAATACTGGCTGGAACAGGACGCAAGGCTCCGCACCGATTTCAACATCAGAACCGGTTTTCAGGAGCGGGATCTGCCGCGCATCAAGTACAAATCCAGAATGAAAAAATACTATGAAAAAGCGAACATTCCGGTCGCGCGCTACCATCTCGTGGATACGATAAAGAAATGCCGGGATTTCATCGCCGGGGTCGGATATCCGGTCATCGTGAAACCGGACAACGGCATGGGCGCTTCCCATACCTATAAGCTTGACAATGACGCGGAGCTGGAGGCCTTCTTTTCGGAGAAGGATCCGGAGGAGAGCTACATCATGGAGGAGTTTATAAACGCCGAGATCAACTCCTACGACGCCATCTTCGACTCCCACGGCCGCCCGATCTTTGAGGCCGGCAACTGTACGCCGGTATCCATCATGGACAGCGTGAACGAGGGCGTCGACTGCATGTTCTATATCGTGAAGGAGCTGGCGGAGGATATCCGGAAAGCGGGCCGCGATACGGCAAAGAGCTTCGGCGTCAGGAGCCGCTTCGTACACTTTGAGTTTTTCCGTCTCCTCTCCGACCACGAGGGGATCGGCAAAAAGGGAACGGTCATGGCGCTGGAGGTCAATATGCGTCCCTGCGGCGGCTTCACGCCGGATATGATCAATCACGCCCGCGAGACGAACGTCTACAAGATCTGGGCGGATATGGTCGCCTTTGACCGGACGGAGGAGAAGATCGGCGGGAACCACTACTGCGGCTTTGCCGGCCTGCGCGACTACAAGGATTACGTGCTCTCCCATGATGAAATCATCGAGAAATACGGCAGCCGGATCAAGATGGACAGCCGCCTCCCGGACGCCCTGTCCGACGCCATGGGCAACAAGATCTACATGGCGACCTTCGATACAAAGGAGGAACTGGACGCTTATTTTCATGATTTATTAGAGACCAAATAAATGTATCTGCAAAATGAGCAGGTTCCTCAATCCCGAGTGGCCTGCTCATTTTTTATGTGCACAGGGGCGCGCAAGGAAATTTTACAGCCTGGCTGCACGTGCCCCGAACAGCGAGTACGCAGCAAAAAACGCCTCCTACTCGATCTGTAAAACAGCCCGAATGCATTCCAGCCCTTCCCTCATCTCATCCTCCGTCAGCCCGCCGTACCCGAACAGCAGCACCGGACGATGAAATCCGGAAGGGCGGCTCAAAAAATACTCAGACAGGCCGTACACCCGCACGCCCGCCTCACCGCACCGGCGGACCAGCTCGTCCTCCGAAAGCGGCGTATCGATCTCCGCCAGCAGATGCAGGCCGGAATTTTCTCCGAAGATCTTCCGGATCCGGCCGCATTTCCGCAGCTCTCCCAGGATGAAATCATGCTTCGCCTTATAAACGCCGCGCATCCGGTTCAGATTCCTCTCGAAATATCCCTCCTGAATAAAATGACAGATCGTTTTCTGCATGATCACCGGCACCGTGCAGGCATAAAAGCCGCAGTGCTCGCGGTATCGTTCCGCCAGCCGCGGCGGCAGCACCAGGTAGCTGACACGCGTAGAGGGCGCAATGCTCCTGGAAAATGTTCCCAGATAGAGGACCTTTCCGGAGCGGTCCAGCCCCTGCAGGGCGGGAATGGGCTTCCCCTTATAGCGAAATTCACTGTCGTAGTCGTCCTCGATAATATAGCGTTCCCCGCGCTGCCCGGCCCAGTGCAGCAGTTCGAGCCGGCGCTTCATCGCCATGACCGTGCCCATGGGAAACTGGTGAGACGGCATCACATACACGATATCCGCGAAAATCTGCTCCAGCATATCCACCCGCATGCCGTTCCGGTCCATGTCGACCGGCCTCACGTCGTAACCGATATTCCGAAAAGTCTGATAAGCGCGCAGATAGGTCGGGGATTCCATGGCAACGGTGTGTCCTGTCCCGAGCATCTGCCCGAGCACGATCAGCAGGTATTCGTTGCCCGCGCCGACGACGATCTGATCCGGAACGCACTGCACGTTCCTCGATCGGAAGAGATAATCGCAGATCGCCCGGCGCAGATCCTCCTCGCCGAAGGACGCGGAGCTCTGCAGCATATACTCCCCCTCATCGAGCATGAGATTCCTCATGATCCTGCCCATGGCGGAAAACGGGAACTGTGACAGTTCCGTACCGTTCGGAGAAAAATCAACCCGGTATTCCGGCAGATCCGCCTCCGGCTTTGACGCCGAAACATACGTACTCTGACTCTGTCCCGCCAGGTGATAAAGCTCGCTGACATCACAGGCATAATATCCCCGGTACGGTTCCGCGCGGATATAGCCCTCCGAGAGCAGCTGATCATAAGCCAGCTCCACGGTGCTCCTGCTGCAGGAAAGGAACTCCGCCTCAAACCGCGTGGACGGCAGCTTTTCTCCCCGGGGGATACGCCCCTCCAGGATACCGTCCCGGACCGCCTCATATATCTGCTCATATAATGGTTTTCTCTGATTCGGTTCCAGATGTATCGCGAATTCTTTCATGCCTAAAATGTAACACAAACCAAATTTTCATTCAAGTCCGTAAAATTTATTCTTCCCTGCACGAAAGTTCCCTTTACTGCATAAAAATCTGCCCTGTTATCCGAAGTATATGGTATAATCATGTAAAATGCTCAAACAGGGAGGCGGACCGGTAAAATATGAAAATAGCTATCTTAGATGATAATCCGGAGGATTCAGAGACTCTGACCCGCTCCTGCGAAAGCTGGGCGGCGGACTTTGGCGTACAGATTACCTGCGACAGCTTTGAAAGCGGGGAAGAATTTCTGATGTGTTTCCAGCCGAAGCACTATGATCTTCTGTTTCTGGATATTTATATGAAAAAACTGACGGGGATCGACATCGCGAGACGGGTGCGGAAAACCGATGTGAACTGTCTGCTGGTCTTTGTGACCACCAGCCGGGAGCACGCCCTGGAGTCCATGCCGTTCCACCCTTTCGACTATCTGATAAAGCCCAGTGAGCCCCGGCGCGTCGCGCAGGTCCTCACAGAGGCCGCCCGGACCATCCCGCAGAACTATTCGGCGCTGGAGCTTACCTGCGGGCGCACGAAGGTATCCGTATATTATAACGACCTGATCTCCCTGGAGGCGGACCGGCACCATGCCTTTGTCAGAGTTCTGAAAAGGGAACCGATGCGCTGTTATATCGACTCCTTCTCCGGCCTTTGGAATACGCTGCAGGAGGACAGCCGTTTTATATTATGCAACCGCGGAATCATTCTGAACATGGATCAGATCGAGAAGATCGGTGAATCCGAATTTGTCATGAAAAACGGGGAAATCTTCCCGATCCGCCAGAACAACAAAAACGAAGTCATACAGACCTTCCTCACCTACCAGTATGACAGGGCAAAAAAATACGGAAAGAGGTATTTCACATGAATCTATCGGACCTGTTCCAGATCATACTCGGAAACATGAATTTATTTTTTGGGTTTATCCTGTGTTTTCTGCCCGTGATGGGAGTGGCCCGTTTCCCCATGAAAAAAATATGGGTCTACGGAAGCATTTTCTCAATCGCCTACGTCTGCGCCTGCTCCATGGTAATCCTTCGCACGGGCATTGCGGCCAATTATCTGCTGTTCCCGTCGCTTCCCGTCTTTTTCGTGCTTTACTGGAAGATGCTGAATCTAAATATATATAAGGCGCTGACCGTATTCCTTGTCGTCATCTCCATCTTCTGCTTTGAGACACTGTACACGGATATTTTCGCGGCGCGTATGCATTTCGGCGCGTATTATACGGACTACGCCTGGGGGTCCTCCATATTCTCCACGTTTGTCTGCGCGGGATTTCTGGCGATTTTCTGGATCCCGGCTTCCAGACAGGTGCGCTGGCTCGTGGAGAACTATGACGTTTTCTCCCTGTGGCAGGCCGGACTCGTATGGCCGCTGGTTTTTACCGCCGTAACCGTTTTTATCATCCCGCGCAATTATCAGACCCTGGAGTCGGACCGCTATTTTTACGTCTATCTGCTGATCGTGACGCTGCTGCTGTTCTGTATGCTGTATGTGTACGTACTCCTCTACCAGGCGGCTAAAACCGGGGAGGAGATCTCGGCGCTGGAGCGGCGCAATCATTTCCTGGGATTCCAGTCCAAGCAATATGAAGCCCTGACGGAATATATTTCCGCCACCGCCAGACTGCGCCATGATTTCCGCCATCAGCTGGCCACGATTCAGAACCTGGCGGAGAGCGGAGAGATCGAGGCGCTGAAAAATTATCTCGTCCAGTATCAGGAGTCCGCCGGCACCGTCGTGTCCCTGTGCGCCAATCCGGCGGTCAACGCTGTCGCCTCCCATTACAACAGCTCCTGCACGGAGAACGGGATCAGCGTTTCCTGGGCACTGCATCTGCCCCATGAACTCCCGATGCCGGAGCCGGAATACTGCGTCATGCTGGGAAATCTCGTCGAAAACGCCATCGACGCCTGCCGGACGCTGCCGGAAAAGGAAAGGGAAATCTCCGTGATCTCCCAAATGCCGACAAACTCCATCCTGGTACTTATCGTAGAAAACACGCACAACTCACAGATCCGCAGGGATAAAAACCGTATCATCTCCACCAAGCACAACACAAAGGCCATCGGTCTGGTCTCCGTACAGGAAACCGTCGAAATGTACCACGGCAATCTGCGCATCGACTATGACGACCATCATTTCTCCGTAGAGATCCTGCTGAATTTCTAGACCGTTCTGAAAAAGAATCCACTTTGCGGAACTCCCGCGATGCCTCGCGTCTGTGTAAACAGACATCTTCCTTTGCGCGGCATGTGTACAATACAAATAGCCGGGGCGATAAGCCCCGGCTATTTTCCTCTATCAGACAGGCCTGTCATCACAAAATCCGCTGTCCGGATCAGTCTGTATAATCAGGACAGGTCTACAACCTTTGCATAAAAGTTGAGTTTGCCGTCATATGTACCCGTTCTTTCAGAATCAGCATCCTCCAGATCATATCCGTACAGCTGTTTCTGGTTCAGCTGAGCTGTTCCTGTTACGGTTACGGATCCTGTGCTGGACGTCGCTACAGCCGCCGCGCCAAATACGTTGTAGAGCAGACCATTCTCATACGTCAGATCGCCGCTGCTGATGTCGCTGCCGGAGGGATCCAGGATACTGTATTCCAGGGAATAGGAATTCTCACTCCGGATATAGAATTTGGCGGACCAGTCGCCGTTCGAATTCTTCTCATCCTCACTGTCCTTCACCAGAACAGCGACACCTGTGTTGTCCGAAAAGTCCACGAAGGAACTCGCCGTCACATCAAACGACACCACCTTATAGTCATCCTCATTCGTATCAGGCGACGTCAGCGTACCGAAATTGATCTTCTCGGGGATCGTGATAATGTAGGACGGGCTGACCTCAGAGGAAACTGCTACTTCTCCCGTCACGTCGGTATCGCCGCTTTGCGAACTGTCTGTCAGGTTCGTATCCTCTGCGAATACCATCGACTGCATCCCGAAGGCCAGAGAACCCGCCAGCACCAGCCCGACGCCTCTTCTCAGTAAACTGCTTTTTTTCATGATAGTCTCCTTCCTGATCATGCGTGATTCAGAGACCGTGCGCCGATCCGATGAACCGGCCGGTTCTGAATCCATTTAATAAGAATCTATAATAAACAACTGTTACTTTACAATCAGCGTAAACTCCGAGCTGGCGCCGTTTAAGGCGCTCTTATCCTCCAGTGAATAACACTCATACTGGATCACGGCGGTGTACTCCCCCGCCTCCAGCGCCTGCGTCAGTTCAATGGTCTCAAAACCCTGTCCGGGTTCCAGATAATCAGACTGAAACAATACCGTGCCGTCCTCCAGCTGGATCGTGATTACAAAATAACAGTTATTTGCCGACGGATTTCCGATATCGACCGTCTGCGTGGTCTCCCCCGCCGCGATCGTCATGGACTCATATCCGGGGATCTGGATCTCGCCCGTCGCTCCGGCCGTATCCATATCCGGATCGACATCCCAGGCTACCACTTCCCCGGCGCCGCCTCCCGCAGACTCGTCTTCATTCTGCTGTGTAAAATGCCATATGAGCAGCGCCGCCGCAATGATCACGATCACCACAATAATGACGGCCACAGGTTTTTTGTGTGAGCGATTCTTCTTTTCTTCCATGTATCTCAGACCTGTTCCTTTCCGATCTCATTTTCCGATTTCCGTACTGTTTTCGGTACGATTCCCCCGCGCCGTGATGCCGGCGCGCCGACATCCGCGAAAGCCGGCAGCGAAAAGCTTCGGATCACAGATTATTCTGAAGGCGCCGTGCATCCTCTGCGTCTGACAAGGATCCCCGCCGCGGCCGCCGCAAATATCAGCGGCAGACTGTAAAAGACCGCGCGCGCGACGTCTCCCGTCCGCGCCCCGCCAGATGCCGTCGGCAGGCTTCCCGAATCCTGCGTCCCGGAGGCGTCCGCCCCGTCAGTCGAAACGCCGTCGTCGGAGGAGGTATCCGTATTCTCCGGTGTGTCGGAATCGTCCGTCGTACTGTCCGGCGCGATCACGGTTCCGCTCATCTGCGTGCTGCCGACAGATTCCCCGTAGGCTTCGATACCGCCGACGACACTGAAACCGAAAAGCAATGCCAGCGTCAGTACGGCCGCGCATAGCCGGTATCGAATCTGCCGCATCTGTTTATTTCCCATTTTCTGACGTCCTGCTTCACTCATCTGTCTTTCCATATGTTCTATCGATTGCGGGGATACCCTTTTCACCTGATCACCTGGATTATAAATAGCACAAACCGTCCTCTTTGGCAAGTTTTACTGCACGAACGTGGTTTTCACTGCACAAAAAAGTTCCCTCTCTGATTTTCAGAAAGGGAACCGTACTTTTTTTATTCATTTTCCGGCGCACAGAAGATGTCATATCGGTCCGGCCAGGCGTTGCAGATCAGCGTCAGGCGGTACCGGCACGCCAACTCCACCGCCGCCTCCGTAGGGGAGGACTTGGACACGAGAACGGGAATCCCGGCAACGATGGCTTTCTTCACCATGTCCGTCGGCACCCGACCGGTGGTATACAGGATGCAGTCGCTTCGATCATAGTGACTGAGCGCCGCGTAGCCGATCGCTTTATCCAGCGCATTATGGCGTCCGATATCCTCACATGAAAACACGACCCGTCCCTTCACGCTGAGGTAGCAGCTGTGCGTGCCCTTCGTCTTCGCATGAAGGCTCCCGCCAGCCGCGAACTCATCGGCCATGGCGAAGATCCACTCCGGTTTCCAGAATGCGCGTTCCAGAATCTGGGGTTCACGCTCCCGGAACAGCTCCCGGAACACCTGATTGCCGGTGCAGCAGGTCGGCTCCCGGCTGACGGACTCTTTCAGATCCGTTTTCCCATGCAGGAACACCCGGACCCTGCTTGCGTGTTCGCAGATGTAAAGCATCCTGATCTCTTCCGTCTCCCGGATATACCCGTCCGACAGCAGACGGCCGACCACCATCTCCTTTATATACTGCGGTGTGCAGACCAGCCGGACGGCCAGCTCCTCATTGATATAGACATCCACAAAATGTTCTGTTATGACCGTTCCGGAGCCGGAGACGGCCAGGCCGCCCCCGTTCCTTGTCACTGTCATTTTTTTCAGATTCTCCGTCAGATTCAGTTCCGGAGACTGATCCGAAATATGCATTGCCGCCGCCCCCGTCCATGCAGGCGTCTGTCTGTATGCTGCCGCCGCCGTCATAGTGTTCTCTCCTCCGATATTGTCTGAGTCGAATTCGTTTTTTCGTCAGGCCTTCTCCACCTTGATCGCGCATACCTTGTACTCCGGGATCCGCGCGTATTTATCCAGCGCCGCGTTTGTCAGCCAGTTGCAGTTTCCGTCCGGGAAATGGAACGGCATCCAGGTCTCGCCCTGACTTACCTTTTCCCCGACTCTGGCGGTCGTCTCAATGACGCCGCGCCGGGAGGACACCCGGACTCTTCCGCCGTTTTCGATGCCGATCCGGCGCGCGTCGAGGTCATTCATCTCAATATAGGACTTGCCCTCGATCTGCATCAGCCCCGGCGTCTTTCCGGTCATGGCGCGTGTCGTGTAGTGGTAGAGAATACGTCCGGTCATCAGGATCAGCGGATACTCCTCATCCGGCAGCTCCGCGGAAGGAACATACTGCGCCGGATAGAACCAGCCGAGTCCTCTGGAGAACTTGCCGACATGCATGATCGGCGTTCCCGGATGGTCCTTCGTCGGGCAGGGCCACTGCAGGGATTCGCCCGCGTCAAGTCTCTCAAAGGAGATTCCGCCGAAGCTCGGCGTCACCGACGCGACCTCATCCATGATCTGCGCGGGAGTCAGGTACGGCTGCGGGTATCCCATCCGGTTCATCAGGTCGATGATGATATCGGTATCCGGCCGGATGTCAAAGGACGGGTCCTTCGTCAGATCGACGGCCTTCCGGACTCTCTGGACACGGCGCTCCGTATTCGAGAACGTGCCCTCCTTCTCGGCGTAGCTCATGCCCGGAAGAATCACATCCGCATAGGCCGCGGTCTCCGTCATGAACAGCTCCTCCAGAACGAAGAAATCCAGGCTCTTCAGCGCTTTGATGATGTGGTTCGTATCCGCGTCGGTCACGACCGGATCCTCTCCGTATATGTAAAGTCCTTTGATGTCGCCCCGGATCGCCGCCGGGAATACATCGGTCGCGTGGGTACCGACCTTCCGGTTCAGGGGAACTCCCCAGGCTTTCTCGAATTTCTCGACGACGCCTTCCTTTTTCACCTTCTGATATCCGGGGAAATCCGTCGGCTGCGCGCCCATATCGCAGGCACCCTGTACGTTGTTCTGTCCGCGCAGCGGGTTTACGCCGCAGCCCGGTTTTCCGAGCTTTCCGACCATCATGGCCATGTTGGACATGGACATCACGCCCTCGGTTCCGGTGGAGTGCTCCGTCACACCGAGGCAGTAGATGATGGGCGCTTTCTCCGCCGTCGCGTACATCCGCGCCGCAGCAATCAGGTCGTCCTTATCAATATTACAGATCTCGGCCACCCGCTCCGGCGGATAGTCCTCCACGATATTTTTCAGTTCTTCGAAGCCTTCCGTGCGCTCCGCGATAAATTTCTCATCAATCAGGCCCTCTTTGATAAAGACATGCATCATGCCGTTCGCAAAGGCCACGTTTGTACCCGGCTTCAGCTTCAGATGGATGTCCGCCTTTTTCGCAAGATCTATCGTACGCGGATCCACGACGATCAGCTTTGTGCCGTTTGCCACGGCGCGGCGGATCTGCATGCCGACCACGGGATGAGCCTCCTCCGGATTGGATCCGACCAGCATGATCACATCGATATCATGCGTGATATCATAGATCGGGTTTGTCATCGCACCGGATCCCAGCGTCATCGCCAGTCCGGCCACGGACGCGGAGTGGCAGACGCGCGCGCAGTTATCCACGTTGTTAGTGCCGAAGCAGGTACGGACCATTTTCTGCACCATGTAGATATCCTCATTCGGGGAACGGGAGCAGGCAAAGCCGGCCAGGGAATCCGGACCGTATTTTTTCTTGATCTCCATGAATTTGGAGGCGACGAGATCCAGCGCTTCATCCCAGCTCGCGCGCTCAAACTCTCCGGTCTCTTTATTCTTGATCAGCGGATATTTGATCCGCTCTTTGGAGTGGATAAAGTCAAAGGAGCCGGAGCGCCCTTTGACGCACAGCTTTCCGTGATTGGAGGGTCCGTCCGCGGCCATCACATCCACGATCTTATTGTTTTTCACGACCAGATCCAGCTGGCAGCCCGTCGCGCAGTGCGGGCAGGTCGTCCGGACATACTTCACTTCCCACGGGCGGTATTCCTTCCTGCGCTTTAATGTCAGGGCGCCGGTCGGGCAGGCCTGCGTACAGTTCCCGCAGGACTCGCAGGTGCTGTCCGTCCAGTCGATCCCGAACGGGCCGGAGACCATGGAGATAAATCCTCTCTCCGTCGTGCCGATGGCGCCGCGTCCCGCGATCTTCTCGCAGGTGTTGACACACCGGTGACAGAGGATGCATTTATTCGGGTCATAGGTGATGAAGGGATTCGTATCGTCAATCGGATAATCCTTTCGTTCGCCATCATAACTCGTGCGTTCCACGCCGTACTCGAAGCACAGATCCTGCAGCTTGCAGGCGCCGTTCTTCGCACAGGAAAAACAGTCGGTCTTATGGTCCGACAGCAGCAGGTCGAGCACGGATCGTCTCGCCTCCACCACCCGCTCGCTCTCCGTGTAAATCACATTTCCCTCCGCTACAGGGAAAGAACACGCGGTCACGAGCTTCGGGTTCCCCTCGATCTCCACCAGGCACATCCGGCAGGAAGCCTCGGGATCGAGATCTTTGATATAACAGAGGGTGGGGATCTCGATGCCGACGGACGCGGCAGCCTGAAGGATCGTCGTTCCCTCTTCCACACTGACTTTGATTCCGTTTATTGTCAAATTTACCATTTTTAAAGCCCCATCCTTTCCTTATTCTTTATAAATCGCGCCAAAGCGGCATTTCTCGATACAGGTGCCGCACTTGA
>JAJQDV010000031.1 GCA_021202015.1 Clostridiales bacterium | reverse complement strand
TCCGCAGACAACTCATGAAAGCAAGTCAGCGACAGCTCATGAAATCAGCAACATTTAATTCCCCGCCTTTTTGCTTCTTCCTCGATCACTCTCTGATACATCTGGCCATCTTCAAGCACTTCCTGTAAAAACTCTACAGCTGCTTTTGTCTTGCTTCCCCTGCTGTCGCCGCTCAGTAATTCGTCCGCGCTGACATCATACTCGCCGATCCATTGGAAACCCGTCTCGGGATCCAATCGGAACGCGATGGACTTCCCTTCCGGTGCTAATGAGCTTTTAACATGGCACACGACCCTGACCTCAGGGTCGTCCTTAATCCTGCCAATCAACAGGACACTTCTGGCGGCTGCCTGGAAGTCGATGGAGCCTAATCCACGGTATGAAGATTTCACTCCACTGTTCTTGTTCATATGGCCGATCAGAATGATCGCGCAGTGGTATTTCTCTGCCAGCTCCGATACCCGTTTCATCAGCGGCCGGATCTCATTCGCCCTGTGCATATCCACATCGGCCCCGAGGAACCCTTGGATTGGGTCAAGAACCACCAGACGCGCTTTTGTCCTTACAATCGCTTCCTCCAGGCGGCAATCCTGCAATGTCAACGGTTGCTCCCGGTCATCTATCACAAGGACGCGGGAACAATCCGCGCCCGCCACGAGGAGCCTGGGCTTAATCGTATCCCCCAGCCCATCCTCAGCAGTCTGATAGATTACATTTACAGGTTCAAATTCCGGTGCCGGCACATCTGATTCTAATTTATTGTCAGCCCTATTCTCTGTACCGATATCATTGTTATCCTGCAAATTATCTTCATCGGCTCTGTCTGTTCCGTCTTCGCTCCCGTCAACGCCATCTGTCCGACTATTATTAGAGGCATCATCTTTGCAATGGTCTTTCATTTTATCGCTTACTGCATTCTCTGACGCTCCGGCATCTGTCTTCACTTCCGATGAGTCAGCGAAAACACTCTCCCCTTTTGTCAGATGCGCGATAATCTGCAGAACCATTGTTGTCTTCCCCTCCCCGGGATCTCCCTGGATAATCGTGAGCTTCCCATATGGGATAAATGGGTACAGGAGCCATTCGATCTGCTCGACTTCGACATTCTCCATGTTGATCAGTTTCAGTGCCGGTTCCGGCTTCCTTCTGTCATAATTTTTATCCAAAATTTCTCCTTTCCGATTGAAAGCGGGAGGAGACTCTGGTAGAATATCCGTGAGAATTCATGGCCGGATATTCTGCCAGGTCTCTGCCTTTAGGTGTTTGCCGACACTTAAAGGCCTTTTTATTCCCCATCTTTCATTCCCTGCATTGTGCATGCGATCAGTTCTATCGTGTTTAACAGGTCAGTATTCACTTCATTGCTGTCGTTAATCCTCTGCAATTCTTCGAGCACCCTCGCAAGCTCATTCTTCAAAGCCTTATACACTCTGGGATTACCGACCACCACTACTTCCTGTTCCTGCAGCCGCCGGATAATATAATCCTGCTTGGTCAGTCCTGATAACCTAACGGCAGCTTCAATCTGTTCATCCTCCTCCGGCGATACCCGGAACGCAACCACCTTATTCCTCCAACGTCCCTGCCGGTCTAAGTTCTTGGCTGACATGCCTGCTCACCTTCCTTTCTCTCATTTATTTTCAATTTCTTCAAACCGCGCCGTATCCAGCCGGTCCGCCATCTCCGCCTGACGCGACGGGAACAGGTGCGCATACCGGTAAGTGATTTTCTCACCCTCATGCCCGACCCTGTCGCCGATGGCAAGTGCCGTAAACCCCATGTCGATCAACAGAGAGACATGGGAATGCCGGAGGTCATGGATTCGGATGTGCTTTACGCCAGTCTCCTTACAGCCGCGATCCATCTCATGCGACAGGTAGTGCTTCGTCACCGGGAAAATGCGGTCGCCCGGTTTCAGGCTATTGAACAGCTTCAGGCAATCCTGCATCTCATCTGAGAGGAACTGCGGCATCCGAATCACGCGGTTGCCCTTTTTCGTTTTCGGTGGAGTAATGACATCCTTCCCTTTCAGACGCTGGTAGGACTTGCTGATCGTTACCGTCCGGTTCTCGAAATCAAAGTCCGCAGGAGTCAGGGCAAGCAGCTCGCCCTCCCTGATACCGCACCAGTAAAGCATCTCGAATGCATAGTAGGATAGCGGCTTATCCATCATCGCCTCCGCAAACTGCAGGTATTCTTCTTTCGTCCAGAACAACATCTCCCTGCTTTCCTCCATCCCCATCGTCCCGGCCTTCTTCGCCGGGTTGACGGCCAGGTCATAATACCTGATCGCGTGATTGAATATAGAGCTGAGTTGCGCATGGATCGTTTTAAGGTAGGTGGGTGAGATTGGCTTCCCATCCTTTCCCGTCTGCTTCCGCATCTCATTCTGCCAATCGATCACATCCTTAGCCGTAATCTCTGACACTTTCCTCTGGCCAAGGTACGGCAGGATCTTGCTCTGGATAATGCTCTCCTTCGTCAGCCATGTGTTTTCTCTCAGGCGCGGGCGCACGTCCTTCTCATACAGCTTGCAGAAACTCTCCAGCGTCATATCCAGATCCGATTTCTTCTGCAGAAGGAACTGCCGTTCCCACTCCTGAGCCTCACGCTTCGTAGCAAAGCCGCGCTGGCACTTCTGTTTGTTCTCACCCTTCCAGTCCTTGTACCGGGTCATGGCGTACCATGACCCATTCTTTTCATTTTTGTATACAGGCATCTCAATCCCTCCTTTCATAAGCCTGTGTGCCGTAGAAATGCTCGTAAAAGAATTTACGATCTATCCTCCCGGCGATTGTGACGCAGCCTGTCTTGGCAAGCTCCCTGTTCAATTTTCGGATCAACTTGTAGGCATAGGACTCAGAAACATCTAACGCCTCCATCACCTCATCCACTTTCATGAACATCTTATCCATAATGCACCTCCTTGAAATTATACTATACTTTTTTGTTTTGGTTTCATCCTCATGTTACTATACATTTTTGTTTTGGTCAAGCGGTTTGCAAATAAATTCTATACTTTTTTGTATAATTTTCTGTTGAGTGTCCTATACTTTTATGTTATACTTGTCCCATCAACTAGCAGATGGAGGAATATAGCATGGCAATCGGAGAACGGATCCATTATTTCAGGCTACAGCACGGCTTTACCCAGAAATACCTCGGACAACAGCTCGGTTTCAGCGATATGCAGGCGGATGTCCGCATCGCCCAATACGAGAAAGGCACACGCAAGCCGAAAGAAAAATATTTAAACGCGCTTGCCGATATTTTCGAAGTATCGCCACGGGCATTGGACGTACCGGATATTGACACCGATATCGGACTGATGCACACACTTTTCACATTAGAAGATGTTTACGGCCTGTACATCGGCGAAATTGACGGTGAACTTTGCCTCCGGCTGGATAAGACCAGAAGAGCAACCCATCTTTCCATGTTCGACAAGTTTCTTTCCTGGCGTGAGCAGCGCGCACGTCTGGAATCCGGAGAGATCACCAAAGAGGAATACGATACCTGGCGCTATACATATCCCCAAAAGGAAATCGAGAGAACCAAAGCCGCGCTCGAAAGAATCCGGGCGGAGAAGAATGCTGCCGCCGCGGAAGACACTGAATAAGCGCCACACGCAAAAAAGGCCTTACCAAATTGATCTGTTTCACTCAATCTGGTAAGACCTTATTCTTTGGACTTTAGCGGTTCCACCCGCAAACCGTCAGCGTCATTAAAATAAATGTTCTGGCGGTGCTGTTATCAAATTGTTATCAAACGGTACTCAAATTCGCAAAGAATCCAGTGTTTATGCGGGTTCCAGCGACACCTTTACTTACTCGAACTCAATCGTCCCCGGCGGCTTCGAACTCACATCATAAAGCACCCGGTTCACACCCCTCACCTCATTTATAATCCGGTTCATGACCCGGTTCAGCACCTCGTACGGTATCTCCGCCGCCTCCGCCGTCATAAAGTCAATTGTCCGCACCGCACGCAGCGCCACCGCATAATCATAGGTCCGCTCATCCCCCATCACTCCGACGGACCGCATATTCGTCAACGCCGCAAAATACTGATTGATTTCCTTATCCAGCCCGGCTTTCGCAATCTCCTCGCGGTAAATCGCGTCCGCGTCCTGCACGATCCGCACCTTCTCCGCCGTCACGTCGCCGATGATGCGGATGCCGAGTCCCGGTCCCGGGAACGGCTGGCGGAACACCAGTTTTTCCGGGATTCCCAGCTCCAGTCCCGCCTTACGCACCTCATCCTTGAACAGGTCGCGCAAAGGCTCGATAATCTCCTTAAAATCCACATAATCCGGCAGGCCGCCCACATTGTGATGCGATTTGATGACCGAGGACTCACCGCCGAGGCCGCTCTCCACCACATCCGGATAGATCGTTCCCTGCACCAGATAATCGACCGCTCCGATTTTCTTTGCCTCTTCCTCAAAAACGCGGATGAACTCCTCGCCGATGATCTTGCGTTTTTCCTCAGGCTCCGTCACACCGGCAAGCTTTCCATAAAACCGCTGCTGTGCGTTGACTCGGATAAAATGCAGATCATAGTTTCCCTCCGGTCCGAACACCTCCTCGACTTCATCTCCTTCATTTTTTCGAAGCAGACCGTGGTCGACAAATACGCACGTCAGCTGGTCGCCCACTGCTTTGGAGAGAAGCACCGCTGCCACGGAGGAATCCACTCCTCCGGAGAGGGCACAGAGCACCTTCCCATCACCGACTTTTTCGCGGATGGAACGAACCGACTGCTCCACAAAGGAGTCCATCTTCCAGTCTCCCGCACATCCGCAGACACCGCAGACAAAATTGTACAGCATCTTCGTTCCTTCCGGCGTGTGCAGAACCTCGGGATGAAACTGAATCGCATAAAGCTTTCGCTCTGCATCCTCCGCCGCCGCAACCGGGCAGTTTGCCGTCTTCGCTGTGACCGAAAATCCCGGCGCCGGATTTGAAACAGAATCAAAATGGCTCATCCAGCAGGTTGTTTCCGGAGATACGCCGCGAAAAAGCGCTGTGCCGGTATCGACCTGAAGCTCCGTCTTTCCGTATTCGCGGACAGCCGCGCGCTCCACCTTTCCGCCAAGGATATGCTGCATCAGCTGCGCACCGTAGCACAGGCCGAGAACCGGTATCCCCAGTTCAAACAATTCCCTCGTATAAGTCGGAGAATCCGCTTCATAGCAGCTGTTCGGTCCGCCTGTCAGGATAATTCCCTTCGGATTCAGCTCCTTTATTTTTTCAATCTCTGTTTTATAAGAATAAATCTCGCAGTATACATGGCATTCGCGGACACGCCGCGCCACAAGCTGGTTGTACTGGCCACCGAAATCCAGCACGATAACGGTTTCTCTGCCCATGTCTCAAATCTCCTTTTCCGGTTGTGCTTTCGCGTTGACATCCGGACAGGTCTGTCCGTCCGATCATCCGCAGACTGCTTCGGTTTCATCAGCGATGCTGCCGGCATCACTGTGTTCTGCCTCCATAGATTACCATAAAGCAGCCTCGATTTCAAACACTTTGTATACACAACCCCGCAAGGCGCCCCGTGAGTTACTTTTCACTCGTCAGCCACTCACACCGCTGAGTGGCTGCGAGCCAGCTCCAAAATGCTGGTTTTTAGCATTTTGTGTGCATCCCGCGGAGCGTGTTACGTTCACAGGCTGGCTAGCCTGTGAAAAGTAACCCCCGTGAAAAACAGCTTATCATTTCTCTCTGCACTCCTGCATGGCGACCGCATCGCGGTAAACCGCCTCCATCTGATCTATGGATCTGCTGAGAGGATACGCTCTTCCCATCTCCTTATACTTTTCCGCTTCCCGTCGGCGTTCCTCCTCATGAGACAGCCAGTAATCGATTTTTGCAGCCAGATCTCCGGGATCGCCCTCCGCAAAAATACTGTTTTCGTTCAGCGCAAACTGGCTGGTACCGCTTAGTCTGCCCTCGCTGATGACCGGAACGATGCCGGACTGAAAAGCCTCCATGCAGGACATACCTTCTACCTCTACCGTGGCGCAGTGGACATACAGATCCGCTTTCGCGTACAGTTCCTGCAGATCCTCATGCGCATAATATGCAAAGGAAACCGGATAGCGAAGAACCCCTTCCCGAAAAAGTTTATCCGCATAGCGGCGCAGTTTGTCCTCAATCGGACCTCGCCCCGCAAAGTAAAGATGGATTTTATCCCGGAACCGGGAATAACGCATGGCCTTTAACAGCGTGATCTGATTTTTTTCATTCGAGAAACGACCGACCGTAATGACGTTATACTCATTTTTCTGCCGCAGAGACCCCGGATGATCGAGAGCTTCCTCCTCTTCCGGAATTCCGTTTGAGATCACGCGCAGCTCGCTTTTAAAATTCCACCTTTCCAGCCGGTCGCTGACATTTTTCGTCGGGCAGGTAACGATTGCGCACTGATCAAAAACGGAATTTCTCCACAGCAGAAGCATGCCGTTCCCGAGCAGTCTGCTCTTCCCCAGACGGACGCTGGCAAACAGATTCTCCGGATGCATATGATAGGTACCCACACAGGGAACGCCCTTTTCCCCGGCATACTCCGCCACCTTACTCTCAAGGGGAAACGGCTCCTCCAGATGGATGACGTCCGCCCAGTCTACCGCTCTGTGAATGATATCCGTATCACTCTTTGCGAACAGATATCCCTGTTTTTCTACGATCGGATCAAATACAGGCAATTTGAAATCTTCCAGGGGATAATCCGGGAACTGCTCTCCGGCATGATCCCTGCCAGAAAGAACCCTGACCTCATAGCCCCGCTCCTCCATGCGTTCCATAGTCTGGCGCACGGACGCCGAGAGACCGTTTCCTCTGGTATACAGGTTACAGATTACATACAAAATCTTCACGGTATCGCCTTCTTTTTTAAGATTTGCTAACCCTTTGCCCTATTTCTGACTTTTGTATGTTTCCGGAATGTGTCTCTGAACTTTTTCGAAATTACTCTCATCCGGACGACAGCTATCTCCTTCGCCCTCCGCCGCCGTAGATCAGAATCAGACGGATGAGCTGCAGAATAACCGCGGCCGCGCTGGCCACATATGTCATGGCGGCGGCCCGGAGAACTTTTCTCGTGTCGCGCAGCTCTGTATTTCCGAGAATTCCCGTCCTCTCAAGCGCGGCCAGCGCGCGATTCGACGCGTTGAATTCCACCGGCAGCGTAACCAGCTGAAACAGTACGGCCAGCGAAAACATAAAAATGCCGACCTGACAGAGAATACTTCCCGCTCCGCCCAGAAAGATCCCGACGATCAGGATCGGCCAGGCAAGCTTCGAACCAATATTTACCACGGGGACCATGGAACCCCTTACCCGCAGCGGAACATAGCCGTTCTGATGCTGGATCGCATGCCCGCACTCATGGGCGGCCACGCCGACCGCGGCCACGGAGGTCTGTCCGTACACGCTGTCGGAAAGCGCCAGCGTCTTATCCTTCGGATTATAATGATCTGTCAGATTGCCCTTGATCCGGATCACCTGCACGTCCTGAATACCCGCGTTGCGTAAGATTCTCTCAGCCGCCTGCGCACCGGTCAGTCCGGACATGCTGCGCACACGTGAATATCGGCGGAACGTACGGTTCATCCGGCCCGAAGCCGCGAGACAGATCACTGCGCCGATAATAATAAGAAGATATGTGGCGTAATAGCCGTATCCATAGCCATAGCCGTATCCGTAATACATGAAAATCCTCCTTATATTACCCTATATGATAAAAATGCCCCGCAGCACCAGAATAGAAACTCGGTACAAACAGGGAACTATAAAGGAGCTGAATCATTGTGACTGCTCTTCGAACTCAAGAGTATGATAGCACTCGTTTGTTTGCCTGTCAACAATCTTTTTTCAGGAAAAGCTTGCCATATGCTGCGGTCAAACGTATAATGGTGCATGAAAACGAACAAAGGTACTTCACGGATCCCCGTACCGGATCCCACGAGAGTACACAGCTTCAAAGAAGGAGGATTTTACGTATGGAAACATTAAAAGCGATCAACGCCCGAAAATCTGTAAGAAGCTACACCGGCGCCCTGTCAGATAATGCGCTTCAGACCGTACTGGCCGCCGGGCAGGCCGCTCCCATCGGCATGGGGAAATATGACGCCATGCATATGACCGTGATCCGGGACAGCAGCCTGCTGGCAGAGCTTGACAAGAATGCTGCCGACTTCTTCGGCAATCCCTCGATGCACCCGCTCTACCAGGCGCCCTGCCTGATCCTGATCTCCACACCGGTTCCGGATCCGGCAAACGGAAACGTTGCATATTCGAACGCCGCAGTCATGACGCAAAACATGTCTCTGGCCGCCACGGATATCGGCATCGGAAGCTGCCTGATCTGGGGCGCGGTTGCCGCCTTAAATACCAATCCCGCGCTCGTTGCGAAGCTGAATCTCCCGGAAGGACATACCGTTTGCTGCGGCATTGCCATCGGCGAGACAAAAGATACATTCCCGGAGCGGGATATTCCTGCTGACCGGATCCCGGTTTCATATCTCTGAATCGAGTAGGAGGCGGTTTTTTGCCTCTTACTCGCCGCGCGGGCTGCGGACAGCATAGCTGTCATATTCCTTTCGCAACCCTGTGCATTTAACAGCCCCCGGACCTTTCTCCAAAGTCCGGGGGGTTCTGTTTTAAGCAGATCTGCCGCAGCCCTGAAATTACTTATCCTGTAAATGATCCTTTTGCCGCTCCTCGGCATGCAGAAGAATCGCTTCTCCTTTTTTCAGAGAAAGCGGAAGCACATGCGAGCCGAACGACAGTCTTTTCAGATACAGGACTTCCCTGCCCACCGCATGGAACATCCGCTTTACCTGATGATAGCGGCCCTCCTGAATCGTCAGAAGAACCACCTGTTCCGGAATCAGGTCCGTATGGTATTCTTCCGGCAAATACGCAAGTTCAGGATTCTCCGAATCACAGATCACCAGCTTCGCAGGAAGCGTCGGCGTATTGTCTCCAATATCCACACCCTCCGAAAAAAGAGCTGCAAACGCTTTCTCTGCCGGACAATCAAGCACAGCGAGATATGTTTTATCTACATGCTTGCGCGGGGAAAGCATGCGATGCGCCATCATGCCGTCATTCGTGATCAGGTTAAGTAGACTGGCTCTTTGCAAAGCCAGCCCCTCCAAGAACCGGACGTGCGG
>JAJQDV010000029.1 GCA_021202015.1 Clostridiales bacterium | reverse complement strand
GAATGTGTGATATTTCGTAAGTTGTTTTCTATGCTTTACAGTATAGTCAGGAAATGTGACTTTCCTGTGTGGAGTTTTTGTTTTTTTATTAAATAAAAAATGAACATTTTATGAATACAGCGCGGACGGTTCAAATCTTTTATGCAAGAACATGATTTTTAATTTGCGCCAAGCAGTACCGCCATGATCGGAATCGTCACGAGAGAACACAGCGTAGACACCACAACGCCGATGGAAGCCGCTTTGTTCTGCCGCGGATAGGGCGCGCTCCCCATTGCGACCAGGGAGGCCACCGGCATGCCGGCTCCGATGGTACATATGCTGATGATCGTCGAATCACTGGTCCAGAGATGCATAAACGCCCACACCAGCAGGGGCATCAGGCCCAGGCGAATCGGCAGCATGGGCCAGATGCCCTTTTCCGTTTTGATCTCTTTCAGGGAAGCCGCCGCCATGGAGGATCCGATGATGATCATGGACAGGGGCGTTGTAATATTTCCGATAAATCCCACACACTCAAAAAACAGATTCGGCAGGGAAAGATTCGCGAAATAGATGACCAGTGCAGCTACGGAGGCGATGACCCCGTTGTTGATCGCACTTCGCAGACTCATGCCGCTCTTTCCCGTATCATTCGCCTCGATCGCCGCATCCTTCTGAAAATAATGCAGCGCCAGCGTGTAAAACAGAATATTAAACGGCATATTAAAAATCGTGATGTAAAAAATCGCGCTGTCTCCGAACAGCGCCTGCACGACCGGATAGCCCATAAATATATTATTGGAAAAGATAAACATGCACATATAGGTGCCGCGCAGATGCGCCGGGACACGCATCAGCCGGGTAAAAAGCCGCGCCAGTACCGGATAGATGATATACATCACAACGCCCGCCAGGAACAGCTTCAGCACCATCCCCGGATTGTCATGGGAAACCGTCGATATACTGTTCAGGATCAGGCATGGGCAGGTAATCTGAACAATCATCGCGGAAATCTTCGCATTCACCTGCTGATTCAGGACGCCTTTCCGGTACAGATAAAATCCGATCACCATCGCGGCCAGCAGCTTACACATCGTCGTTACAATCGTCATGACATTCTCTCCCGGTATAAACCATTTTCTGTGCTAAGGAACTGTGTATGCAAAAAGACCGCTCCCGAAGCAGATTCCCTGTTTCGCACAAACAAATATCGCCGTTCCATATGTTAGCACAGACAGCTGAAAATTGAAACAGAAAAAAAACGAAATCCAATATACGAATCGGAATTTTTATGATATGATAGCCTTATCATTTTTATCTGCAAAAGGAGGAGACACCCGAATTATGAAGAAATTTTTAAACGAATTTAAAGAATTTGCCCTGAAGGGCAACATGATGGATCTGGCCGTCGGCATCATCATCGGCGCCGCGTTCACCGCCATCGTCAGCTCCCTCGTGGACGATATCATCAATCCCTTCCTGGGGCTGTTTACAGGCCACATTGATTTTTCCAATCTTTTCGTCGCGCTGGACGGCCAGGAATACGCCACGCTGGAGGCCGCGGAATCCGCGGGAGCCGCCGTCATCAAATACGGCTCCTTTGTCTCCAATGTGATCAACTTCATCATCATGGCGCTCGTCGTTTTCCTGATCGTAAAGGTCATTAACGTCATGCGGGAACGGATGGAGAAAAAGCCGGAAGAGGCGCCGACCACAAAGAACTGCCCGTACTGCCGGTCTGAGATCAATATCGAGGCGACCCGCTGCCCGAACTGCACATCTCAGCTGATTGATGTGGACAAGCTGTAACATTCGCTATACAGGACACCTGCGCAGTCAGCACTGTCCTGCACATCAATTTTCCGACAGGAAAGGCAAAACCGCCATGATTGAAAAGCTCATTTCGGAAATGATCACCTTTGATCAGGGAGATCCGAAACGGATCCAGCACTTCCTGAAGGTTCATGATCTCACGCGGACGATCGCCGCGTTGGAGAGCATGGATGAGGAATCACGGTTCATACTGGAGGCGGCCGCCGTCGTGCATGACATCGGCATCCATATCAGTGAGGAGAAATACGGCTCCGGCTCCGGACGCTATCAGGAGCTGGAGGGACCTCCCCTGGCGGAGGAGATGCTGAACCGGCTCGGTTTCCCGGAGCCGGTCATCTCCCGTGTCCGCTATCTCGTCGGGCACCACCACACGTATCAGAATATCGATGGACTGGATTATCAGATCCTCGTGGAAGCAGATTTTCTGGTCAACCTCTACGAGGATCACGCTTCACGGGAGGCAGCCTCACACGCATGTGAGGCCGTTTTCCGTACGCAGACGGGGATCCGGTTCTGCCGGGAAATGTTCGGGCTGTAAAAAACACTTTCTCAGACCACACCGATCACCTTCAGGATCCAGTAGATTACCCCCAGCACCCAGCTGGTGAATATGCCGTACAGGATCACCGGTCCGCCGATGGAGAATATCTGCGCGCCCAGGCCGAAGACCTGGCCCTCTTTTTTATACTCCAGCGCCGCGGAGGAAATCCCGTTGGCAAACCCCGTGATCGGCACCAGCACCCCCGCGCCCGCGAACTGCGCCAGTGACGGGTAGATATTCAGACCGGTCAGCACCGCGCTTGCCAGCACGAGGATCAGACTCGTCCATTTTGCGGCCGTCGCCTGATCCATTCCCCGGCAGATCATACAGTAATTCAGGATCAGCTGTCCGATCACACAGATGAATCCGCCCACGGCGAAAGCCTTCAGCATGTGCAGCGGCGTGCTGTAGGTCGGCGTTACCTGCTTTACATATTCATTGTAGGCGTCCTCCCGCTGCTGTTTTTCCTCTTCTCCCGAGGCGTCCTCATGCTCGATGACATCGGAGACCAGTTCCTCCTTTGAGGCGTTGTTTCCCGTCTTTTTTTTCTTATTATCCATCTTTTCTCCTGTTACAAAGTTTACATTCCAATTTTAAATCAGGAAAGCCGCAGGAAATAATACAGAGCTCCCGCCGTCTTCCCAATCGCGTAAACGAATACCATCAGATTCAGCCCCCGCCGGATCCCGATCCGGCGAAACAGAATGGGAAACACGTTGAGCACCTCCGCCAGCGCCACCGAAAGACAACCGGTAAACATGCCCGCTGACAGGCCGTACACGACGGGAAACCAGGCGCCGATCCGAAGCGGAATCTGATCAAAGAGTCCGAACACCGCTCCGAAGAGCCCTCCGTAAATCACCGCATTCTCCAACGGAATTACATACGAAGCGACGCTGGTCTTCCCGGCAAGCCTCGGAATCAGACCCAGACCGGCGACCAGGGCAAACGTCCCCGCCGCAGCCGCCATCCCGCAGATCAGGCCGATCGCGATCAGAAACAGCTCAGTCATCCACATCGATATTCGTCCCCTTCCTGCCTGCCGTCTCAATCTGAGCGGTATCCACGTCCTGCTCATACTTTCGCATGGCCGCCTGGATCGGGGTCGGGTCATCCGTAATCTTCTTTCTTCCCACATGGTTGTAAAAGATCATGATGCCGACCGCCAGGCCGATACAGAAGCTGACCTCCAGCGGAGAAATCTCCGGCGATGGAACGCCGGCCACCCGCTCATAAAAGCGGTCGAACACCTTACCGACCGAGACGTCCTCAATAAAGGTCATGATGGTAAACGCCCCTCCGAAAAAAAGAATCACGCAGATGAGGACCACCTTCAGGTACTGCGCTGCTTTCTTCTCCGGATCCGGTTCATAACGAATCACAAAATCAGACTCGCCCAGATTCACGATCTCCAGTTCCGGATAAATCTTGTGGATCGCCTGTATCAGATTCAGGACGGAAAAGACCTCTGTCCGGCCCCTGCGCGCGTTTTCCGCGAACCGGCAGATCTCTATCTTCTTTACCGTGCGTCGGATGCCCGCATCCGAACACTCGAGCTTTGCCGCATCACCTATACATACCGTGCGCCCGGAAACAATACTGTTCTGAGGCAGCTTCAGATACAGTGTCTGTCCGGCTCCGTTCATGCATTACTCCCGCTCTCAAACACATTGCCCGCCGACTGCCGGATCTCACTCATATCCTCCCGGATATTCTCCGCGGCACTTTTTACGGCTTCCCCCGTATTTTTCAATCCGTCCTTTACCTCCTCAGCTGCGGTGCCCGCGGCATTTTTTACCTCGGAAGCCATATCCTTCGCCTCGTCCTTCACGCAGCCGCAGGCGCCGACAAACCGATCCTTTTTCTCCTTTACCGCGCGGGCGATCTTACTGCCCTTCTCCACACCGTTTTCATCCCTGCATTTCAGATAATAGATCACGCCGCCGACCACAACGGCAAACAAAATCATATCACAGCACTTTTTACATGATTTCCAACACATTTCAATCTCTCCTTTTGCATTGCATTCATAGTCTGCTGTTAGTATGACATTTTTTTTCAATATTATACCGCTTGTTTTTCCGAAAAATCCGCCCGCTCCTGATCCGGCGTTTCTATACCATCGAACGGATTTTTTCGAGCAGGCGCTTCTCCCTGCGGGAAATCTGTACCTGAGTCGTCCCGAGCAGCCCGGCCGTCTCCGTCTGTGTTTTTCCCTGAAAATATCTCAGCCAGATCAGCTGCCTTTCTCCGCTCTCCAGAGCGGCAAGCGCCTGTTCCAGAAAAATATGATCGATCTGCGCCTCGATCTCATTTTTCTCATCCCGAAGCTGTTCCTGTATCATGATCTCCTTCCCGTCGCTCCCCGGCACCGGCCGACAGAGGGAATCCACCTCCGCGTTCGCAGCCCCCGCCATGACAATATCCTCTTCAGATAACCCGGTCTGAACCGACAGTTCCTTTAAGGTCGCCTCTCTCCCGTAGAGATGCCGCCAGTTTTCCGCCTCCCGGCTGACTTTCCAGCCGTTTTCCTTCAGGCTACGGCTAACCTTCAGCATCCCGTCGTCCCGCAGGAAACGTCGGATCTCCCCGGTGATCAGCGGCACGGCGTACGTTGAAAATTTCACCTCAAAATCCGGGTCAAAATGGTCGATTGCCTTGAGCAGGCCGATCATCCCCACCTGGAACAGATCTTCCGGATCATATCCGCGGTTGGAAAAACGCCGGACAATGCTCCGGACCAGACCGGTGTTTTTATGTACCAGTGCGTCCCGCGCCTCCTTATCCCCCTCGTGTGCCCGTCTGATCTCATCCATCACCTCTCCCATGGGGTTTACCTGATCTCCTTTTCCATGACGACCCTGGTGCCGCGTCCCGGCGAGGACTCAACCTCAAGAGCGTCCATAAACGCCTCCATGAAGGAAAATCCCATCCCGGAACGCTCCAGCTCCCGTTTTGTGGTAAACATCGGCTCCATCGCTTTTTCGATATCCGCGATGCCCCGCCCCTCATCCGTGATCGACACCACCAGCGTCCGATCCCAGATGGCGGCATCCAGAAAAATTTTCCCCGGCCCCATTTCATAGCCGTGAATGATACAGTTGGTCACAGCCTCCGACACCGCGGTCTTGATATCGGCCAGTTCGTCGATCGTCGGATCCAGCGGCATGACAAACGAAGCTACCGCCGTTCTGGCAAATCCCTCATTTTCTGACCTGGAATCAAAAACAATCTGCATTTCATTGACCAGCTGTCTCTCCCGTACCGTATCATTTTCCCTTCTGATCTCCTGATCCATGGTTCCTTCCTTTCTGTTGCGGTGTTTTCCGTTTACTGTACAAAAATCCTGCCGTTTAAGCGCCCTCATTTTCCCATGCTGATGATGGATTCCAGCCCGGACATCGTCAGGATCCGCTCTGTACGCGGTTTTACATTTACGGCCCATACCTGCCCTCCGGACAGCTTCATGCTCCGATAACGCCCCAGTATCACGCCGATTCCGGAGCTGTCCATAAATTCCGTCTCTGAAAAATCAAATATGACCCGACGGATATGGTAGGAATCAACCAGCAGATCCGCCTCCTGGCGAATGCCGGAGGCGACATGATGATCCACCTCCCGCGGAAGAACAATACACAGCTCCGGGCCGTGAATTCGATACTCACATTCCATATAGACACTCCTTTTCAAAGTATTCAAACAGCAAAAGACGCCCTTCCCTGTCCGGGAACGACGTCTTTCGTATCTTTCTATTACATCGGAAAACCTGTTTCCTGTAACCGCGCATCCGTTTTTTACTCTGCGGCGGTATATCCCTCTTCCTCCAGATAATCCACCATATTCTGCGAGGTATTTCTGCGGGAGTAACTGCTCGTATTCTCCAGGGTGATATTAAACCATTTCAGCGCATTCTCATAATCCTCCAGATAATAACAGGAAAAAGCCATGAGATATGCCATCTCCCCCTCCTCATAGTCCGGATTCGTATCGGCGATCGTCTGGAACTTCTCAATCGCCTCCTCATAATCCTTCTGCGCGTACAGGGTCTGTCCTTCCTCCCAGGCGACAGCCAGCATGGCGGCATTTACTTCCTCAAGCATACTGTCATAAATCTCCTGCTCGTCCGTTCCCAGAAGCTCACGGTCGACGTCGGTCAGAAGTTCCCCCGCCTCCGTGTATTCCTCCGCGGCATAGGCGACATAGGCCTGCAGAAGCTGACTAACAGACGAAATCCTCTCATCTGCGGAACTGGCCTCGTCCTCCGCATCAGCCACCTGCTGATTCAGACCTTCGATCTCCTCCTCCAGGCTCTGGATGGTCTGTTCCCTGGCGGAAATCGTCTGGTTTGCCTCCACGACCTGCGTGGATGCGCTGGCATTGGCGCGCTGCCGGATCTCCGGAACGACCAGAAAAGCGACAACCGCTACGCCGATCGCCGCGCCGATCAGCAGATTCACAACGGTTCGCACGGCCGTATTGTCCGTAAACTTCGTCGGACGGATAATGATGTCGTTCCCGCTCTGATAGGTAACGGTATCCTCATCCTCCTTCGACGGCTTTACCTTCCCATTGGCCTTTAAATGCTCTCTGCACTCCTGCATATACCGCATGATATCGGTATTGCCGGCGTCGATCTTCTCCGCGTGGCGCAGAGAACGCAGCGCCAGATCATACCTCTCCTCTCTCATATAGAGAAGCGCCAGCAGCTGATGTCCCTTTACCAGCCTCGGATTCATCGACAGAACTTTTTTCATCTGGATCACGGCGAGGTCATAATTCTCCTGACGGCAGTAGGTCAGAGACTGGTTAAACTTCCGGATGCTCTGATTGATCGTATCCAGCTGTGCCGCCCGCTTCTGCACATCCGCGAGGTAGTCGGAAGCCGGATTCCCCTCCGGGAGTATGTTCTCGCTGATCACCCACTCGCTCAGGGCGCGGACCGACTCTCCCATCTCATAATAAACAAGTCCCAGGAGATTGCGCGCCTCGACATTCGATTTATTGTACCGGAGACTCATCTTCAAAGCCCCGACAGCACCGCTCAGGTCACGCACCCGCGCTTTTTCCAGACCTGAATTATAAAGCGTATTCGATATTCGGCTGATCTTTTTCCATATGCGCACATCCGCGTCACATTCCGGACAGAAATCCGTGTGATCAAGAGATGCGCCGCAATAATAACATCTCATCGCACACCTCCGTCAATTCCGGGTCTCCTTCATCATTTCCTGCAGAATATCCATCAGATCGGTCAGATCATGGCTGTAGATCACATCCTCAGCCTCATCGATCTCCATGCTCGGTTTAAACTTCTTTAATTCTTCTTCGAAATCTATCATGGGATCCTCCATTTCTGTGATATGCCCAAATTATCCACGCATCTGTCTTATGACAATCTCTCGCGCCCGCCCCGTGAGAGCCGGACCTGCTCTGTCCGTTCCGTTTGCTCTACAGCTTCCAATAAGGCTCCGATAAAATATAACGAACCCGTGCAGAAGATCTTCTGCCGCGGCTTTTTACGTGCGCGCATTGCGGCCAAAGCCTCCGTGGGGGTGTCGAAAGCTTCCACGGGACAGGCGGCCGGACACCCGGCGGCTTTCCCCGGATCACCCGCCTGCCTGTCCGTGTTTTCCGAAAACATCTGTTTTAAAGTCTCCGCGGACACACCACGCTCGCCGGGAACCGCGGCGACCGCGACGGATTCCCAGATGGAGCCGGCGGTCAGCAGGGTGACCGCTGTCCGGATATCCTTCTCCCGCACCATGGAAAACAGCAAAAGTGGGCGATCATCACCTGCCCGCACCATCTCTTCGACTGTGTCCAGAAACGCCCGGATCCCGGCCGGATTATGCGCACCGTCAAACCAGATCCCCGGCAGAACCTCCTGCATCCGACCCGGCCATTCGGCTGCGAGAAGCCCCTGCTGGATGACGTCATCCGGCATCACGCGGAGCATACGCATGGATGCAACAGCCAGCGCCGCATTCTCCGCCTGCCAGGCGGCCCGGCCCTTTATGTGCCAGATCCGGTTGTCCGCAGGCGGCTGAGACAGGATTCGCCTCTGTTCCTGTTTCGGATCCGTGTCTTCCTCCTCATCTGTTCTATCATAAGCAGTTGAAACGGAAAAATCAATACCGTTCTCTTTTCTTTCACAAATATAAAATAATCTGATGTACGGACATCCCAGCTGCTCCGCGCGGCGGCGGATCACCTCCGCCGCTTCCCGCTCTTCCGCCAGAATAACAACCGGAACACCCGCTTTCAGTATCCCGGCCTTCTCCGCCGCGATCTGCGGGAGCGTATCGCCGAGGATCTCCGTATGCTCCAGACTGATGGATGTGATCACGGAGAGTATCGGCCGCGGATAACTGTTCGTCGCATCCAGCCTGCCGCCCAGCCCGGTCTCCAGAATAATGTATTCCGCCCGCGACTTTTCAAATATTACCATAGCCATGGCAAAAATAAACTCGAAATACGCAGGATAGTTTCCGGTATTTTTAAAAATCTCCTCCGCGGCCGCCTTTACCCGGTCATAGGCGGAGAGAAACTCCGCCTCGCCGACCATTTCGCCATCCACCTGAAACCGCTCCCGGATATCGACCAGATGCGGAGAGGTGAACATGGCTGCGGATTTTCCGGCACACAAAAGCATATGATACAAAAAGCAGCAGACGCTGCCCTTTCCGTTGCTGCCGGCCACATGGATCACCCTGCGGTCGAGGCAGGGATCCCCCAGAAGCCCCATGAGTTTCCGGGTGTGATCCAGACTGTTTTTCGTTGTAAATCGAGGGAAGCTGTACAAATCGTCCACCGCCCTGCGCATCCTGGCTGTCATAGATTATTGCCCTCCCCCCCTACGGATTACTGCTTCAAAGTATAACGCATTCTCACATAGCAATTCAACTCTTTTTATATATTTATAGAAAAAAATGTAAAAGCAAGAACCCCCGGAGTCTCGCACACTCCGGGGGTTCGTTTTGGCTCTATGGGAACTCACCACGTTCCTTAGCT
>JAJQDV010000020.1 GCA_021202015.1 Clostridiales bacterium | reverse complement strand
TTGTTTTTGAAAAATTTTCATATTTCTCTTGACTTTTTATTTGCAGGCTGTTTTTTTAATGCATTGGATAACTATTCATGTATTGGCGGGTCCCAGAGTCATGAATCTGACCGCAAGCGCTCCATTCATGACCAGCTTTCCATAAGTTCGATTACAGAAATCAGAGATTTCCTACGTTGTATAAGTTCGATTACAGAAATCAGAGATTTCTTATCTCACTTATATCTCACTTATATCTCACTTATTTTGACCCCGGTATCATCATATTTTTCATATACCAGCTTCATCACATGCTCCGGCACGAATCTGGAGATGTCCCCGCCATAGGAGGCGACCTCCTTCACGATCGTTGAGCTTAAATACGAATAAAGCAGGCTGGTCGTGAGAAAAATCGTGTCCACCTGCTCATTGACTATATGGTTGGTCTGAGCGATCTGAAGCTCATATTCAAAATCCGTAACCGCCCGCAGTCCTCTCACAACAATGGTCGCGCCGATACTCTTCGCATAATCGGCAGTCAGCCCGTCAAAAGAACTGACTGTCACATTCGGAAAGCATGCTGTCATTTCCTCTAACATACTAACACGTTCTTCGACAGAAAACAACGGATTTTTTGAATTGTTTTTTAAAACGGCCACGTTCAGCTCGTCGACCATTCTGGCAGATCTCTCAATAATATCCAGATGTCCGAATGTCGGCGGGTCAAAGCTGCCCGGGTATATTGCTCTTTTCATTGTTCGGTACTTTGAATCAGGGTTCCTTTCCTAAAAATATATGCTGATTGGTTTTATATTTCTTTATCCGGGTGATCTCAAAACCGATTCCGCTCAGTTCCTCCGGATTGAAATGTATGGATTCCTCCGCAATGATTATCGTATCCTCCCGGCACAATGACGAATCTCTCAGACCGGAAAGCGCCTGCGCCGCAAGACCTTTGCCGTAGGGCGGATCCATAAAAATAATATCGAATTGCTGTCTGCCGTCCATCGAGCGGATCGCCGCCGCGAAATCCATGCATTTCAGTTCGCAACAGTCCGTAAATTTCGTAAAAGCGATATTTTCACGGATACAGGCCGCCGCCTTCCGGCTGCTGTCCACAAACACGGCCTTTTTCGCGCCGCGGCTGACCGCCTCCAGGCCGATCCCGCCACTCCCCGCGAAGAGATCCAGAAAAGCCGATCCCGGGATCTCGTCCTGAATGATATTAAATAAAGTCTCTTTGATCCGATCCGTCGTCGGACGTGTGTCGGATCCTTTTACGGTCTTCAGAGGCAGACTTCGGGCCGTACCTGCGATAATTCTCATCGTATCTCCATTCCGCCGCTGTTCAGACGATCCGGACCGGAATGAGAGTCTGCACTTTCATTCAGTTTTCTCATTCGCGTTGTCCGCTCCGTGTCTCCGCGGCCGCGTTCAGTCCTGCTCCTTTAGGACAGCCCGGTTTTTTACGAGGTAATCGATCAGGGAGATGACTGTCAGCACAAGCGCGGCGTACAGGGCAATCTGTGCCAGCACATAAATAACGTCCACATTCCCGATTCTCAAGGAGCAGGCGCAGTTCAGTATCAGCAGTATGATCGCCGCCATCTGAAACGTCGTCTTGAACTTTCCCCACATGCTTGCCGCGATCACGATCTGATGATCCGCGGCGATCAGGCGGAATCCGCTGATGATAAATTCACGCGCGATGATGATGATCACGATCCAGGAAGGGATTCTGTCCAGTTCGATCAGACAGATCATCGCGGAGCAGACAAGGAGCTTGTCCGCGAGCGGATCCATAAACTTCCCGAAATTTGTGACCAGGTTATATTTCCTGGCAATTTTTCCGTCCAGCATATCCGTCAGGCTGGCGACGATAAAAATGATCAGCGCCAGTATGGGGGCCACCCGTCCCAATTCGATATCCGTCAGAAGGAAAAATACAAAAAAAGGAATCAGGATCACGCGAAACATGGTTAATTTATTCGGTAAATTCATGATTTTCTCCTAATATCCGTTCAGATGAGCTCTCCAATCAGGTCGTATCCGTGAGCGCCCGTGATCTTTACCTTCGCGAACTCTCCGCTCATCAGCTCACGGTCGCTGCTGACAAAGACATACCCGTCGATATCCGGCGCGTCCCGATAGCTCCTGCCGATATAGGCGTCCTCATCGGTCACTTTACCCTCGATCATAATGAGAAGCTCGCTGCCGATCATATCCTCGTTCTTATCGATGATGATCTCTTCCTGAAGCTCCATGAGATCCGCCTGCCGGGCCTCCATCGTATCCTCGTCGATCTGATCCGGATATTCGGCTGCCGGCGTATCCTCTTCCGCGGAAAAAGTAAATGTTCCGAGACGGTCAAACTCGATCTCATTGATAAACTCCATCAGCTCCTCGTGCTGTTCATCCGTCTCTCCCGGGAAACCGGTGATCAGCGTCGTGCGCAGCGCGATATCGGGAATTGCTGCCCGCAGCTCCCCGATCTTTGCGATCAGGTCCTCCCGGGTCGTATGACGTCCCATTCTCTTTAAAATGGCCGTATTGATGTGCTGAATCGGCATGTCGATATAGTGACAGACCTTTTCATTCTCCCGGATCGCTTCGATCAGCTCCTCATAGATCTCCTCCGGATAACAGTACATCAGCCGGATCCACTGAAGGCCGGGGATCTTATTCAGCTCACGCAAAAGCAGATGCAGAGATTTCTTCCCATACAGATCGATGCCGTACAGCGTCGTCTCCTGGGCGACCAGGATCAGTTCCTTCACACCCTGTTCCGCCAGCTGCCGCGCTTCCGTAAGCAGCGTGTTCATCGGCACGCTCCTGTAAGGACCGCGAATGGACGGGATGATGCAGTAGGTGCAGCGCTTGTCGCAGCCCTCCGCGATCTTTAAGTGCGCGTAATGCCCGCCTGTGGAAAGGCTTCTCTTTTCGGTATGTTTTTCAATTCCTTCGAGCGGCTCATAGGCCTCGTATTTCTGTCCGGCCAGCACGCGTGTGACGGCATCCAGGATATGTTCGGTGGAATTCGTCCCGAGGACAGCGTCGACCTCCGGGATCTCGCTGAGGATCTCATCGCGGTATCTCTGTGCGAGACAGCCGCATACGATCAGAGCCATGCAGGAACCCTCCGTGCGGTAAGCTGCCATATCCAGAATGGTCTGAATGCTCTCCTTTTTCGCGTCGTGGATAAAGCAGCATGTATTGATCACGATCGCGTCGGCTTCCGCCTCGTCGTCCGTGATCTCATACTGATGCTGAATCAGCTTTCCGAGCATATACTCGGAATCGACAAGATTCTTGTCACATCCCAGAGAAATAAATAATATTTTCATAAATATCTGCTCCCGGATTACAATTCCTCCGCATCGTCGTCTTCGCCGAGGATATGGACCTTTTCATCGTAAAGCTCCTCCACGGCGATTGATAACGGCTTTTTATGCTCCGCGTGGTCTACCATAGGCTCCGCTCCGGCAATGATCTGCCGGGCCCGCTTCGCGGAAGCGATCACGATGGAGTAACGGCTGTTCACGACAGGCATCTCGCCGATATTGTCCGCTTCTTTATTTACGACTTTCATTAACTCTACATAAGACGGGTGTATCATATCTGTTCTCCCTTCACATATCTCTTTAAATCATTTTTGATGGTTTCGATCTCACGCAGACTGTGCTGCATACGGCAGCGCTCGCTGCGGATAATATGATGGATCTCCTCCACGCATTCCTCCAGATCGTCGTTGATGATCAGGTAATCATATACCTCACAGCCGTCCGCCTCTCCGATCGCACGTTCGAGACGGGAACGGATCACCTCCGGGGACTCTGTCCCTCTGCCCGCAAGACGGTCTCTCAGTACCCCCGCGGAAGGCGGTGTGACAAACAAAAGCAGCGTCTCCGGAAACCGCTCCCTGATCTGGAGGGCTCCCTGAATCTCAATCTCCAGCATGACATTTTTACTGCCGGCCAGCTGCTCCTCGACACAGGTGCGCGGCGTACCGTAGTAATGATCTACATAACGGGCATATTCGAGCAGCTCGTTGTCCGCGATCATCTGCTCAAACGCCTCCGCCGTCTTAAAAAAATATTCCCGGCCTTCCTGTTCTCCCGGACGCGGCTTCCGTGTCGTTGCGGAAACAGACAGCGCGTATTCATCGGGATAACGGGACATAAGCTCTTTCAGGATGGTGCCCTTTCCGGAACCGGAAAACCCGGAGAGAACGACCAGAAACCCGGTATCTCTCATCTCATTCCACCTCCCTGTCCCGGCAGCGCCCCGCCAGCGTCTCCGGCTGCAGAGCGGACAGGACAATATACTGCGTATCAGTCACGATCACGCTCTTGGTCCGGCGCCCCTGCGTGGCGTCGATCAGCGTCTCGCTTTCCTTCGCGCGCTGTACCAGGCGTTTGGCCGGCGCGGAATCCGGATTTATAATGGAAACAATCCGATCCGCATTGATCACATTGCCGAAACCGATATTTATAAAAGCTGACATTCTTCTCTCCATCTGCGGTCGACGGTTCACCGCCGGCTGCAAATCACGATTCACGGACTGCTATTCTATATTCTGTATCTGCTCCCGGATCTTCTCAATCTCCGTCTTTAAATCAATGGCAATCTCCGAAGTCTGCAGGTCGTTCGCCTTTGAGAGGATCGTGTTCGCCTCCCGGTTCATCTCCTGCGCGATAAAATCCAGCTTACGTCCGACGCTGCCCTCGTTCTGAAGGGCGTCCAGCATGGAGAGAATATGCGCGCGCAGACGAACCGTCTCTTCATCCGTGCAGATCCTGTCCGCAAAGATGATCAGCTCCGAGGCCAGGCACGCCTCATCGATCGATGTGTCCCCGAGCAGCTCGGCGGCCTTTTCTTCCAGTCTGGTGCGATAATCGTTTAAAATGCCGGGTGCGCGTTCCTCAATCCGGTCTACATTGAGGAGCATGCCCTGCAGTTTCTCCGTGATGTCCGTCTTCAGATGCTCTCCCTCACGAACGCGGGACGCGACAAACTGATCCAGCGCTTCCCGCAGCGTCTTCTCGAGGAGCGGCCGGATCTCCGCCTCATCCATGGGTGCGTCCTCCATGGAAAAAATCTCCGGGAAACGGGACAGCGTGCCGACGCGGACGTCATCCTCCAGTTCGAAATCGGCGGACATCTCCCTGAGATAACTCAGATATTCCCCGGCCAGATCCCGATTGTATCTCACGGACATCGTATGTCCGGAAAGGTCCTCATATGTAAGAAAGACATCTGCCTTCCCGCGCTGTATATATTCCTTCAGCACGGAACGGATCGCCGTATCGAAAAAATTCAGCCTCCTCGGCATCCGGATATTCGCGTCAAAATATTTATGGTTCACGGATTTTATCTCGACAGTGATCCTGCGGAGGGCATCCGCCCCTTCACTGCGCCCGAATCCGGTCATACTCTTTATCATAATATTCTCCTGAATTCAGATATCAACCTATTATAATGTTTTTTTCTTTTGAAGTCAATGTAAATCAGATTTATAATGTTTTCCATTTATGAATAATTCATTTATTCTTAGCATAATCTTTACCGTTTATAAACAGCACACTGTTGACATTTCCCTGAAAAGTAACTATAATACCTTCGAACAAGAGGAGAAATCTCATGGAAAAAAAACTGATTACGTTTACGGTTCCCTGTTATAACTCCGAATCGTATATGGAACACTGTATCGACAGCCTGCTTACCGCCGGAGACCGGGCGGAGATCCTCATTATAAACGACGGCTCGACAGACCGCACCGGGGAGATCGCCGCGCGCTATCAGGAACAGTATCCGGACATCTGCCGTGTGCTGACTCAGGAGAACGGCGGCCACGGAGCGGGTATCAATCACGGACTGAAGGAGGCCCGGGGTTTTTACTTTAAGGTGGTGGACTCGGACGACTGGCTGGACGAGGAGGCCCTGAGCCGCACGATGAAGCTGCTGGAGGATCTGGAGCCGCAGGGCGGCGTCGACCTGCTCGTCACCAATTATGTTTATGACAATACGGATCCGTCTCTTACCAGCAGCATTTCCTATAAAAATGTATTTCCCGAGGATCGCATCTTCGGCTGGGAGGAGATACGGGGTCATTTCCGTCCATGGCAGTACCTTTGTATGCACGCCAGCACCCACCGCACACAGCTGCTGCGGGATATCGGCATCGATCTGCCGAAGCATCTGTTCTACGAGGATAACCTGTTCAGCTATCTCCCGCTTCCCTATGTGAGAAAGCTTTGTTATCTGAACACGGATCTTTATCACTATCTGATCGGGAGGGAGGGGCAGTCCGTGGACGAGGAGATCCTGAAGAAGCGCTGCTCCCATCAGATGCAGGTATCCAGACTGATGTTTGAAGCCTGTGATCCGGCCGACCTGAAAAGGGAAGAACCCAAACTGGCAAAATACCTCATGCACGCGCTGATCTTTTTCATGGTGCTCGCAACCGCTTTTACAAGGCTGAACAACTCCGCGGAAGCGGATCATCAGGTCCACGAGATGTGGTTGGAGCTGAAGGCGGAAAACAAACCGCTCGCTCGCAGGCTGAAATACCGCAGCCTGGCGACATTCCTGAATTTTCCGGGGAAACCCGGACGGAGCTTTGCCATCGCCTGTTACCGGCTGAGCCATAAGTTCGTCGCTTTCAATTAGGCGGGGCTTTCAGAGAACAGACATCACTTTGTCATAAAAGAAGTACATGACACATAAATAAAACCAAAACACAGAGGAGACTACATAATACATAATACAAAATGGATAAGGTTTATTCAATCGGAATTGATATCGGTTCTACCACGGCAAAGGTTGTGGTTCTGAACGACAAAAAAGAACGGGTATACGGAAAATACCAGAGACATTTTGCAGACATTCAGGATACGGTAAAGAGCATGCTCGCGGAGGTATGTGATCAGATCGGCGATCAGATCTGCACCGTCTCCATTACCGGAAGCGGCGGCTTAAGCCTCGCAAAACACATTCATGTGGATTTTGTGCAGGAAGTGATCGCGGTGACCTCCGCGGTTCAGGCGACGGTTCCCGACGCCGACTGCGTGATCGAGCTTGGCGGGGAGGACGCCAAGATCATCTTCCTGAAAAACGGCGTGGATCAGCGCATGAACGGCATCTGCGCGGGCGGAACCGGCGCCTTTATCGATCAGATGGCCGCCCTGCTCCAGACGGACGCCGAGGGCTTAAATACTTACGCGAAATCCTACACGGAGATCTATCCGATCGCGGCCAGATGCGGCGTTTTCGCCAAGAGCGATATACAGCCGCTTATCAACGACGGCGTCGCGCGGGAGAATCTGGCAGCCAGCATTTTCCAGGCCGTGGTAAACCAGACCATCAGCGGGCTGGCCTGCGGCCGCAGGATCACCGGCAGGGTCGTATTCCTGGGCGGACCGCTCTACTTTCTGTCGGAGCTGAGGGCCGCGTTTGCAAGGACGCTGCATCTGACCCCGGAGAACGCCGTTCTCCCGGAGCAGGCGCATCTCTTCGCGGCGTTCGGCGCTGCGGCCGCCAGTGCGAAACAGGAGCCGCAGCCGCTCTCCGCTCTTCTGGATACGTTAAATACGAGCGGAAACGTCCGCTCCGAGATGAACATACTGGAGCCTCTGTTTCATTCGGAGGAGGAGTACCGGGCTTTCCGCAGACGCCAGGATCAGTATAAGGTACCGAAAGCCTCTCTCGAGGATTACGAGGGGAACTGCTTCCTGGGCATAGACGCCGGCTCCACGACCATGAAACTGGCGCTGATCTCAGAGGATGGAAAGCTCCTCTATTCCAGCTACGGCAGCAATGAGGGCGACCCCGCCATGGTCGCGAAGAAAGCGCTGCTGGATATGTTTGCGCATATGGGGCCGAAGGCCCGGATTGCCTGGTCCTGCTCCACGGGCTACGGGGAGGATCTGATGAAGCATTCCTTCCATCTGGATGAAGGCGAGGTGGAAACCATCTCCCACTACGAGGCCGCACGGTTTTTTGAGCCGGATGTGGACTGCATCGTGGACATCGGCGGACAGGATATGAAGTGTATTACCATCCGCGACGGCGCGGTGGACTCGATCATCCTGAACGAGGCCTGTTCTTCCGGATGCGGTTCTTTTATTGAAAACTTCGCAAATTCCCTCGGATGCACGGCGGAGGAGTTCGCGCTGAAGGCCGTGCAGGGGCGCCGCCCGGTGGATCTCGGCACCCGCTGCACCGTATTTATGAATTCAAATGTTAAACAGGCGCAGAAAGAGGGCGCGAAGGTGGAGGATATCGCCGCCGGACTTGCCTATTCGGTCATTAAAAACGCTTTGTTTAAGGTTATCAAATTAAAGGACGTCTCCGAGCTGGGTGAAAAGTTCGTGGTACAGGGCGGCACCTTCTATAACGACGCTGTTCTGCGCTGTTTTGAGCTGACTGCCGGACAGGAGGCGATCCGTCCGGATATCGCCGGCCTGATGGGCGCCTTCGGCGCAGCACTGATCGCAAAGGAGCGCTACGCGGGAGAGCCGTCAGCCATGCTCTCACAGATCGCGATCGAGCATTTTACATATAAAACACAGACCGCACACTGCGGAGGCTGTCAGAACAACTGCCGCCTGACGATCAACCTGTTTTCGGACGGACAGCGTTTTATTTCCGGAAACCGCTGTGAGAAGGGACTTCACAGCAAAGAGGACGACAATGAGGCGCCGAACCTGTTTGATTACAAGCGTCATCGCCTGTTCGACTACTATATCCCTCTGAAGGAGGATGAGGCTTCCCGCGGCACCATCGGTATGCCGAGGGCGCTGAATCTGTACGAAGATTATCCATTCTGGGCCGTTTTCTTTAAACAGCTCGGCTTCCGCACGGTCATCTCGCCCTATTCGGACGGGCCGCTCTTCCGCCTGGGCATGGATTCCATCCCGAGTGAATCCGAGTGCTACCCGGCCAAGCTGGCGCACGGACACATCGAATGGCTGATCCGGGAGGGTGTGGATACGATCTTCTATCCGTGCATTTACTACGAACGGAAGGAAAAGGACACGCTGCAAAACAACTACAACTGCCCCATGGTCATCTCCTATCCGGAGAACATTAAAAATAATGTAGAAAGCCTGCGGGAACATGATATTCGTTTCCTGAATCCTTTCCTCGCCTTTACCGACGAGGAGATCCTTGCACAGGGACTGTGTGATTTCATGAAAAAGGAATTCGGAGTCGAGAAGACCGAGGTCAGAGACGCGGTACACCTGGCATGGAAAGAACTGCTTCTTTTTAAAGAGGATGTGCTGAAGGAAGGGCAGCGCACACTGCAGTGGATGGAGGATCAGAACGCTTCCGGCATTGTGCTGGCCGGCAGGCCATACCATCTGGATCCGGAGATCAACCACGGCATTCCGGAAATGATCCACAGCTTCGGCTTTGCCGTCCTCACGGAGGACAGCATCTCCGGCCTGACAAACAGTGAATTAAAGATTCGCGCCACGAACCAGTGGACCTATCACTCCCGGCTGTATGCCGCCGCCGAGTATGTTTCCACGCGTGAGGATCTGGAGCTGATCCAGCTCAATTCCTTCGGCTGCGGACTCGACGCCGTCACCATCGATCAGGTACAGGATCTCATGACGCAGGCCGGCAGGATGTACACTTTGCTTAAGATCGACGAGGTCAGCAATCTCGGCGCGGCAAGGATCCGCGTGCGCTCGATGATGGCTGCCATGAAGATGCGCCGGATCGGAAAGATTTCCTCGGATATCGTACATAAGATCAGGGACTATCAGCGTCCGGAATTCACGCAGGATATGTATGACAAAAAGTATACGATCCTCTGCACGGCGATGATCCCGTATCATTTTGATTTCATTGAAGCTGCCATGCAGTGCTGCGGCTATGATTTCGTCGTCATGAGGGATGAGAGCCAGAACATCATTGATCTGGGGTTGAAATATGTCAACAATGACGCCTGCTATCCCGCCATGATCACGACCGGCCAGATTCTGGACGCCGTCATGTCCGGGAAATACGACACGGAACGTCTGGCCGTGATCATGGTACAGACCGGCGGCGGCTGCCGCGCTTCCAACTACGTCGGATTCATCCGGAAAGCGCTCAAGGAGGCCGGATACGAGCATATCCCGGTCATCTCCGCGAGCATGAACGGCATGGAGAAGAATTCCGGCTTCCACTATTCGGTCAAGATGGGCTTGAAGGTGCTGCAGGCGCTGATCTACGGGGATGTGTTTATGCGCATCCTGCACCGGGTACGTCCCTATGAGCGCGTCGCCGGATCCGCGAATGAGCTGTATGAACAGTGGAAGGAAAAATGCATCGCGGATCTGCTGGATCCGAAAGTACACGTCCGGAAGTTTTATCAGAACTGTAAGCACGCCATTCACGACTTTGACCGCCTGCCGACGCAGGATCAGCCGCCGAAGCCGAAGGTCGGCATTGTCGGCGAGGTCCTGGTGAAATATATGCCGATCGCCAACAACCATCTCGTCGATCTGCTGGAGGAGGAAGGCGCGGAGGCGGTTTTGCCTGATTTTATCGAGTTTGTGGAATACTGCTTCTGGAATTCCGTCTACCGGAAGAAATATCTGGGCGGGACAAAGGCCGCGGCCATCGTCGCGCGGATCGCCACATTTTTGATGAATTCCTCCAGAAGGCCGATCATACATAACATGAATCACAGCGAACGGTTCCGCGACCGCGCCAGCTTCCGGGAGATCCGGAAGAATGCGCAGGAGGTACTCTCTCTCGGCAACCATTGCGGCGAAGGCTGGTTCCTGGGCGGAGAGATCATCGATCTGATCCACCGGGAAGTCAACAATGTTGTGTGCGCGCAGCCCTTCGGCTGCCTGCCGAACCATATAGTCGGCAAGGGCATCGTGAAAAAAATCAAGGAGATGTATCCGGAAGCCAACATCGTCGCCATCGACTATGACCCGAGCGCGAGCCAGGTCAATCAGTTGAACCGCATCAAGCTTATGATGGAAGTGGCGCAGCGGGAAGAATGTTACTCCGAGTGATCGGACGGAACATCGCACAGACCGCTTTTGCCGGGCGGGGACAGCCGGACCATTTACATACGGCTTTCTGAAACGGCAGAATAACAGGAGAAAATGTAACTATGGAAACTCAATTAAATAATCTGATGCCTCTGATCAAGATGAATGTCGGAAAACTGGAGAAGGATATGAACCACGATCTCATGCAGTACGGGATCACATGCTCACAGGCGCGCGTAATCTTTGTGCTGTATGATTCCCCCAACGGGATTCTCTCCATGAAGGAGCTCGAAAAGAGGTTTCAGGTCACGCAGCAGACCATGCTCGGCATCGTAAAACGTCTTGAAAATAAAAATCTGGTGGAACGCTGTTCGGAACCGCAGGATACGCGTACGAAGCGGATCCGGCTGACGGCAGACGGTGCCGCTCTCGGAGAAAATGTCTGTAAAAGTTTTTGCCAGACTCAGGTGAAGATCGATCAGGCGCTTACAGAAAAAGAGCAGGACACGCTCCGTGTCCTGCTGAACAAGCTGTATATCTCGATCGCGTAAATTTCATAATTTGTTACCAGTTTCAGCGAAATGCTCAGGGCAGGAATCCGTGCTTTTTCATCTCCTGATACAGCCTCGCGATCGGAAGGCCGACCACGTTGTTGTAATCCCCCTGAATTTCGCGGATATATTTTCCGCACACGCCCTGTATTCCATAGGCTCCGGCCTTGTCCATGGGATCGCCCGTCCGGATATACGCCCGTATTTCCTGATCTGTCATGAAGTAAAACGTGACATCTGTTTTCTCATAAAAACAGTATTCCTCATATCCTTCCGAATTGATCCGGATCAGGCAGACGCCGGTATATACCTGGTGTGTGTTCCCGGACAGATGACGGAGCATGCGAAACGCATCCTCCTCATCGGCCGGTTTGCCGAGAATCTGATGCTCATACGCGACAATCGTATCCGCTCCGATGATGAGCATATCATCCTCTGTCATCGTGCGGGCCACCGCTTCCGCCTTCTGCCCGGCCAGTTCCGTCACGATGTCAGGCGGAGCCTCCTTTGTAATGATCTCCTCCCCTTTTGACGGAATCACCTCAAATTCCAGTCCCATGCGTTCCAGCAGTTCTTTTCGTCGCGGCGAAGCCGAGCCAAGTATAATTCTCATGTCCTGTATCCTCCCATTTCGAAAATCTTCCTAAGAAAATATTTACGATTTTTCTCAAATCGAAATCACCTGATCCAGCCGAAACGAATACATCAATATTTCCTTCACCCTCTTCGGCTCAAAACGGCGGTTCAGTGCCTCCGCGTAGAGCCGTAGCTGCTCCCTGTAACGCAGCACCAGCTCCTGAGGCGTCTGAACCCGATCCGTCTTATAATCCAGAAGAACGATACCGTCTTCCTCCTCCCAGAAGACATCAATGATACCCTGCACGAGCACAGGCTCTTCTGATTCCGTCTCATTCCAGATGCAGGAGGCGGGAAGCGACATCACAAAAGGCTGTTCCTTTGTTAGCTGATTCCGTCTTGCACTCACCATCATCCGAACAGCCGTCTCCGTGGACAAAAACGCGGCAATTTTTTCAGCGTTCAGCAGCGCGATCTCACTTTCTTCCATCCGGCCGGAAGTCAGCAGTCGGCTCATATAATTCTTTAATTCAGATACCGCTTCTCTTCTGCCGCTCTTTGCTATATTTTCCCAGGCCGGATCTGCGAAATCCAGACATTCCAGGAAACGGTGAAACGCCGTTCCGCGCAGCGCTCCCCGGTTCTCCTCCTGCTCCTGTACAAATTTCGGAATATAGGGAATCGGGATCTCTTCCCGGAACAGATTCTGTCCGCCGTCCTCCTCAAGCAGGTCTCTCGCGTCCTCCATCGCGCGATGCTTAATTTCGGAAACAGACACCTTCTGCTTTTGAACCTCGCTTTGCTCATACGGATACTGCCAGGAAAGCCGCTCTTCCACTTCTGCGTATACGTTCGCATCGATCTGTTCCAGTTCTTTTTCCAATGCTTTTTTCTTTGTAATAATTTCGGACTGTTTTTCCTGTTCGCTCTCCACCCGGTTTTCCAGATCGATGATCTGCAGAGGATAGCGGTCACCGTAAGAGGCAAGCGCCGGAAGCACCCAGTCCCAGGGACAGCGCGCATCCATCCGGGTACTGAAATCCAGTTTCTCAAAATCCTCCGTAAACAGCCGTTCTTCGGCATCCTTCTTCGGTCTCATGCCGGTCAGGATCAGCTTCTTTTCCGCGCGGGTCATGGCGACATACAGCACACGCAGCTCTTCGCCCAGATTTTCCTTTTTTGTCTCAATCGAAAAAATCCGGCGGATCAGCGTGTCCGTTTTCAGTCTCCGCTCCGCGTCAGCCAGTTTCAGACCCACACCGTACTCCGGATGAAAGATCATGCTGCTGTTCGCGTCCGTCATATTAAACGATTTTCCCATCCCGGCCGCAAAGACGATCGGAAATTCCAGACCCTTGCTCTTGTGAATCGTCATCAGGCGAACCGCGTTCTCCTGCTCGCTGACGGTCTCCGCTTCCCCGTAATCCACATCGTATTTCATCAGGCGGTCGATGTAACGAATAAAATGAAACAGGCCGTGGTAGCTGGTCTGCTCATAGGCGATCGCTTTTTCCAGCAGCATATCGAGATTTGCCCGGCGCTGTTCCCCGGCCGGCAGCGCGGTAACATAATTACGATAGCCTGTTTCATCGTAAATCTGCTGAATGAGAAGGTGAATGGGCGTGTACGGCATGCGCTCCCGGAAGGAATTCAGCAGATTCCGAAAACGGAGAACCCTGTTATACAATTCAGGATTTGTATTTCTAAACTCTGCGTCTGTTTTTTCTCCGGCAATTTCCTCCATACACGCAAGAAAAGGCTGATTCGCGCTGACCGTACGGATTCGTGCCAGATCTTCGTCGGAAAAATTCCCGATTGGAGATTTTATCACTGTCACAAGCGGCAGATCCTGACGCGGATTATCAATAGCCCGTAACATCGCGAGGACAACCTGCACCTCCTGCGCGGAAAAATATCCCGTCCGGGAGGACACCAGAAGCGGAATTCCCTCCTGCTCAAAGGCGGTCACAAACGCGTCCGACCAGCCGGAAAGAGAGCGGAGCAGGATCACGATATCCCGGTAGCTGCATCCGGGCATCTGCTGTTCGGAAACCAGTTTTCGGATACGCTGCGCGATCACCCGTGCCTCCGTAAGGCGATTGTCCTGTCCAAGGGGATCCGGCTCGACAAGGAGACATTCCATGTTGTACGGATTTTCAGCTGTCGAGGATCCCGCTGCAGAATCGTGATCAGCTGCAGGATTTTCCGGGAGCGATGCTGCTTCTTTTCCGTACAGGGCGGCTTTCGCGTCGTACTCCACATTTCCGAGATCCCGTCCCATGATCCGCCCGAAGACGTCGTTTACGGCGGAGATGATCTCCTCCCGGCTTCGGAAGTTCCGGTGCAGGTCGATCCGCTGCGTCCGGCTCTCCGCAAGAGAAAAGGTGTCATATTTCTGCATAAACAGCTCCGGTCTCGCCAGCCGGAACCGGTAGATACTCTGTTTGACGTCTCCCACCATGAACATATTCTCATGGTGCTCCGGAATGCCGGAAACCGCGGTCAGCAGCGCTTCCTGGACATAGTTGCTGTCCTGGTACTCATCGATCATGACCTCCCGGAAACGCGCCCTGTACTCCGCTGCGGTCTCCGTCGGCTGTTTCGTCTTCGAATCTACCAGAATATTCAGTGCGAAATGCTCGATGTCCGAAAAATCAAGAATATTCTTTTTTGCTTTCTCCTCCGCAAACGCATTGGAAAATACTTTGGTCAAATCTGTAAGCGTCTGAACCATGGCGCCGGTCTTCTGCATCACTTTCAGCTGTTCCTGCATGTCCGAGGAAAAATATTTATCGGTAAAATTCCGGATCTCCTTCTTCATCCGGTCACGGGCAGACTTTACCGCGTCCTTTTTCTCCTCGCTGCCCGCGTATTTTCGATTCACCGGGAGCGTTTTGAAATGAATGCCGCGCAGGGCGTCCTGCCAGCGAAGAAGCTTCAAATGCCCTCCAGCCACGGCCGAAAATCTGTCTGACTCAGAAACATTATTTTCAGTGTTTGTCT
The DNA here is from genome assembly GCA_021202015.1 of Clostridiales bacterium. Lineage (GTDB taxonomy): Bacteria > Bacillota > Clostridia > Lachnospirales > Lachnospiraceae > Eubacterium_I. The sequence continues at coordinate 31,041 of JAJQDV010000020.1, read as the reverse complement.
CAAGCAGTTTTTCCAGCTGCCTCAGATCATCCCGCACCACGCCCTCATAATGCTGCGGCCCGTCCTCCTCCAGCGTAAGAGCGTATGCATCCCGATACCGGTGGATCATCTCTTCCACCCGAACCCGCAGGTAGTCCGGGAAATCACGCACCCATTTCTTTTTCTCCAACGCGGCCAGATCCGCCGCCTCATACTGACCGGCACAGGACGCCAGCCATTCGTCCGGCCAGGGATAACTCCTGGAATAATCATACAGGCGAAGGATCATGTCAAGCAGCGGCCGGTCGCTTTTCGCGCCCGCGTAGCCTTCCGCGAAGCGCAGGAACGCCGGATCCCGCTCCTGATAATAGCGCTCAAGCACTGCGTCGCAGACATCCTCACGGAGCAGCGTCAGCTCTCCCTCATCCGCGATGCGGAAGCCCGGCTCCAGAGAAATCCGATGAAAATGGTTCTTTACCACATGCAGGCAGAAGCTGTCGATCGTGGTAATCTGCGCATTGTGGATCAGAGTCCTCTGCCTCTGAAGTTGGATGTTCGCCGGATCGGCGTCCGCCGCTGTCTCGATCGCGTCTAAAATGCGCTCCCGCATCTGGGCTGCGGCTGCATTCGTAAATGTCACCACGAGAAGCTCATCTACATCGATCGGATGCTCTGGATCGGTGATCATCGAGATGATCCGCTGCACCAGCACCGCCGTCTTGCCGGATCCCGCGGCGGCTGAGACGAGCAGGCTGCGGCCGCGCAGGCTGATCACTTTCTGCTGATCCGGCGTCCAGGTAAGCGTGGGCTGTTCGGTTTTTTCCTGTTCAGGTTGTACGGATGCTGTCATCACATTCTGTCCTTTCTCCCGGAGTTTCTAAATTCTATTAATTTATAAAAATTTAATAAAGTTTATATTTATTTACCGGGGTCTGATCCTTTTTTCCGGATCCTTTCCCAGACTTCTTCATCCTTCAGATCCGGCTCGTCCTTAAATCCGTAACCCGGTATACGCCGGTCAAACCCGCACACGCCCCGGAAACCGCAATAATCACAGCCTGTCCGATCGCCCAGCCGGTAAGGCTTCACACGGATATCTCCGCCCAGAATATCCCTCGCTGCAGAATCGATCACACCGCTGACATATTCCCGTAATTGATTGAAATCCTCTGTCGAGGCCGCGGATGTCCCTGTTTTGCCGATCGTGAGATCCTTTTTCAGCGTGATCGGCACAACGGAAGACTTTCGGTTTTCCAAAAGATCACGGTCCATATGCAGCCAGGCCTCCGGATCCGTATTTACCAGTCCGTTCGGGCGCATGTCCGAAAGAATCGCCTGAAAGATCTCCTCGTCGCTGCTCCCATCCCCCTCGATCATCGGGTCGTCCAGGCGGAAATACAGGATGCCGGCCGGCACGATCTCCTTCCCGGGATGCTGCTGTTTCAGCGCTTCCATCGCGGCATCCAGATAAACGACGAGCTGAAGCTGCATCCCGTAATAGAGGGATAAAAGCTGAAGCTTCGTGACGCCGGACTTGTAATCGACCACCTTTACATAGATCTTTTCCTCGTTCTCGTAAACATCCATGCGGTCCACCGTGCCGACCGTCCGCATCAGCGTCTGCGAACTCAGTTCGCTCACCTGTGAGAACTCCACTTCATAACCGTCCGGCCGGAAATCGCCGCGCCGGATCTGTTCCGTCATTACGGAGATACTCCGGCGCATGATCCGGTAAATGCGTTCCAGCACATAGGCACTCCGTGAGGATTCGAGCAGAGATTCATTCGGCATTTCCAGAACCGCTTCCTCCATCGCCTGCCGCAGCAGTTCCTCCTGCTGCTGGTTCGTAACGGAATCCCAATCATACGTTTTTTCAAGAGAAACACAATATTTCTGTAAAATCGAATGGAACATGGTGCCCATATCCAGACTTTCAAACGTAAACTCTTTCCGATCCGCCAGCTTCAGGCCGTATTCCAGAAAATGTGCATAAGCGCACTTTGCGAACAGTTCGAGACGGGTGACGGAATTCAGCAAGACCGTACCGTACAGAAGCTGCGCCAGCTCCGCCTCCAGATATTCTCCCTGATAGTTTTTAAAATGAGCGTCAAAGAGATTCCGTATCACCGGCATCCATTCCGGCTGCTGCAGGAACCATTGGTGCAGGGCTTTCCATTCCTGCAGGTTTTTCCATTTTAAAACACCATCCAGCCGCATCAGCCCCGCCGCATAGGCTTCCTCGCCGCTCTTCGGCGAAACAGCGGACGGAAAGCCGCCGGTTTCCAGCTCATGGATCTTAAGCTTCGGGAACAGCTTCTGCATCACACCGACCAGATAGGATGGCCGCGCCGCCTTCCCCTCCCCGTCCATCCGCGCCCAGGTCAGATACAGCGCGTCAGACGGTTTCGTCAGATTCATATAGAGGTAAAAACGCTGCAGAAACACCTGTTCCCGTTCTCCGGGCGCCAGTTCAAGTTCATGCGCCTCCATCACCTCACGATCGTATGGGGACAGAAGGCTACCCCGCTGTGATCTTTTCGGGATCACGCCGTCATTCACTCCGAGGAAAAATAATACCCGGATCCCGTCCAGCCTTGTACGCTCGATATCGCCCATGATCACACAGTCGTTCCCCTGCGGTATGGAACCGACTCTCGCGGAGGACAATCCGGCCTCCAGGACATCGGCATAATCGGCGATCGAAAGGTTTTCCTCCCCGAGAAGATTCACCATCTTGTCAAAGAGGTCGATCACGATCTTATAAATCTGGCGGTAGATCGAGGCAGGCCGTTCCTCCCCGTTTTCTTCAAACTCCGCCTGTTTTGCGCGAAGCTGATCCTCCGTCTTCAGGTCACAAAGGAGCTGATAGAGCGCCTCGGTCCGCTCCTTTACGGAGGCGTCCTTCTTCTGAAATGATTCTGTAAAGGATAAAACCTGTCCGCACAGCCGCTCCCGCAGATGGTTCAGTTCCGTAAGCTCGTCCTGCAAAGCTTCCACATCCGGCCGGATCCTTCCGTGGCGGGAGGAGGGTTTCAGAAAGCGTTTCCGCCATTTTTTAAGACCGCGAATCCCTCTTTCGATACAGTAGTTTTCCAGCAGATCCGCCTCCTCCGGAGAAAATCCGCACAGCCCTGTGCGCAGATAACGGAACACGCTCTCACATGAAAAATCCCTCTCCGCCATCTCCATGGCCGCTCGGATCAGCTCGATCAGCGGATGATAGAGAATAGTCTGTTTCATATCCGTAAAATACGGAAGCTCACAGACAGAAAAAACGGAATCCGCATATTTCGCATAAGTCTCAACATTGCCGCTGACGATGGCAAAATCCCGATAGCGGTAACCCTTTTCCCGCACGAGCGCCTGAATCGTCGCGGCGGCAAAATGCAGCTCCTCCTTCGGAGAAGAGAGGGAATAAAGATTCAGATGAAAACCGCATTCTTCTGCATAATCCATGCTGTGTACACGGAAAAGATTCTGTTCCAGATGAGCGAGAACCGGATTTCCGCCAAACCGGCTCTTTTCACAGGAGTCGATCTGCCGGGGATCCGCAATCTCAAAACCGGTATCCTCCGCCGCGGACACCAGCGCGTTTACCATCTTATGGCTCATATAGAACAGCTCCTGCATCTGTGCCGGACGATGGCGGCCGTACAAAACTTCCCGCGTATCCAGCGTTACCGTGACATAGATGTCCTTTACATAAAGCATCAGTTCACGGAGCAGCCTGATCTGTACCGGCGTAAAACCTGTAAATCCGTCAAAAATCAGAACGGCGTCCTTTAACAGGGCGGATTCCGCGGCGGCGTCGCAGAGCACCTCAAGCACCCGTTCCGCCGTCACATAGCCCTCCGACAGATAGTTCTCGAAGGAGCGGTAAATATGTAAAATATCACCGAGTTTCAGGCGCAGGGCACTGCTCTCCTTTAACTCCGGGAGAAAATCCTCCAGATCGTCTGCGGAAATCCCATACTGCATCAGTTCGGAAATCATGGATTTCAACTCGCCGACAGACCCCATCCGGGTCAGATTCCCTTTTAAGACCGACAGATTTCGTTCATTCTCCGCCACGATCCGGCGCAGGACAAGGCTCTTTCCCGTCTCCTCCATCACGGTATGATGAATGCCGCGTTCATCAAAAACGCGGTATGCCAGACGTTCAAAGCTCACGACGTCGACGTTCAGAATAACATGGTTTTTCGTGCGCGCGACCAGGCTCTGCTGCGCACGCAGGGTAAACTGCTCCGGCACAATAACGAAATAACGCTGATACGGCGACTGCTCTGCCATATCAGCTGTTTTCTGGTAGATATATTCTGATTTTCCGTTTCCGGAATTCCCATATAGAAAATATAGTGCCATAGCAACCTCTCTTCAGCGCAGCGCAAAATAAGCAAGCACGATCACGCCCAGCGCGATCCGATACCACCCGAACACCGTGAAATCATGCTTTTTGATATAACTCATCAGGAATTTGATTGCGATGATGGAGACGATAAATGCCACCAGCGTCCCCACGCCCAGCAGCAGAAGCTCCTCGGAGGTAAAGCTTCCCTCATATTTCAGCAGCTTGATCGCGCTGCCTCCGACCATCGCCGGGATCGCGAGGAAAAATGTAAACTCGGCCGCCGTCGTCCGTGAAATTCCGAGCAGCAGTCCGCCGATAATGGTGGAACCGGAACGCGACGTCCCGGGAAACACCGCGGCGACCGTCTGGCACAGGCCGATCACAAACGCTTTTCCATAGGAAATATCGTCGATAGAATCCACAGCGTTCCGGCGCCTGGGCAGAAAATTCTCCACCACAATAAATACAAATCCGACAATGATCAGCATGACGGCAACCGTAAAATAATTATAGAATAGCGCCGTGAAAATATCGTCCCACAGAAGTCCGACGACGGCAGCAGGGATCGAGGCTACGATGATCTTCAGCCACATGCTGCATTTTTTCCGGTCAATCCGGATCCCTTCCGTCCGCCTGGATAGCGGCACCAGCTTTTTAAAGTACATTACGATGACGGAGAGAATGGCTCCCAGCTGAATAACGACCAGAAACAGATCCCAGAACTCGTCGCTGACGTTCAGCGTGACAAATTCATCCAGCAGGATCATATGGCCGGTGCTGCTGATCGGCAGCCACTCGGTGATACCTTCTACGATTCCGAATATTACAGACTTTATTATTTCAATCATATGATAAATCCTTTAATTATTGTCATTTTACGAAACATGGATACTGCATTCGGCATTTACATCAGTATGTCGGCACATTATCTTTTGTAAAAGAATGCGCCCTGGCGCATTCTCGCGCCTATAGCCTATAAGAATATAAATCGGTTACTGATTGCGGTAAGCCGCCGGCGTGATCCCGTAAATCCGCTTAAACTGGCGGTTAAAATGCTCTACGCTGGGATAACCGGACTCCTCGGCGACCTGTTCGATCGTCATTCCCTTTGCTTTCAGCAGGCTGCAGGCATGCTGCATCCGGATCCCGGTCACAATCTCGCTGAAAGGCCGGCCTGTTTTCTCCCGGATGTATTTCGAGAGATAGGGAACCGAGAGGTAAAACTCCTCCGCGAGGACTTTTAAGGTGACCGTCCGGTAATGCGTCTGGATATAATTCATGATCTCCTGCATCCGCTTATCGAGATTCAGTTTTTTTTTGACAGATCATCGAGCAGGTGATTCACCGCCACCGACAGCGCGTGAATCGACGCTTTTACAATGTCGCCGTCAAAGCCGACGCCCCAGTACAGCGAATCCGAACCGCCCTGAATGCCGATATAGGATGCCGCCTGCGAGGAGGAACCCTGCGAGAGCGCGTGCTCCTCGTAAACCTGCAGCTTATACGCGATATTAAAATATTGCTTGATCGCGTTGCTGACCGCGTCGAGACGGCCGTTTCCGGAGGCGATCACCATATCCGTCTTTCCGTTGTACTCGATCGTCACTTCCGCGCGGATACCCTGGATCTGCTCGAAATGCGTCTCCCTCACAGAGAAGTGGTCCTGATACAGAAAATACCGGGAACGGAAGATCTCGTAGATCTTCTGCGGGGAAAGCTCCTTATGCTCCACATCGGAGACATGCTTTACCGCGTAGCCCACCTCTTCCCGCATCTTTGCCGGGAGAACCAGGCCGAAATGGTTTTTCAGCACATAGCTCACGCCGCCCTTGCCGGACTGGCTGTTGATCCGGATCACATCCGAATCATAGGTGCGTCCGACGTCCTGCGGATCGATCGGCAGGTAGGGAACATCCCAGATCTCTTTCTCCTGCTCCTGACGGCAGGCAAGCCCCTTCGCGATCGCGTCCTGATGGGAACCGGAAAACGCGGTAAACACCAGCTGTCCGGCGTAGGGATGACGCGGAGAAATCTGCATCTGCGTCAGCCGCTCATAAGTGGTGGCGAGGTAATTCATATCGGAAAAATCAAGCTGCGGGTCAAAACCATGGGAGAACATATTCATGCCGAGCGTGACGATATCGACATTCCCGGTCCTCTCCCCGTTCCCGAACAGCGTGCCCTCGACACGGTCCGCACCGGCCAGAACCCCCAGCTCCGCCGTCGCCACGCCGGTCCCACGGTCATTGTGCGGATGGATGGAGATCACGACGGAATCCCGGTATTTGAGATTCTTATGCATGTACTCGATCTGGTTCGCGAAAATATGCGGCATGCCGTTCTCCACCGTGGCGGGAAGGTTGATCGTCGCCTTTTTATCCGGTGTCGGCTGCCAGACGTCCAGGACGGCGTTGCACACCTCCAGGGCATACTCCATCTCCGTCCCGGTAAAACTCTCCGGGCTGTATTCAAACGTGATATCGCCATCCTCCTTCGCCGCAAGCTCCTTCAGCAGGATCGCGCCGTCGACGGCGATCTGCTTGATCTGCTCCTTGTCTTTTTTAAAGACCTGCTCGCGCTGCGCCACGGACACGGAGTTGTAAACATGGACGATCGCGTGCTTTACACCCCTGATCGCCTCAAAAGTCTTCTTTATAATATGCTCCCGCGCCTGCGTCAAGACCTGAATCGTCACATCGTCCGGGATCATATCCCGCTCGATCAGGGTGCGCAGGAACTCATACTCCGTCTCGGACGCCGCGGGGAATCCCACCTCGATGATCTTAAATCCGACGTGAACCAGCATCTGATAAAACTCGATCTTCTCCTCCAGTCCCATCGGCTCAATCAGCGACTGGTTGCCGTCCCGCAGATCTACGCTGCACCAGATCGGGGCTTTCTCAATCTCCGTTTTCTTTACCCAGTCATACCCCATGTCCGGCGGCAAAAAATAGGGGATTTTGTATTTCTGTGTATTCATCGTCTCATTTCTCCGTTTCTCCTGAAATCAGCAGGTCTTTGTGCATCTCTTTTCACAAGGACTGAATCATACATAAGACTATAACACGTGGGAAAGCAAAAAGAAATGATTAAATTTAATCATTTCTTTTGATTTATTTTATTGTGTAAGTAAAAACATCGTTTCAGTCCACCAAACAGAGGTATTCAGAAGGCGCTGTTTTTTGCGTATAATAAAAACAGTTTGACAATCTGAATTAAGGATGATAAACTACTCAACAATTAAATAATACGCATAACGACACAAGTATTGCTCAGCAAGTAAATCTGATTACGGTAACATGTTTTCTGATCTGACTGCTGATTTTACTTGTGTTTTTTTGTGTTTTTCGTAATATTCATGTGTTTGCATATAGCAAAAAGGGAGGATTTTTATGCCGCAAAATCAGTTTCAGCGAATGATGTTCGCACTCATCACCGTCGTAATCACTGTACACGGTTATGTTTTTTACAGTCTTTATGTGATCAACGGTTCTTATTTTTCCTCGCTGGAGGGCGCCACAAGCGTAATCAGCGGGATCAACATTCAGGGAGGCGTCTATGCGTTCGGCCACTATCTGCCGATCTGGGCCATTATACTGATCGAATTCTGTCTCGCCTATACGCTGGAAAATGTACTGGGCAGCCCCTGCTCCTTCCGGCTGGCCAGCAGGGTATTCAACCCGGCAGAAACGCACCATATGATCTTTGAGACTGCCATCATCTGTGCAACGGTCGGTCTCATGTGCCCCGCCATGAGCTTTCTGGCCGCCTGGATGTATTATCCCTATTATGCCGGATTCAGCGTTGTAACCCTGTTCGCCAACTGGCTGAGGCTGGTGTGCTTCAACTTCCCGTTTGCGTACTTTTCACAGCTGTTTTTCATCCAGCCGCTTGTCCGGACGATTTTCAGGGCTGTCTTTGTGCGGAAAAAGTAAACTGCAGTCTTTCCGACTTTTCTTCATCCGGGTCATAATCACCTTTCAGAATTCCGGTCAATGAGTCAGTCAGGTAAGAAACGGCGGCGTCTTTGGGAAAACAGCTGATTTATCAGGAGGCATTACTCATCTTCGCCAGCTTCGCCGCCTGGTCCGCCGCGATCAGCGCGTCAATGATCTCCTGGATATCGCCGTTCATAATGGCGTCCAGCCGATACAGTGTCAGCTTGATCCGGTGATCGGTCACACGTCCCTGCGGAAAGTTATAGGTGCGGATCTTCTCTGAGCGGTCGCCGGTGCCGACCTGGCTTCGCCTTGCCTCTGCCTCCGCGTCATGCGCCTTCTGGCACTCTATATCATAGAGCTTCGCGCGCAGCACTTTAAGCGCCTTATCCTTATTTTTCAGCTGTGATTTTTCGTCCTGGCAGGAGATCACGATGCCGGTTGGAATGTGAGTCAGACGAACCGCAGAATCGGTTGTGTTGACGCACTGTCCGCCGTTTCCGGACGCACGGAAAACGTCAAATTTACAGTCGTTCATATCGATCTCCACATCGACCTCCTCCGCCTCCGGCATGATGGCAACCGTGATGGTTGAGGTGTGGATCCGTCCGCCGGATTCCGTCTCCGGGACGCGCTGCACGCGGTGTACGCCGGACTCGTATTTTAATACCGAATAAGCGCCCTGCCCGGTCACCATAAAACTGACATATTTCATGCCGCCGATGCCGATCTCCTCCACGTCCATGGTCTCGACCTTCCAGCGCCTGGACTCCGCATAGTGCACATACATGCGGTAGATCTCCGCCGCGAAAAGTGCCGCCTCATCGCCGCCGGCGCCGGCACGGATCTCCACGATCACGTTCTTATCATCATTCGGGTCCTTCGGAAGCAGGAGAACCTTCAGCTTTTGCTCCAGCTCCTCCGCCCGGGTTTTGGACGCGTTCAACTCCTCCTTGAGCATCTCCCGCATCTCCTCGTCAGACTCATCCTGGAGCATGGACAGGCTGTCCTCTATGTCCTGATTGCATTTTTTATATCCTTTATACGCCTCCACCACCGGCGCGAGATCGCTCTGCTCTTTCATCAGAGCCTGAAACCGTTTCGGGTCGGACGCTACATCAGGCTCGCTTAAGAGGCTTAAGACCTCCTCAAAACGGAGCAGCGTATCTTCCAGTCTGTCAAACATTTTCATTTCTCCTGTTCTTTTTCATAAAAACCTCTTCCTGCCTCTTACCACGCGGTCTAGCCCCTGCAGATCCCGGATCACAATGACCTCAATAAAATGATTTTCGCGCATCAGATCTGAAACGGCCTGTCCCTGATCATATCCGATCTCAAACATCAGCGTTCCGCCCGGCAGCAGAAAGTCATTTGCCCTCTCCGTAATCTTTCGATAAAAATACAGACCGTCCGCGCTCCCGTCAAGTGCGAGCGGCGGCTCATGGTCTCTGACCTCCGGCATCAGGGTCAGAATCACATCGGAAGGAATGTAAGGCGGATTTGACACGATCATATGGAATCGCCCGCTGAGTTCCGAGAACAGATCGCTTTTGAAAAAAGAAACGTCCGCATCGTTTCTTTCCGCGTTTTTTTGCGCTGTCCGCAGAGCCTCCTCAGAGATGTCAGACCCGACCACCTCAATCTCCGGGCAAAACGATTTCAGGCTGACCGCGATGCAGCCGGAACCGGTGCAGAGGTCGAGCACGCGTTTCTTTCGTTTCTGAAAATTATCATATCCTGTACGTATGCCGCCGGGATCAGATGCAGTGTCAAATTTGATTCCGCTGACACTCCCGGAACCTGCACCATTGTTTTCATTCTCAGATACGGTGGATTCCGACCGGTTGCGCAGCAGCCGCAGCGCCTCCTCCACGAGGAGCTCCGTATCCTGCCGGGGGATCAGGACGTTCGCATTTACAAAAAAAGGAAGTCCCATAAACTCCTGCTCTCCGGTCAGATGCTGCAGGGGGATACGCCGGCATCTGAGCTCCAGCAGCTTCCGGTAAGACTCCGCCTGTCCGGGCGGCATCTCCTCATTCTGATGCAGCAGATAAAAATTCAGATCCGTACGGCAGGCAGATTCCAGAAGAAATTCACTCTCCGCAATTTCATTTTCAATTCCCGCATTTTTCAGCTGCGCGACCGCGCGCGTCCGGGCTTCCCTGTAGGTCATATCTTGCAGTCTTGTAACTGTTCAATGCAGTTACGCAGTCTTTTCTTAATATACAGCGATTGCTGAAAGTTTCAGAAAACCCGCCGTCACTGTCCCGCTCCCGAATTCTCCGCAGCTTCCTCCGCGCGGACTTCCTCTACAAAAGGCTTCCAGTCAAAAACCGCCTCCACCGACGCGATGCCGACTTCGATCATCTCATCGTCCGGCTCTTTCACCGTCAGTCCCTGCATCCACAGTCCCGGTTTGCTGAGCAGCTGAATAAACCGGTTTTCCGTCCGGCCCGCCGCACGGATCAGCTCATAGGACAAACCGGCGATCACGGGAATCAGAAGCAGCCGGATGACCAGTCGCATCGCATGGGAATCCACACGGATAAACAGGTATAAGATAATACTGATCACAATGACAAACACCAGAAAGCTTGTTCCGCAGCGCTTGTGTTCCTTTGAACTCTTCCTGACATTTTCCACGGTCAGATCCAGGCCGTGTTCAATACAGTTGATGCATTTATGTTCCGCGCCGTGGTACATGAAGACTCTCTGAATATCCTCCATGCGGGAAATCAGAAAAATATAGCCGATAAAAATAACCAGACGCAGAATCCCCTCAAAAATCGCGACCAGATTCGCGTTGTCCGTGATAAACCTCTGGAACAGCTGGGACAGATAATAGGGAAGAATCATAAAAATCGCAACAGCGAGAACGACGGAAAAAACAAGTGTCCCGCCCATCAAGGCCTTCTCGGCGCGGTCCTTTTTTGCCTGTTCCTTCGGATCGGAGGCAGGCTCTGCCTGCTCCTCATTTTTATCCTTCTTCTTTTTATCTTTCCCGGACTCTTCCTCCTCATCCTCAAAAAAGGAAGCCGAGTACATCAGAGTGGACATGCCGAGCACAAGAGAATCTATAAAGCTGAGTACGCCCCTGACAAGAGGCACCCTGTTCCATTTCTCATCAAAAAGGGAACCCTTGTTGTCCTCCACCTTAACCTCGATCTCATGATCCGGCCTGCGCACCGCAACGGCGTACTTTTTACCATTGCGCATCATAACACCTTCCATGACGGACTGACCGCCGATTCCAGAGTATTTCATTCTGAACTCCTCATAACAAAGAAACCTCCAGCTATATTTAAAAAATAAAACCGGAGGTTTTTGTCAGCGGCTGTCCGAATCCGATCGGACAGCCGCCTTTCATTTCATGCTTATGCTAATTGTTTAAGCCATACTTACGGTTGAACTTATCGATACGTCCGCGTGCCTGGGTCGCCTTCTGCTGACCCGTATAGAAGGGATGGCATTTGGAACAGATTTCGACATGGATGTTCTCCTTCGTAGATCCTGTCACAAACGTATTGCCGCAGTTGCATGTCACAGTAGCCTGATAGTAATCCGGATGGATGTCTGCTCTCACTTTTTTCACCTCGCATACCAAATCTCTTTGTACCTCTGCGTCCGTAAAGGATACGGCTGCCTGTCGAAGTACAATAAACTTGTTAATTCAAACATGAGGTATTATATCATGCAGCAAACGTAAATGCAAGATATTTCTGTCATCTTTCAAGTGTCCTGCTTCCATTATTTGTTACTTTTCACAGGCTAGCCAGCCTGTGAAAGTAACACGCTCCGCGGGATGCACACAAAATGCTAAAAAGCAGCATTTTGGCGCTGGCTCGCAGCCACTCAGCGGTGTGAGTGGCTGACGAGTGAAAAGTAACCCATTATTTGCCGTCAGTTACTTCCAGGCTCCCGCAAACACTTCATCTGTGCTCTTGCCATAGGCAAGCTCTGAAGCAGTGCTGGCGCCTGACGCGCTGTTGGTAAAGTAATAAACATTGCCGAGGCGCAGGCAGATCGTGTCGACGCCGTCAGCATCCCAGTCGCCCGCCAGAACACCGTCATAGGTCTTCTTCGCCGAACCATAGGTATAGGAATCCCCGGCTGTACCCGATGCGTCGTAAACGGTAAACAAGTTGCCGCTGTTTAAGCAGACCGTGTCAGCGCCGTCGCCGTCCCAGTCGCCCGCCAGCGCGGTCTCGCTGCCGCTGCCGATGGAAACCTGCGTCCCCCTGTTGCTCGTCAGATCGTTGCTGAAATAATACTCGCTTCCGCGGCGTACGCACAGCGTATCCTTGCCGTCGCTGTCCCAGTCGCCGACCAGGACTTCATCCGTGGATTTACCGTAAGTCAGCTCCGCATCCGCAACATAAGACTCGCCGGATACGATATCCTCGCTGGCCACATTCAGGAAATAGTAGGTATTGCCGCGGCGCACCGCGATCGTATCCACACCGTCGCCGTCCCAGTCGCCGACCAGGACTTCATCCGTGGATTTGCCGTAGATAAACTTCACATCCGCAGTCTCGCTGTCATTCGAGTAGGAGATATAGAAGGTGCAGGTGCCGTTGTTTGCGATCCTGCGTACCGCAAGGGTATCTGCAGTATCGGACTTCTCCGTGAAAGTAAAGCTGTATACCTCATTGCCGTAATCGTCCGTGAAGGACTCGCCGGAGGTGCAGTCATAGTTTACATTCGTATCGCGGACATCCGAACCGATTCCAACGGAAGTATCCAGACAGCTCCAGTACAGGGCGGAATCGCTGTCGATCTCACCCGCCTCTACCATCGCGTCATAAGAGGGCTCCAGCGTTTCAGTGTAATACTCGATTCCGGCGGTGATCTGGCTCTCGATCAGGGAAGAACTGTAATTTGCCGCGTGGGAACCCGCAAGCTGCAGCTCATCCGGAAGGCTGGCATCTTCCAGCATGTTATTGATCACGGTATCCATCGCATCGTTATCCGATACATGATAGAAGTTCTCCATCCAGTAATAGATATAGCTGATCGGGTTCAGGTCATTGTCCTGGTCATAATAGAAATAGCCAATGTAATACGGGATGCCCATGCCGTTCTCAACGGTCTGCATGGTCATTCCATATACGCATTCCGGCAGATCTGCGAGGAAACGGATGCCCGCTTCCGCAAGATCGTCATCCTCAGTATCAACGATGGATGTAAGTACAACGCCGGTCGCCAGCTCATTCTCCTGCGTCGGCTCATTCAGGATTTCAATCAGCTGATCGACAGTAACTATATAGCCGGTTTTTGTTGTGGTTTCTCTCCCGCTCGTAGACGTTATGGTTGTTGTTTCAGCAGTGCTTCCATCCGAGAATACATAGCCGTCCTCAAGAAGATCAAAAATATCAACACCGATACCGGAAGCATACTGTGCGGTACGATCGGTTCCCTGTGTTACACGATCTGCCTGTGAAACAGTAAATCCGGTATCCGTGTCATATGTCAAAGCGGAAACATAGCGAACCTGAGTCAATTTGCCTTCCGCAATTTCGGAAAGAACATAATAGTAAAGACCACGGTTATACTTATCATAATCTACACTGATTTCATATGCTCCCTGATCATATCGGTTCACTTTTCCGGTCTCATTCATCAGGTTCTGAACCACAGATCCGAGATAGACAACACCTCTCGTCATATCAAACTGATTGTACTCCATGCCGAGACCGTCGGAACGTGTTCCGCTTGTCGAGTAAGTTCCGGTATATCCGAGGAATATTGTCGGATCATAATCTGCGTTATAGTCGGTCTGATAATTTGCGAGTTCTGTAGCGTAACCATTACTGGTGCCGCCGAGAAGGATGTCCGGTTCATAATAGAATGCCGGGTTCGTCGTCTTTGTCACTCCGTTTATAGTGATGGTCGTGGTGCCGCTGGCCTGACCGCTTGCACCGCTTTTGTTGCTGCTCCAGAGCAACGTATAAGGCGTCGCTGTCCAGTCAGCGTTCGCAGTTTCACTGTAATCCTCATAATGTTCCGTATCGACATCTACACCGTAGTTGTAAAGATTATAGAAAAAGTTGTAAATATACGGATCCGGTGCGTCATTGATATCGCTGCCAAAGATTCCGAGATTGGATGAATCGGTACCGTCCTCGTTCTGGGCAGATCCGCTACTGCTATACATACCCGCACTGTTTGTTGAAGTTACGTTGATTCCCAATACGGAAAGTACAACCGTGTTGGCAGCCGCAGTCGCGCCGGTTAAAACATTCTCATCCTCCTCCATACCGGAAGACGGCGGGTCATAACTGACCGAAGCCATTGCACTCACCGGAAGCATTCCGACCGTCAGCGCCGCGGCTGAAGCCATGGCTACACCGGTTTTAAACAGTTGTTTTCTTTTTTTCATAAATCCCTTTTCCTTTCTTTCATAAACGGTCAGCACCGGGATGGCTGTCCGGCGCCGAATTTATAAACACCCATTAAAGTGTAGCAAAAACAATACAGCCAATCAAATCGAATTATAAATACAATTATACGGAAAATGAATAAATTACAAATATTCTGGATTGAAACAAACTGGACATAAATCTGATATAAATGTAAACTTTAATGTAATTCTTAATCCAAAAGAAAGGCGCTTGCAATGGAGACTGATTATCTGAAAGATTTTATCATACTTACAAATACAAATAATTTTATGGAGGCAGCGGATCGGCTTCATATCTCTCAGCCATCATTATCCCGTCATATAAAAATTCTGGAAGATGATTTCGGCGTTCCTTTATTTGACAGAAGCACGCGCAGTGTTTCCCTTAATGATTACGGGAAAATTCTTTTACCATATGCCCAAAAAGTTTGTGAGCTTCACGATATGGCAAGGCGGGAAATTCAGGTCATCCTCACGGATCAGATCAAAAAAATATCCCTGGGAGCGATCGGATTTACATCTGCCTATGAGGTGCTGCAGAATATCTCTCGATTTATAAAGCAGTTTCCGGTTTTTCACGTTTCTCTCAAAGAGGGAAATACTATTCAGCTTCTGGATTTATTAAAAAAAGATATCTGTGATTTTGTTTTTGTACAGAACTATGATCAGATTGATAAGGATTTTATCAAAATGCCGATTGCAAAAGACAGCCTGATAATCGCCATGTCAAAGGATCACCCTCTCGCAAAAGAAAAGAAGCTGACTCCGGATATGCTGAAAAACGAATCCTTTATCGCCTGTAAACCGGCTTCTGTTTTGCAAAATATATTCGAACAGATCTGCCGGAAATACGATTTCAAACCGCAAATTGATTTTCTTATAGACCGCAGTGAAACGATACTGGATCTTGTCAGTCACAGTTCCCGTATTACCTATGCCATGAAAAAACCAACCCTGCAATACCGGAAAGAGAATCTTGTCATTCGTGAGATGAATCCTCCTGTGGAAACCTCCATTGTAATGGCGTATAAAAAAGACAAGCCATTGAATGATGCCGGAAAAGCATTTCTGTCTTTTATAAAAAACGTATTTCCGGAAGCTTAATCATTCGCATTTCCATTCTCAGAACCATTGTTTTTCGGAAGCGCTGCGCCCTTCTTCTCCCGCCTCCTGCTCTGAAACTCCACCTTTAATTCATCGAGGATCACCTCAAACGAGGAATTGATCGCGCCGCAGACCAGGAAAATATACATGGCAAAGTAAAGCCAGAACATGAGAAGTACAATGGACGTCATGCTCCCGTAAAAGGAAAATCCGTTGAAATAATTGATATAGATGGAAACTCCGAACGTGAATACATACCACGCCGCCGAACATCCGAACGCGCCGACGATCTGGCTGCGGAAGGAAGCCTTCCGGTTCGGGATCTCCTTGTAAATTCCGGCAAAGATCACGGTCAGTACAAAAAACAGGATCAGCGGGCGCAGCTTTAATACCCACGCGGTTACAACTGCCACAAAGGGCGCATACTCGACCAGCATATCCTGAATGGACTGGCCGAACATCAGCAGAACCATCAGGAGCAGCACCGCAAGAATCAGCGCAAAGGTCTCCGCCATGGCGCGCAGACGGAGCGAAAACCAGTTTCTGGTCTCTTCGATCTCATAGACTCTGTTCAGGCCGTAACGCAGGCTCTGTATCGTTTTCGCCGCGGAATAGACGGCAAAAATCAGTGATACAATGAGGATTCCGCCCGTATTATGGTATACCTCGTCTACGATCGTGATCACGGTGGAGGATACGTATCCGGGACTGATCAGATCGATGCCGGTCAGGATCAGTGCCTCCGAAACTGGCGTAAACCGGATAAAGGAGATCAGAACCAGCAGGAACGGAATGATGGACATGATAAGAAACATGGCCGACTGAGCCGCGTAGGCGCCGATATGATCCTCTTTTATTTTCTTCATGATGATCTGTATGCTCTGTTTCAAATCCGTACTCTCCGATCAAATCGACGTGAATTGTCAAAAAAACTTGTGCCAGCTCTTTACATTACAAAATGACGTGTACTGTGTGAGAATATCATTTTATTGTGTAAATGACAAGCAAATTCGTAACTGTTCAGCACCTTCACAGTTACGAAGAATAGTCCATTTAAAATCGCGATGGGACTTTTCTTTGTATACTCAGACAACAAATCAGGATGAAGGAACATTTATGATCACGGTTCCCGGGAAAAACGTCTCCAGGATCTCCTCACAGCTTTTTCCGGCCTTCGCCATGCCGTCCGCCCCGTACTGGCTCATACCGATTCCGTGTCCGAGTCCGCCTCCGAAAATCCTGCAGGTTCCGTCTTCGAGGCAGTCGACCGAGAACGCGGCGCTCGGCAGCATATTCAAAGTATAAACCGATTCCGAATTTTTATCCGTAAGTGAGGTCATGGCTGTTCCGAGAATGGTACGAATCGCGTTTTCATGGGTAATGCTTACCGTACCGTTTGAAAACCTTATCCGAAGATCCGTGACCATCCCCGCCGGGTTTCGCTGTTCAACAGACATGCTCACATACTCTCCGAGGCTGTCAACATCGGAAATCGACGCGCCGGACAGATCCGTTACTGAGACCTTCCCGGAGCCCTGTTCGAATTCTTCTTTGACCGCCTGTTTTACTGCCTCTTCCCGGGACGACATGGACAAAATTGCCTGCCATCGGAAATATCGGCTGTCCGAATCATACGCGGCGACTTCGGTATTCCGGAGAAAACTGTCAAAATCGATTGATTCCGAGCCGGATGCATTCGAACCAGCATCTACCTGAAATTCAGCATTGGTCGATTCTGCACCGGCGATTTCCTGTGAATCCGGATTGGCTGATTCTGCGCCGGCAGCTTCCTGTGAATCCGGGTTGGCAGATTCTGCATCTGTAGTTCCCTGTGATCCCATATCCGGTTCCTCCGTCAGCAGAGAAACTGTATGTAAATAATCCGGACTCTCCCCCTGCCAGACCTCCAACCCGGAGGTATATCCGCAGGAAGTGGAAAAATAATAAACCGGGGCAAGCGATCCCTGAAAGACCAGCACATCTCCCGTCGTGTCTTTCACCGCCTGCGTCGTTTTCTCATTCTCATCGGACGGGAGATAGACCTGACAGTCTGTCGTATCATCAACATCCGCCAGATACTCCATGTAATTTCCCGCTGCCATCTGAAGACAGACATAGGTCCGGGCGCAGATCGCCTGCGCTTTCAGCGCTTCTTCTTCAAAACGCTCCGGCATCTCACCCGGCACCACACCGCAGAGATAGTCCTCCAGTCCGATCTCATTTACGATCCATATCCCGTTCTCATTTCTATAAAGACAGAACGCCCCGCAATAGTAAGAGGATACAGCGCTCCCCTCCGCGTTCGAAACACAGACTCTTCCGCCTTCCTCCGGCTCGATCCGGATCTCTTCCGCCTGCCACAGATCCATCAGTTCCTTACAGTCGACGGTCTCATTCGCGTTTGCCTCAAAGACCGCGTCGGCGCCGGTTATATGCAATGCGGAGCTTCCCATCAGGATCGCATCCTCCCTGTAGACCGACTGATTATTATCCTGGGTGATCAGCACCCGAACCGTCTCAGGAACCACGATCCCGGCAGAAGAATCCTCTGTCGAAAAATTCTCTGGCGAATCCTCTGTCTCCGGATTTTCTGACAAAATCAGAGAATCATCCGAGACGGTTCCGACGAACCTGTCATTTTCCTGAGCAAGAAAACGAATCTCCGCGACCAGGAAAAGGCAGGCAAAAATCAGAATCATGAATTTCAATCTGTATCTCAAACGCACGCCTCCTCTCCTTATAAGGTAGTGTCAAATTCCTGTTTTTGTCCGTTGGAATTCTTCCGGCATACGGACAATTTCTTCTTTTTCGCCGTTTTCGTCCGCTCGTACGCTCCCGCTTATACATTTCCTCTCGCGCCCCTGCGAAAAAAAGAGAAGCTGCTGATAGCAGCTTCTCTTATCCTTAGTATTGCATGATTTCTCATTTGTAATAAGCTGTCCTTTGTAGACTCATTACATTTTGTCGAAAGTATCCTGCAATAAATTGTCTTTTGCAGTTCCCAGAGTGCCGTACCCGCAGTTTTGACGCCTAGCTGAAAAGCCAGGTGGGTGTCCGCAGTATGCCTTCTGCCTTCCACTGACAAAACGGAGGCCTGACATCCGACATACGATATAGGAGTCCCATGAACGTAAATGTAGGTTCAAAATAGCAAGGCTCTCGAACACCCCAGGAACCGCTTCATCCGTCTCGAATGATCTGTTCTGATGTTATTATATCCCACTATGTGCACAAATACAATAGCAGAATACGATTAATATTTTACAAAATTACCAAAAATATCTTATAAGGTACCGGCCTGTTCCACAATCTTCTTTAACGCGTCCAGAGCCTCATCCGGAAGCCTGTCATAGCCTTCCTTATCCACAGCGAAACCTTCCACAGCGTTCACACGATTCTGCATCGCGGACTGAAGCGCGGCCACATAAGCCTTGTCAGCCAGATCCGGCTTAAAGTCCGCGGTCTTCCCGGACCAGTCATACATGATCTCAATATCGGTGAACGGTCCCCACTGCTCAAACTTCGCCCTGCCCTCAACGATGGTCTCCAGAATACCGAGCGTATCCGCGGGCTTGCACTTCGTGCCCATGAAATCACCGGTGTTTACGATATAACAGTCTACGTCCTTCTCCTCTACCAGCTTCTTAAACTTCTCATAATCGTTGACAAGCGGATAGGTACGGAACGGGTTCGCGTAGGGAACGATGCGAAGCGCGTTCATATCGGTTCCGGCCGCCACACGCTCAGCGGTGGAAGTCTTGGTCGCGAGGGTGGCTCCCATAACGGAAGCAAGCGCCGCACCCTTTAACTTTACGACAGGCGGAATGGTCGGATCCTTCATGATCCAGAAAATAGCGTTGACCGGAGAATCGATCCGATCCACACGGTTCGGGCTCCAGAGCTTTGATTTGATCGCACGGCCGTTGCCGTTGCGGATATCCTCGGTCACGAGCTGGATCTTGCCGTTCTCATCCAGTGTCGCCGAGCAGTTCTGCGCGGTCAGGAGATATTCATTGTCCGGACAGCCCGTCGGATAGTCGGCGGTTTTATCAAAATAGGTCGGCTCAAGCGCAATGGACGCGCAGGTATCCGTGTTGATAATAAACGCGTCGTCGTGAAGCACCTTGATCCCGCCGAACGCGTCATATTTCCCGCCGTGCTTCGCGTGGGTCAGGGTGGATTTGCCGGAACCGGACAGACCGTATACGGAGGCGACGAATTTCTTCCCGCCCTCCAGGGAATATTCCTTCTGCCCGCCGTGGCAGGAAGCATAGCCGTTGCGGTTTGCCAGCGCCCAGGCCATGGTCAGCGTGCCCTTCTTATGCTCTCCGAAATATTTCATGCCGAGAATGGCGGCACAGTTCTGGTTCGTGTCAAAATAACAGAGCGTCAGCGGATCACTCAGACAGCTGTAATCCACATCCGGCGCTTCGTGAGGCGCCCACTGCGGATCCGAGAAAATATAGATATCGGGCTCTTTGCCGTCCGCGATGGGTTTGGATCGTTTATACATTTTTACATACTCATCGGACATATACTGGAAGTTCAGCATCCAGTTGTAGAGCAGATTCTCTTCTCCTTCCGGGATCAGGAGATGCGCCTTCACCATAAACTCCGGATCCAGGCCGATGAAGCACTCCGCGTGATACAGAATCTTCCAGCGCGTCTCATAGACCGCGTCCATCACGACTTTGTCCAGTTTTGCGGCGTCCACGCCCGGTTCTCCCTTGATCCGGCGGGCCGCCGCGTAACGTCCGGTCACGGCGCCGTCATTGAATAACAGGACCTTCGCATCCTTCTCAAGGCCGAAAGTCTCTCCGTCCTTGATCGGCATATCCGTCACGATCGTGCCCGGAGACTCTTTCGCGAGGTTGTAAGCCTCTTTCAGCGTGTTCACCTTCACGACATTGTTTCCGTAAAAAGCGCCCTCAATGATGGCTCTGGTTTTGGAAAAACCGACTTTGCCGGCGCCGATCTCGGAGATCGGGTAAAAAGCTTTTGTTGACATGTTTTTTCCTCCTATTTTTAAATGTGTATACTCAGAATCCTCTGTAAAAAATCAGGTACAGGAAATTCGAGAATACATTTTCAGATACATTTACTTCAATCCACGAACGGTATTATATCATAGTGCGACATATATGCTTTCATTAAACCGGCAAAAGAGAAAATGCAAACGGCAGTAATTCACCGAGTGTTGTCTGCTGAAATCTCAGATCGGCTCCGCACATCAGTATCACAAAATCAGGCTCGCAGAACTCGGCCAGCGCCTGGCGGCAGGCACCGCAGGGAGGCGTGTTCTCCTCGCTGTCGCTGACCACTGCGATCGCGGAAAACGATCGGTGTCCCTCCGAAACCGCCCTGAACAGAGCCGTCCTCTCCGCACAGTTTGTAACGGAATAGGAAGCGTTTTCAATATTGCAGCCTGTATATACAGAGCCGTCCGCACACAGCAGCGCCGCTCCGACATGAAATCCGGAATAAGGAACATACGCGTGTGTTTTTGCCTGCTCAGCGGCGGAGATGAGTCTTTTGATATCCGAATCCGACACTATTCATCGTCCTCTTTTGATAAAATCTCAATCGCTTTGCTCGTCCCGACCCGGGTCGCTCCCGCGTAAATAAACTCTTCCATATCCGCCTTTGTGCGGATTCCGCCGGAAGCCTTGACCTTTATGCCGGGATCAACGGTTCTGCGAATCAGCTTTACTTCATCCAGCTTCGCGCCGGCGGTGCCGAATCCGGTGGAGGTCTTAATGAAATCCGCCTTTGCCTTCGTCACGCAGCGGCAGAGCATGAACTTCTCCTCCTCATCAAGGTAGCAGGTCTCAATGATCACCTTCAGTACCACCTTACCGATTGCCTCGCGGACCTCTTTGATCTCCGCGATCACCTGCTTGAATTCCTTGTCCCTGACCATGCCGAGATTGACCATCATATCGATCTCGTTGGCGCCGTCCTCGAGCGCCTGTCTCGCCTCCGCGACCTTCGCAGCCGTGCTGCAGTTCCCGAGAGGAAAACCGACCACCGTGCTGATATTCAGTGTCGGGAAGCTGCTTCGGGCTTTTTTTACATAGCAGCCCGGAATGCATACGGACGCCATACGGAACACGAGCGCCTCGTCGCATACCTTTTTCACATCTTCCCATGAAGTCGTCGCCTTTAATATGGTGTGGTCTATATATTTGTATAATTCTTCTTTTTTCATAATGTTTCAAAATCCTTTTCTTTCATAATTCATTTTAAATCTTTCGGGAAAACGTCGGCCTCAATAATATTCTTTCGGAAACACGTCGGCCTCAGCCGATGCCGAGGAAATCACGAACGACCGATTCCATTTCGTCCGTCTCGCACTCGGTGTCATGCAGCACTCTTGCCTCCCGGATCTCCTCGATCGCGCGCGGCACCTTCACCTTCGCGAGGAAGGACAGCGCGTCAACAAGCTCAAAATCAGACATCACGTCATACTGCTCATCAATGGCGTTCATGACACTGCGGGTAAACTTAAACGGGCTGGCCGTCGATGCGATCACTGTCTTCAACGTATCGCCGGTCTCGGCAAGATATTTCTGATAGACAGCGGACGCAACTGCCG
Source organism: Clostridiales bacterium (assembly GCA_021202015.1). Lineage (GTDB taxonomy): Bacteria > Bacillota > Clostridia > Lachnospirales > Lachnospiraceae > Eubacterium_I. Next base: position 8,677 of record JAJQDV010000020.1, on the reverse strand, counting down.
TATGCGTATCGATGACATAACCGGCATCCTGATAAAGCCTGCGGATCTCCGCCGCCGTCTCATCCTCATCTGCGTAATTGCCGTAAAACACATCAAGCTGTTCTCTCATCCGCGGCGTGATCTCGTATCTGCCGGAAGAAGCCAGCTGCCTCATGAGTGCGGCGTTCGCCCCGGCATCCTCTCCCGCGATGCGATAGATCAGCCGCTCAAGATTGCTGGAGATCAGGATATCCATGGACGGAGAGGAGGTGAGCATAAACTCTCTGTTCCTGTCATAGACGCCGGTGGAGAAAAAATCATACAGCACTTTGTTCTTATTGGACGCGCAGATCAGCCGTTCTATGGGAAGACCCATATTCTTAGCGTAAAATGCCGCCAGTATATTCCCGAAGTTCCCGGTAGGAACCACGACGTTGATCTTCTCATCTGCGCCGGTCTCCCCATTTGCATAAAGCTGGGCACAGGCGTAGGCATAATACACGATCTGCGGAACGAGCCGTCCGATGTTGATCGAATTCGCGGAAGAAAACTGATAGCCGGCCGCGTCAAGGTCTTTCTTCAAATCGGGATCGGAGAACATCTGTTTTACACCGGTCTGCGCCTGGTCAAAGTTCCCGTGAATCCCGACGACCAGAGTGTTTTCGCCCTTCTGCGTGACCATCTGCTTCTCCTGAATGGGGCTCACCCCGTTCTTCGGATAAAACACGATGATCTTCGTGCCCTCCACGTCCGCAAAACCCGCAAGCGCCGCCTTTCCGGTGTCTCCGGATGTCGCCGTCAGGATCACGATATCATTTTTGACGTGATTCTTCCGCGCAGCCGTGATCAGCAGATGAGGCAGGATGGAAAGCGCCATATCCTTGAACGCGATGGTCGCGCCGTGGAAAAGTTCCAGATAATACGCGCCGTCCGCCTTCACAAGAGGCGCGATCTTACGTGTGTCAAACTTGGAATCGTAGGCCCGCTCAATGCAGGTCTTTAACTCCTCCTCCGTGAAATCTGTCAGAAAACGACGCATCACCTCATACGCGATCTCGCGATAAGACATTTTCGACAAATCTTCGACGGAGATATCCAGCTTCGGGATCACCGTAGGCACATAAAGCCCGCCGCCGCCCGCCAGACCATTCAGAATCGCCCGCGATGCGGAAACCGTCTCCGAAGCATCCCGGGTATTAGTGTATCGTACTTCCATCATCATCCTCTTTCTGCCAGAAAAGGCGTTATTTATATCCCCCACATTATAAAGCGCAATATGAATCTATACGGAATTCCCTTCTATAGAATATCAGCATATATTAGAAAATATTTTATCATATCGTCCCGTAAAAAACAATGTATACTTTGTTGTTCTGAAAAAACATTCTATCCATAACTGCCTGAGCTTCTTTATTATTTAACCGCAGTGAAAATATACGAAAGCGGAATCGGTTTCAGGCGGAAGCAATCCTCCCGGACACCGCGCATGCTGCGGCGGTTTTCGGGGAAGCGAGGAAAATCTCCACCTTTGAGGTTCCCATCCGCCCGAGGAAATTCCGATTATTCGTCGCTACGACTCTCTCCCCGTCCGTCAGTATGCCGCCGGTGCGTCCGCAGCAGAGGCCGCAGCCGGGATGCGTGACGATCGCCCCCGCGTCGATCAGGGTCTGCATCGTTCCGTTCTCTATCGCCGCGTCAAATATTTTACGGCTCGCCGGTGTGACGATCAGCTTCACAAAAGGAGCGACCTTTTTTCCTTTCAGGATTTCGGCTGCCGCCATCAGATCTTCCAGTCTTCCGTTCGTACAGGAGCCAAGAAATACCTGGTCGACCGGCGTCCCCGCGAGATCGGAAACGGGCCGGATATTATCCACCTGCGAGGGACAGGCCAGGACAGGAACCAGATCCTCCGCTTTATAGACAAGCTCACGGGCATAGGATGCGTCCGTATCTGCCTCCAGGCTTCTCTGTTCCCCGTTCAGAGTAATCCCGCAGTATTCGGCCGTCTTCTCATCCGGCGCGAACAGCGCACATTTCGCGCCGGCCTCCACCGCCATATTCGACATGGTCATCCGGCTCGCCACGGACATTCGCTCCACGGTATCTCCGTGAAATTCCAGCGCCTTGTAGGTCGCACCGTCCGCACCGAGATCGCCGATGAGTCTTAATATGATATCCTTTGACATCAGACCGGCCGGCATGTTCCCGTTGATCGTCACTTTGATCGTCTCCGGGACGCGCACCCAGAGCTGTCCCGTGCCGAGAATCCCTGCCATCTCCGTATATCCGATTCCGGAGGAAAACGCCCCGACGCAGCCGTAGGTCGTCGTGTGGCTGTCCGTCCCGAACACGATATCGCCCGGCTTCACGTAGCCCGCCTCCGTCATGAGCTGGTGGCAGATGCCGTCGGAACGATGTACGTTTTTCATGCCGTATTTCTCCGCAAAGTCATTTCCGGCACGAAAATGTCTCGTGTCGTCCACCTGGCTCGCGGGGACGAGATGATCGTAGATAAGGACGACACGGTCCGGATCCCAAAGCTTCGAAAAACCCATCTCCTCAAACTTTTCCGCGACAAACGGAATAAAGATATCGTGAATCATCACGCGGTCTGCGTTCACGGTCACGATATCCCCCGGGCGGACCTCCTTTTTGACGTTTCGCCCGATTATTTTCTCAATCATGGTATGTCCCATGGCAGTCACTCCTGTTCTTATTCTTTCTGAATTCCGGTCAGATTTCCGGACTGCATCAGCTGTTAATCAGCCAGACCGTTTCGTCTGCGCATCGCCTTTACCATGGTGCGGCTGACTCCGTTCAAAGCTGCTAATCTGACAGACCGTTTCGTCTGCGCATCGCTTTTACAAGGCCGCCGGCCTGTAGGATGTCCACGAGGTTCTCCGGCAGGGAAGCAATCGGATAACGCTTTTCACCGAGCGCGATATGCGCATTGACGGTCACCGTGATCTCGTCTCCCTCTTTCACATCCGCCCGGATATCCGGATTCTCAATGAGAAGCAGTCCGTTGTTGATGGCGTTTCGGAAAAATATCCGCGCGTAGGATTTCGCGATGACGCAGCGTACCCCCAGCGCTTTGATGACCTCCGGCGCCTGCTCCCTGGAGGAGCCGCAGCCGAAATTGGAACCGGCTACGAGGATGTCGCCGGGCGAGATCTGAGACGCCAGCTCCGGACGAAGCGGAGAAAAAGCGTAGGGTTTCATATCTTCTACGGTTTTTAAGGCCAGATATTCGGTCGGCATGATGATATCGGTGTCGATGTCGTCGCCGAGTACCCAGACTTTTCCGGTAAATTGTTCCATGATAAATCTCCTTCTGAATACATATGCACTGTGGATGTGCCAGGGCGCATTCTTTTTCACCTCATACTCGCCGCACGGGCTGCGAGCGGCTCTGCCGCATAATTTTTACACGCAGCCCTGCGCAAATTTAAAGCATATCCGCCGTCGTGATCTCACCCCGGATCGCGGAGGCCGTGACCGTCGCCGCGGAAGCCAGATATACAAACGACTCCGCATGCCCCGCGCGCCCTTTGAAATTTCTCGTGCCGGTGCTGATGAGGGTCTCTCCCTCGCCGATGACGCCCTGGCAGCTGCCCCAGCAGACGCTGCAGTTCGCATTCATGACGATGGCTCCGGCGTCCAGAAATGTCTGAATCAGCCCTTCCTTCAACGCCTGAGCGTACACCTCCTGGCTGGCCGGTACCACCAGGAAACGAACGAGCGGGTGAACCTTCCTCCCGCGGATGATCTCCGCGCCGACGCGCAGGTCCTCGATCCTTCCGTTATTGCAGGATCCGAGAAAAGCCTCGTCGATCTTTATACCCGCGCATTTTTTTGCATTCACAAGATTGTCCACAAAATGCGGCTTCGCCACGACCGGAGTGATCACGCCGAGGTCAATCTCGTACTCCTCGGCAAAAACGGCGTCGGGATCGCTTGAAAAAATGTGCTTCGGCTCTCTGCCGCGCTGCTTTAAGTAATCCAGGGCTGTTTCATCCACCTCCATCAAAGCGGTCTTCGCGCCGGCCTCGACACAGAGATTGCAGATGGCGATGCGGTCGCTCATGGTCAGGGTCTTTAAGCCCTCCCCGCAAAACTCCATCGCCTTATAATTCGCGCCGTTTGCGCCGATACGTCCGATGATGGTCAGGATCAGGTCGCGCGCATAAACGCCCTCAGGCAGCTTCCCGGTAAGGTGAAACCGGATTGTCTCCGGGACGAGCACCCAGGAGGTGCCGGTCACCATGGCGTACAGATAATCCGTACAGCCGACGCCGGTCCCGAATGCCCCCAGTGCGCCGTAGGCGCAGGTATGGCTGTCCGCTCCGAAGATCAGCTCTCCCGGCCGGACATGGTTCTCCATCATGATCTGATGACAGACGCCCTTCCCTTCATAAAACGTAATCCCGTGCTCCTTCGCAAAATCCCGCATTTTTTTCTGTGAGGCAGCCGTTTTCGGACTGTCCGCGGGGACATTGTGATCCACGATCCAGACCAGCTTATTTACATCGGCAATGTGCGGATCTTTCAGCTGATTGTTGTACATATCGATCGTCAGATGGGTGGTGCCGTCGTTGCTCATCAGACGGTCTACCTCCACCGTATGGATATCGCCGGCACGCACCTCTTTTTCCCCGGCCGCCGCGGCGATGATTTTTTCAGCAATTGTCATTCCCATAAAATTCAGAAACCTCCGTTGTTTTCAGATATTGGTATGTCTCAGATTCACTGATTCAGGGAAGCGATCAGTCCGCCCTGATCCAGGATCCCCTGCATATAGGGCGGCAGCTTCGTACAGACAAACTCCTGTCCGTTCACTCTTGCAATTCCCTCTGTAAGGGACAGTTCCATCTCATCGCCCGCGTGTACCGCATCGTATAACTCCTTACTCACAATGACCGGCAGGCCGATATTGATGGCATTGCGGTAGAAAATCCGCGCGAAGGATTTCGCGATCACCGCTTTCACACCGAGCGCTTTCAGCACGGACGGCGCCTGTTCCCGAGAGGAACCGCAGCCGAAATTCTCATTTGCCACCACAAAATCCCCCGGCCGTACATCAGAAGCAAACTTCTGGTCGAGGGATTCAAACGTATGCGCCTTCATCTCATCTATCGTCGGATAGAGCAGATACTGGGACGCTATGATCTGGTCCGTATCTACATCCGTGTCAAATCGAAAAATTTTACCCACTTGTAGAACCTCCTGAAAACTGATTTGATGAATTATAACCTTCTGAAATTTATTTGATGAATATCTGAATGGCCTCATTCAGCTCCTGTATTTTCTGATAATCTTTGTTCTCAACCGCATCCACCATACAGTGATTAATATGGTCGGAAAGCAGCACCTTCCCTGCGTTATTGATCGCGGAGCGGACGGCGGCGAGCTGAATGAGCACCTGCGTGCAGTCCTCGCCGTTATCCACCATGCGCTTGACGGATTCCAGATGGCCGATCGCCCTGGCCAGACGGTTCGAGACTGCCTTTGCGTTCGGATGATTGTGATCGTGCGAATGCGGGGTTGAATGATCGTAATCATGCGATATTCCGTCATGATTTTGTTTCTGCATGAATGTCCCTCCGTCTGTTCTTCCAAAATCGTTACAGGAACCGGAATACGCCGATCACTTTGCCGAGGATCGACGCTTCCTTCACGAGGATCGGCTCCATCGCATCATTCTCCGGCTGCAGCCGATAATAGCCGTCCTCTTTGTAAAAGGTCTTGACCGTAGCGGAATCATCCACAAGCGCGACGACCATGTCGCCGTTCTCCGCGGTCTGCTGCTGCCGGACGAGAATCATATCGCCGTCAAAAACACCGGCGTTTACCATACTCTCGCCCTTCACCGTCAGCATAAACGTCCGGGCATTCGGCATAAACTCCGCCGGAATCGGAAAATAATCCTGAATATTCTGCATTGCAAGAATCGGTTCGCCGGCGGCCACACGCCCGACGACCGGCACCTGCACCATCTCCCGCCGGGTCAGCTGAAAAGAGTTGTCAATAATCTCGATCGCCCGCGGCTTCGTCGGATCCCTGCGGATGTAACCGTTCTTCTCCAGCGTCTCCAGATGTGAGTGGACGGAAGATGTAGACTTCAGATGAACCGCCTCGCAGATCTCACGGACGGCGGGCGGATATCCCTTCTGAAGGATCTGTGATTTGATAAATTCCAGAATTTCAGATTGTTTTTTGCTGATCTTGCCTTTTGACATAGCACAACTCTCCCGTCTTTTTTCTTATGTTCTTATGTTCTTCTCGTGCTGCGGATATCCATGCAGCGATGCATCTTTTCTTTGTATATTATCTTATCACAGATTTCTGTGAATCGCAAATACATTTTCAGAATGTATGTTCGAAACAACGGGCTTGTATCGCTGTCCGTATCACATTACACAAGCAGTCTACAGCTCGTCTGCCGCTATGAACTTTCCGTCCTTCCAGATTCGTTCCAGGTCATAAAACAGGCGGTCTTCCTTTGTAAAGAGATGAACAATGATATCCCTGTAATCCATCAGCACCCAGCTGGATTTCTGGTTGCCCTCGATCCTTCCCTGCCCGCAGCCGGATTTTATGAGCGCTTCATCCACCGCATCCATCATCGCCTGCAGCTGATTGGAATTCGCCGCGTCCGCAATCACAAAATAATCGGCAATCACCGAGATCTCACTGATGTCAATCACCCGGACGTCTTCCACTTTTTTTTCCGTCAGGGCCTTGCAGGCAATTTTTGCCATTTTTCTCGATGCGTCATTCATTCGAAAATCTCCTTTCGTTCATTGCCGTTTCATAACTGTTCAGTACTTCCACAGTTACATCAATACTTTCACAGTTAGATCAGTTCTTTCATAGTGACGTCAGTTCTTTCATAGTGACGTCAGTTCTTTCATAGTGACGTCAGTTCTTTATAAAACTGCCATGTTTTCATGGTTGTGGGATCGATACCGGCGTCCTTTATGTCATTCAGGTAAGAAACAGTATCCTCAAGAATCCGATACGTTGTCATATCCAGATCGTGCAGCGAAAGCTCCCGCAGCCTGTCGAGATTCGGCGCTGAAGTGCGTCCCGGTTCGATATAATCCGCGACAAACAGGATCTGATCCAGCAGACTCATATTCGGAACCCCCGTAGTATGAACTCGAATGGCGTGCAGAATCTCCTCATCCTCAACGCCGTAAACCTGTCTCGCGAGAATCGCGCCGCATTTGGCATGCAGAAGAGAAGGATTTTCCATCTCCGCGCGGCTGATCGGGACTCCCTCTCTTCTGCACATGGTTATTTTATCCTGATCAGGCAGATATTTGGCGCAGTCATGAAGGAGTGCCGCGTATTTTGCTTTTTTTTTACTGCATCCGTAAATCTGTGCAAGCTGAACCGCCGTCTCGACAACGCCCATGGTATGCCTGAAACGAGTCTCTTTCAGGGATTCTTTCAGATGCTGCTGAATTTCCTTATATTTCATGGTTCTCTCCATCTGCTCACGGACGGTAGTGTCAAATTCCTGTTTTCGTCCGTTCGACCACTCCCGCCGCGGACTGCCGATTCTTTCAGCAATCATTTCACGTACGAACAGCGCCCGCATCATCTGTACAGCTGATGTTCCCGTATATACGCCGCGACGGCGTCGGGAACGAGGTAACGGATCGTATGCCCGTTCTTCACACGGTCGCGGATCTCCTCGCTGGACACCTTAAAATTCGGCGTGTCCAGCCGATAGATTTCTCCCCCGAACTGTTCGGTCAGAAGGTGTATCTGACTGTCCACCCGTTCCTCATCAAAATCATCCCGCACAGCTGCGAGGATCGTCGCCTCCCGGCAGATCTGCTCCGGATGCTTCCAGAGTTGAAAGTCAAAAAGAGAGTCCGCGCCGAGTATAAAATAAAACCGTGTTTCCGTAAACTCCTGATTCAGCTGCCTGAGCGTCTGAAAGGTATAATTCACAGAGAGGCTGTCCACCTCCCGCCTCGAAATCCCGAACACGGGATTATTTTCGATCGCCAGCTCCACCATGCGGCAGCGGTGCCGGTCCATTTCCTCCCCGGCGTAAGCCTTGTGCGGCGCGTGTCCGGTTGGCATAAAAACCACCTTTTCAAGCGCAAACTGTTCGCATGCATTTTCCGCGATCATCAGATGGCCGTAATGGATCGGGTGAAAGGTACCGCCGAAAATCCCGACCCGGTTTGTTTTTTTACTCACTTTATTTCCTCTGCTGCAATGTGTTACGGAAGCACGATCTTCGGTTTCTCCCTGTCCGGCCGATACAGTACGATCTTCTTCCCGATCACCTGCACCACCTGCGAATGCGTGCGCTCCGCGATCATATCCGCCATCTGACGCGGATCGTCTAAACAGTTTTTTAAAATAGAAACCTTGATCAGCTCCCGGGTATTGAATCCCTCCTCGACAGCTGCTACGATCTCCGGAGTCAGACTGCCCTTTCCGATCTGGACAATCGGTTCAAGATCATTCGCCAGACCTCTCAGATAAGCTCTCTGTTTACTCGTCATTTTCATAATCCTCTTATTTCACTGAAAATTCGTAACTGTTCAGGATAGTGCTTCGCACTTGCTGCGAAGTACGTATGATGACGTAAATTATACAAGGAAAAGTCCCATCGCGCAGCGATTTTAAATGGACTTTTCCTCGTAACTGTGAAGGTACTGAACAGTTACGA
>JAJQDV010000016.1 GCA_021202015.1 Clostridiales bacterium | reverse complement strand
CTTTATTTGCAACAAAAAAAGAGAGGTGTTAACCTCTCAAAGTGTTTAACTACCGAGGGTGCGAAAGGAATATGACAAACCATGCTGTTCACGGTCTGATTATGATAAAAACCAAAAATGACGATTGACTTTTTTTTTGAAACATATACTATATAGAAGAGATGTTTCCCGGGCAGAACATGCCCTGACCCTGCAATTAAATCCATGGGATTCACTGATAAGGAACTGTCGCAACAACGCGCCATCAGATATTCAGAGGACAAATATATGAAGAAAATCATACTCACCGGCGGGGGAACCGCCGGACACGTAACCCCGAACATCGCCCTCCTGCCGCGGCTTCGGGAGCTCGGCTACGAGATCTCCTACATCGGATCCTTTCACGGAATCGAAAAGGGGCTGATCGAAAAGGAAGGCCTCCCCTATTATGAGATCTCCTCCGGAAAGCTCCGGCGGTACTTTGACCCGAAAAACATATCCGATCCTTTTAAGGTATTGAAGGGATATGCGCAGGCACGGCATCTGATGTTCCGCCTGAAACCGGACATTGTTTTCTCCAAAGGCGGCTTTGTCAGCGTCCCCGTGGTGCTGGCCGCGAAGCACGCCCGGATTCCCGTGATCATCCATGAGTCGGACATCACGCCGGGGCTCGCCAACAGGATTGCCATCCCGTCAGCGACACGGATCTGCTGCAACTTCCCCGAAACCCTGGAGCATCTGCCCGAGGGAAAAGCGATTGTATCCGGATCCCCGATCCGCCGGGAGCTTCTGACCGGAGATAAAGGAAAAGCCTGTACATATACGGGGCTTACGCCCGACCGTCCGATCCTCCTCATCATCGGAGGAAGCCAGGGTTCACAGGTGATCAACAAAGCCGTGCGCAGCCTGCTGCCCTCTCTGCTTCCCAAACTGCAGGTCATCCATCTCTGCGGCAAGGGTAATCTGGATCCGGCACTCGCCGATACGGCCGGTTATGTACAGTATGAGTATATCAATGAGGAACTCGCCGACCTCTTCGCCGCCGCTGATCTGGTCATCTCCCGCGCCGGGGCGAACGCGATCTGTGAGCTCCAGGCACTCGCAAAACCGAACATCCTGATTCCGCTGTCAAAAGCGGCAAGCCGGGGCGATCAGATCCTGAACGCAAAATCCTTCGAAAAACAGGGATTCAGCTATGTCCTTGAGGAGGAACGCCTGTCCGGGGAGACCCTGTCCGAGGCGATTTCCACGGTATGGGAAAACCGGCAGACTTACAGCGCCGCAATGAAGGAGAGCCAGAAAACGGATGCAATCGAGACGATCATAGGACTCATCGAAGATCTGCGCAAAAAGAAATAAAGTGTCGCTTGCGACACTTCGCGCGCGAGCGGTTGCATCGCAAAATTTCCTATCCTCTCATATCAAGCGATGCCGCGATCTCCGCGATCTGTTCCGCACTCAGCCCCGCGTGATTCCAGCCGAGTTTTTCCTCATTGCCGTCCCCGATGTAGCGCGGGATCAGATGCATGTGGAAATGGAACACGGTCTGCCCCGCGATCTCCCCGTTGTTCTGCACGACATTGAATCCGTCACATTTCAAAACCTCCGTCATCCTGGCGGCGAGCTTCTTTGCCAGCACAAACACACCGGACGCATACTCATCCGGAAGTTCATAAATATTCGCGGCGTGTGTTTTCGGCAGAATCAGGGCATGCCCCCTTGTCGCCGGATCCGCATCCATGATCACGGTAAACCTCTCATCCTCGTAAATCACATTCGTCGGGATATCTCCCCATGCCAGTTTGCAAAAAATACAGTTGTCGTCTTTCATGCTGTGCCTCCTTCTCAGAACATTTTTCGTTTCTGTTATATCGTATTCATCATTTCCTGATTCACTTTTTTCCATCATACCATTCATTTCAGCGAAAAAAAACTCTTTTTTTGCATCGACGCATACTTTTTTCGAAATACGTGGTATACTACTCACAAGGGAAACTTCCCGGTTATATTCCGAAAGGAGCACGCTTTGTTTGATTCATACTTTACCTACTGGAGCGACCTGCCGGCAAACAGCGGGTACGAAACTTTCGGAAAAGTTCATCTGACCTGGCTGGTCGGCATTGCGCTGGCAATTTTCGTGTGCATCGTCCTTTTCCGGAGAATCAGTCCCGCCGCGCAGAACCGTTTCCTGAAAACACTCGCGATCCTCATGCTTGCCCTGGAGGCCTACCGGGAAACCGTGCTGATCGTCACCGGACATATGGAATTCGAAAATCTGCCTCTGCATCTGTGCGGGCTCGCCATCTTCGTGGAGGTCCTGTTCGCCTTCTTTCCCAATTCCTTTCTGGGCGAGTTTACCTGTGTGGCCTGCCTGCCGGGAGCCGCGTCCGCCCTGCTCTTTCCGGACTGGCTACGGTATCCCACCGTCAATTACATGAATCTGCACGGATTCATCATGCACGGCATCCTGGTTCTTTTTCCTCTTCTGGTGCTCATCTCGGGGAAATATGTCCCGAAAATCCGCCATATCTATATGCCGCTGATTTTCTTCGCCGTGGCGGCTCCGATCCTGCACCGGATCAATACCGTGCAGGGATGCAATTTTATGTTTCTGAACCGGCCGTCACTGGGATCGCCCTTTGAAGCTGTGTACGAAGCATACGGATACGGTGTGTACCTGGCGTTCTTCGGCGCGATTGTATTCGCGGTGATACTGGCGATGTACGGAGGGATCGGTCTATTCCGGAAAATATTTTGTAAAAATAAGGATTGATTTTTTTGAAATCTGTGTTATAGTAGAGGCTACGGGGCATTAGCGCAGTTGGGAGCGCGCCACATTCGCATTGTGGAGGCCGTGGGTTCGAGTCCCATATGCTCCACTCATTTTTATCACATCCGTATTTATGGAAACATAGCTCAGCCGGGATGAGCGTTCGCCTCACACGCGAAAGGTCAGGGGTTCGAGCCCCCTTGTTTCCACTAAAAGCCTTAGGTTTTATGCAGGTTTGCAGCCTCTTAAAATCAAAAGGCAACCAAGAAGGTGACCAGACATTTATTCCGGTTGCCTTTTATTTTCCCATAATTCTTCACTATTGATAAGAAAAAATTCTGATTTGTGAAAAGAAAAATGTGTGATTGATTTTGTGCTCCAAACGGATACAGGAAAGACGGATTGATTACCAATCTTCCGCTATACCTTGCACGAAGGACAAACGTACTCCTGTGATGTTTTTTTTTGCGTCACGGCGACATTTTTTATAAATGTATCTTGTATCTACGTATTTTGCTTTTAGTTACTATATTCTGTTATTCGTATATTGTACAATTATTTTGTACTTAAAAAAATACAAAGAAAGGTATGAGGTATGTAATAATGAATGCATTTAGAATGGACGGAAAAGTAGCGCTGATTGCAGGGGCAAGTTCAGGAATGGGGGCCGGAACAGCTAAAATCCTCGCTGAAGCAGGGGCAAAAGTCTTTATCCTTGCGAGGCGGGAAAGTAAATTATTAAATGTCCAGAAAGACATCACAGGCAATGGAGGCATCTGCGAATATATGGTTTGTGATACCTCTGATGAAGATAATTGCAAAAACGCTGTTGACGCTTGTGTAAAAGCATTTGGCCGGTTGGACGCTTTGGTTTACTGCGCGGGCATAGAAGGAAGCTCCACACTATATTCTCCGGTTGAAGAACAATTTGAAGCAGATAACCTGCAAAATGTTATGAGCGTTAACTTTAACGGAATCTACTATATGGTGAAATACGTTTATCCTGAAATGGTAAAAGCAGGCGGCGGATCAATCGTTGACATTTCGTCTGTTGCAGCCATAAAATCAGGTATGAGCTCTGTAGCGTACGCTTCTTCCAAGGGAGCCATGTGGAGCATGGTAAAAACGCTTGCCAGAATGGTAGGTCCCCAGAAAATACGCGTGAACTCTATCCTGCCCGGGATGGTCGAGACAGAAATGACGAAAGACTATATCAATGACCCGGCATTTTTAGAGCAATTTATCCCTGCTATTGCCTTACGGGATTCCGGAAAAGTTGAAGATATCGGAAACACTGTTTTATTCCTTGTTTCTGACGCTTCCAGATATATTACGGGGCAGGACATCGTTGTTGATGGCGGCATGACATGCTAAGGAACTGCTAAGAATCAACTTTGCATATGCATATAGCCACAAAAAGGCGGAAGCAATTTGTTTCCGCCTTTAAAATTCTTCACTCATAATTCAGGAGGATATACCATGGCACTTAAAATCAACACCAAAGAAATACTTGCAGATTCTTTTCGGAAACTTACCGGGGAAATGCCGCTTGAATCGATCCGTGTGAAAGATATTACAGACAACTGCGGTGCTTCCCGGACAACATTTTATAAGCACTTTAAAGACAAATATGATCTGATGAACTGGATATTTAAACGCGATGTTGATGTGCTGCTAAACAGGCTTCCGGATTCAAAAAACCAGTATGATGAGATGGCTGAAATTGCAGAATATATCTACCGGAACAAAGAATTTTATTCCAACATCAACCACTACAAAGCCCAAAATTCACTTAGTGATTTTATTGTCAGTTATGCTTCTGAATATCTGTTGGATAAAATGAATAAAAGAAACCCGAAAGAAAAAATCACAGACGATCTCGTATTTTCCATCAAACAATATGTGGCCAGTATCGCTTACATGTTATCCCTGTGGATTGACGGCCGGTATCAGGAAGATCCGAAGACATTCTCGAAAAAGGTATGTGATAATATCCCGGAAAAACTTGCCGTATACTTTTCCTGATTCTATATCAATCCATACTTTCTGCAAAATTCTATAAAAAGTTCTTGACAAATATCCCTTCATATATTATTGTACTAATCAAGCAATACAATAATACAAAAGACTCTCAAAGGAAACAACAATGAAACAGGAGGACGCGAATATGCCATGGTATTTTGAAAATGACCGCTCTATCTATATTCAGCTGGTGGAGCAGATTCAGAACCGCATCGCGACCGGCGTTTATCCGCCGGGGAGCAGACTGGCTTCCGTCCGCGAGCTGGCACAGGAGGCGGAGGTCAATCCGAACACGATGCAGCGCGCGCTGGCTGAGCTGGAGCGCATGGGGCTTGTACATTCACAGCGAACCAGCGGACGGTTCGTCACCGAGGACGAGGGGAAGATTCAAAACATGAAAAAGGAAGCAGCGAAGAAGACGATCCATACTTTTCTGGAGCAGATGGCGCATCTTGGATTTGAGAAGGATGAGATTTTAGATCTGATCCGGGAAGAACAGGGGGTGACTGAGGATGAGCAGTAGATTACAATGCACCGGTTTAAGCAAAGACTACGGCAGTGTACTGGCACTCAACGATTTCAGCCTGACGCTGGAGAGCGGACGGATCGTGGGGCTGCTCGGTCCGAACGGCAGCGGCAAAACGACGCTCTTAAAAATCGCGAACGGGCTGCTGCAGCCGACGAAGGGAGAGATTCTCCTGGACGGCCTCGCGCCGGGGCCGGAGACGAAGGCGTTCGTATCCTATCTGCCGGACGCGAATTACCTGCCGACCTGGATGAACGTGCGGTCGCTGGTACAGATGTTTTCCGAATTTTACGCGGATTTCGATACGGCAAAAGCACAGGGCATGCTGGAACAGCTGGGGATATCCGAAACCGCACGGCTGAAAACGCTCTCCAAAGGCAACAAGGAGAAGGTGCAGCTGATTCTCGCCATGAGCCGTCAGGCGAAGATCTATTTTCTCGATGAGCCGATCGGAGGCGTCGATCCGGCGGCGCGGGATTATATTTTAAATACGATCATACAGAACTATTCCGAAGACGCGCTCGTGCTGATCTCGACGCATCTGATCGCGGACATCGAGCGGGTGCTGGACGAAGCCGTTTTTATTGACCGGGGGAGTCTGGTGTTCCATCGGAGCGTGGACGACATCCGGGAAACGGAGCATAAATCGGTGGATGAATTATTCAGGGAGGTATTCAGATGTTAGGAAAATTATTGAAGTACGAATTCAAATCCTTCAGCAGGCTGCTCGGCATCATTTATATCGCCGTGCTGGCCGTGGCCGCCGTCACCGGACTGCTGCTGCGCGGAAGCCTCTGGTCCATCTACATGTCGTCCGCGGGCGGACAGAATAAAGCGCTGCTTATTTTTATCATTATCTATATCGTCGTTATCTTGGCTCTGATCCTGATCACGATACTCATGATCATCCAGCGGTTTTACCGGAGCATGCTGCAGGGCGAGGGCTATCTGACCCACACACTGCCGGTTCCTACCTGGATGCATATCGCAGGCAAAACGATCTGCTCCGTGGTGTTTACGGTCATCGCCGGAGCGGTGCTGCTCGTCTCCGCACTGATGATCTTCTTCTTCAGCGGCACTGCTGCCGAGTTCGGTTCCGGTTTATCCGCATTGATGGAAGAATTCGGCGGGCTTTTCTGGACAAACGGCGCCGCCGTCGTACTGTGCGTGATCGCCGTGCTGTTCCAGATCATCCGGATGATCCTGATGTTCTACACATCCATGGCGATCGGCGGCTCCGCGAGAAAGAACAAGGTGTTTTTCAGCATTCTGGCATTCATCGTGATCGTCATCGTGATAAATGTGATCAGCAGCCTCACGAACCTGGGGCTTCTGGAAAATCTGGTGAATACGGGCTATTATACTGATTACGGCGATTCCGACGCTGTAACTCTGTATTATGATACGGGCGCTTCCGACTCAGCGTTCACAGGCAATGCGTACTACGTGCGCCAGATCATCATTAACGCCGTCTACAGTGTCATTTTCTTCGCAGTAAGCACCTTCTTCCTCAGGAGGAAGCTGAACCTTGAGTAGTTTCTTCCCCGGAAACACAGATCCCCGCTCCGTAAAGGAGCAGGGACCTTATATCTCACTTATTTTGACCCTGGCATCATCCTGTTTTTGCTCACCGCCGTCTCTTCCTGCGTCTGAACTGGTTCAGCACCAGAGCGAGCATCAGCACAAAGGCCAGTACATAGCCAAGGAACCCGAGCGCCGGGATCCCCAGAAGCTTCGGCTTCATATCCGTGGTGCAGATGATGCTGGAGCCGACCAGCAGCCCCGCCACCAGAAATCCCAGAACCAGATCGCGCACCGCCCGGTCAAGGGTGGTCGCCAGATCATCCGTAGAATGCAGATCCAGGCTGATACTCATCTGGCCCTTCATATAAGTGCGCAGAAGATCCGCGAGATAACCGGGGATCTTCATCCCCTTTTTTACGGAACGATATAATTCCTCGCCGTTCTCCTGAAACGCTTTTTTCAGATCAAAGTCTGACAGACGGCTGCCTCGCATACGGGCCGCCGCCACCTCGATGACATTC
This sequence comes from Clostridiales bacterium, assembly GCA_021202015.1. Taxonomy (GTDB): domain Bacteria; phylum Bacillota; class Clostridia; order Lachnospirales; family Lachnospiraceae; genus Eubacterium_I. Next base: position 2,400 of record JAJQDV010000016.1, on the reverse strand, counting down.
GTATCGGGAGCAATCTCCCCGATCACACCCTCTATAGTGGTCAGCCCCCGCACCAGCATGGTCATATTGGAAGGCATTGATACTCTGTTCGCCTTCATAATGTCCATCAGATCTCCGAGAACCTCTCCCATACTCAGACCGCCGAAACCGGCGGCACCGTATTTCATCAGCCAGCCGCTGATATCCGAATACAGCAGCTTCTGATCCGGTCTGTCATGAAACTCCCCGAGATAGAGCACGGCCTCCACGATCGAGCTGATATCATGTTCGGCAATCCCCTCGATCACCTTCGTCAGAACCGTCTGGTTGCGCGGGCCGAAACGGCCCATCATGCCCATATCGATCCAGATGATCTTTCCGTCACGGATCCGCAGGTTGCCCGGGTGCGGATCCGCATGGAAAAAGCCGTCCTCCGTAATCTGCTTGATGTAATTATCCGCCATCCGGATACCGATCTCATCCAGGTCATAGCCCGCCGCGAGAAGCCCCTCGCGGTCATCCACACAGAGGCCGTCGATATACTCCATCACCAGCACCTGCGCGGTCGTGTATCTGCGGTAGAGCTTCGGACTGCCCACATAGGAGACATCCCCGTTCAGACGTGTGAACTCTTCCATATTGGAAGCCTCCGCCAGAAAGTTCATCTCCTCCTGAGCCACCGCCCACATCTCGTCCAGCACCTGACCCAGATCCACCAGACCGGTCATATTGATGGGCGGCATGAGTTTAAGCGCCCGGTGAAGAAATGTGATATCACTGGACATGGTCTCATAAATGCCCCTGCGCTGCACCTTCACCACCACGTCCTCGCCGGTCAGAAGCTTCGCCCTGTGAACCTGCGCGATGGACGCCGAACCGATCGGACGATCCTCGAACTCGGCAAATATCCTGTTCGGCTCCCTGTTGTAGGATTCCCGGATGATCTCCTTCACATCCTCTATGGGCATGGGAGCGACGTCGGAGCGCAGCTTCATAAACTCATCGCAGATCCTTTTCGGAAAAATATCTGACCGCATGGACATGATCTGTCCCAGCTTGATGTATGTAGGTCCCAGATCCTCGATGATCTCACGAAGCTTCTCCGGCGTAACGCCGCGGGCAATATGATGTTTGCGTATGACCGCGAGAATCTCCCGCAGCCGGCTTCCGGTTGGTTCATTGCTCATGATCTTCGCTCATACTGTGTTTCTTTGTTTCAATCCACGCCCGGTGTCTCTTCCGTCTCCTCCATGGCCGCCAGCTGTTCTTTCAGTTCCTCCAGCTGCTCCGGCGTCAGGCCGTCCAGGATTTCCTTTACATCCGTCTGCTCTTCTTGCTCACCGGCCTGTCTTACTTTGTGCTTTAACTCCTCGTTGAGCACCTTCCCCTGCTCCACGGTGAGTTCGCCCTTCGCTACCAGATCATCGAGAATTTCCTTTGTTTTTTCCGAGGTCGTCGCCGCGGCGCCGATCCCTGCCAGAATAATTTTTTTCATGCTGTCACTGAGTCTGTCCATCATGTTCTCCTTTCTACTACAATGATTTTATTATAACAATTTTTGTGCACTCCACTCATAACATAGATATATCATAAATTACGCCGGATTTCAACGCAAAGCTTCTTTTGCAGCTCAGAAAACTCGCACATAAACCGCCTGCGGTGCTTCTGAAACCTGACTTTCAAGCTGCGCGGACAGGCTCTCCGCCACCGAAGAGGCCGCCTCCTCCATATAGCTCTCGAGCGCGGCGGAAATCTGGCTCTCCAGGCTGTCCGTGTCGATCATATCCTCCAGTCCCTGCATCAGAATCTGCCTCGCCCCGTCCGTCCCCAGATACTCTGCAAAATAGTCTCCGATCGTCGGTCTTATCCGCCCAGACCTGATACTGGCTGTCATATTTATAATAGTCTGTGCTGTTTACAACCTTAAATGTCGTACCCAGAAAATCATCGTAGGTGTAGGTCTCTTCGATCTCCGGCTTCGAAACCTCCTCGCCGCCGATAAACTGTGAGATCATATCCTCCATCTCCACCGTATCCCTAAGACCCATAACATACAAAGCCAGATCCGTAGTGCCGCCGTCAGACTCCATCACCATGACACACTCATTCCAGCTCTGCGGCCAGCGCCCCGCCAGCACGGTGTAGCTGTCCTTATACAGCTCCTCCGACTCCGGCAGCTGCGCCAGGGCATCCATAGCCCGCTTCCTGCGCTACCGCGCGTCTGCGTAAGCAGACATCTTCCTTTGCGCGGCATGTGCATCCTCGCGGAGCGTTGTTCTCAAATAGGAAGTTCAGAGAACTTTCCTATATGAGAACAAAGTACGCCGAATCCCTGCTGCTCAGCGACGTAAATGGCTCTGTACACCATACCTTCCAGGCACCCCTTAATGCATGCGCTTCGCGCGGAAATAACAAGGTATA
>JAJQDV010000018.1:5039-49932 GCA_021202015.1 Clostridiales bacterium | reverse complement strand
CAGCGATTTTAAATGGACTTTTCCTCGTAACTGTGAAGGTACTGAACAGTTACGAAAATCCTCTGCCACAGGGGCTTTCCCCCTGATATCATCATTTATAATATTCAAAAGAAAGATCGTACATGCGAACGGTATCTCCCTCCTGAATCCCCAGCTCCTCCAGTTCCTTCAGTATGCCCTGCTCGCGGAGAAAACGCTGGAAAAACAAAAATCCCTTTTCAGAATCCAGGTTCGTATAACCGAGCATCCGCTCGATGCGCGGCCCCTCGATCACATATTCCTTTTCTTTCTCATCAAAAGTGACCTGATACGGCTCATCCGCGTATAGCGCTGTCTCAGGGAAAAACTCCTGTTCAAATACGATCGGTTTGTCATCTGTGGTCTGCAGCAGCTCCCATACCGCGTAGAGAAGCTCCTTCAGGCCCTGTCCGGACACGGCTGAGATCGGATAGACCGGGATGCCCTGCGGTTCAAACTCCTGCCTGAGCAAAGCGACCGGATCATCGTCGCCGTCATAAACGGCGTCCATTTTATTCGCCGCAATAATCTGCGGCTTTTTGCTGAGATCCTCTCCGTAGGCCGCAAGTTCTTTATTGATCGCGTAAAAATCAGCGATCGGGTCGCGCCCTTCCGTCGAGGCGGCGTCCAGCATATGAATGAGGACCTTCGTCCGCTCGATGTGCCGCAGGAACTGATGACCCAGGCCGACGCCCTCCGAAGCGCCCTCGATCAGTCCCGGGATGTCGGCGATGACAAATCCCTTTCCCTCATCCAGATCTACAACGCCCAGGTTCGGGTTCAGCGTGGTAAAATGATAATTCGCGATCTTCGGCTGCGCATTTGTCACGCGGGAGAGCAGGGTGGATTTCCCGACATTCGGGAATCCGACCAGCCCGACGTCCGCGATCACCTTCAGCTCCAGGACAACCTCCAGTTCATTCGCAGGCTGTCCGGGCTGCGCATACTTAGGCGCCTGCATGGTCGGGGTCGCATAATGCTGATTTCCCTTTCCGCCGCGGCCGCCTCTTAAAATGACCTGTCGTCTGTTGTCCCCGGACATATCCGCGATCACCTTGCCGGAGGCCGCGTCACGGATCACCGTCCCGGAAGGAACCTTCAGAACGATATCCGTTCCGTTTTTCCCTCCGCAGTTCTTCTTCCGACCATCCTCCCCGTGTTCGGCGGCATATTTCCGCTTATGCCGATAATCGGTCAGGGTATTTAATCCGTCGTCCACTTCAAAAATCACATCGCCGCCCCGGCCGCCGTCCCCGCCGTCCGGGCCTCCGGCCGGCACATATTTTTCACGGCGGAAGCTGACATGGCCGTCTCCGCCCTTTCCTGATCTGATCACAATATCCGCACGATCTGCAAACATAATAAAACCTCAAATCTAAGACAAACCTCCGGATTCCCGGAGGTTTGTTTTCATACACGTGTTACCGGCAATCGCCGTTTCGATTCCTTATTCGTTCGACGCGACGGGATAAACGGAAGCGACCTTCTTATCTCTTCCCTTGCGTTCGAATCTCAGTACGCCGTCGACCTTTGCGTAGAGCGTATCATCGCCGCCCCGGCCAACGTTCACACCCGGATGAATCCTCGTGCCGCGCTGTCTGTATAAGATATTGCCGGCCTTTACAAACTGTCCGTCCGCTCTCTTCGCTCCCAGTCTCTTGGAGTGGGAATCACGGCCGTTCTTCGTAGAACCGACGCCCTTCTTGTGAGCAAAGAACTGAAGATTCATATTTAACATGTCAATCCACCTCCCTGAAGGTTAAATCCAGATATTCCTCATAGTTTTCTTCCAGATCCTCCAGACCCAGCGCCAGCGACTGAAGCAGGAGCTGCGCCCCGCCTCCGCCGGCATCCTGCAGCCGGAAGGAAATCATCCCGTCCTCATCGTTCGTCTCACAGGTAAAAAATTCGCCCGTGAGAACCTCGACAGAGTTGATACAGTTGATGACCAGAGCGGAAACCGCGGCGCAGACGATGTCATTCTCATCCGCGTATCCGGCATGTCCCACACAGTCAAACCCGGTCATCTGCTGTTCACGGTTCTGGAAAACAGTAATCCTTACCATAGCGACCGGCCCCTATGCGTTGATTCTGTCGATCTTTACTTTGGTAATGTACTGTCTGTGTCCGTTTTTCTTATGGTATCCGGTTTTTCTCTTATACTTGTAGACGATGATTTTCTTCGCGCGTCCGTTTTCGACAACGGTCGCGTCCACGGTCGCGCCGTCGAGCGTCGGATTCCCGACCTTCAGTCCCTCGTCGCTGACAGCCAGAACCTGATCAAAGGTCACTGTCTCACCGGCATCCACACCAAGCTTCTCAATGGTAATGATATCGCCTTCGGATACTTTGTACTGCTTACCACCTGTTGCTATAATTGCGTACATTCGGCACCTCCTATTATCATTACTCGCCAGTTACGGTGCTGTAATAACCGGGAAATCCACAGGATTTATGACCCGAAAAATCACAGACTTCGACCTCACTGTGCGGCATCTTTTGTATCCTACCATATGGTAAAAATGATGTCAAGAAATTTCCGGGATAAATTTTCCCTCTTGTAAAATATTCCGCGCTGTGATAGGATATCTTTACTCAAATATTCTTTTGTCGATCTGAGTAAATCTATGAAATACGAATCTTTTAAGGAAATTGTCATAAACCGCCTGTCCAATGACATCCCGAATCCTAAGAAAATCACGGTGCAGTCCGTATATCGAAACAATGGTGATTTTACAGACGGTCTTGTCATTCTGGAAAACGGCATAAATATCGCGCCGACGCTGTATCTCAGCTATTATTATGAATATTATAAAAAAGGCCACAGTTTCCAGAGCACTTATGAACTGATGCTGAAAAAATACGAGGCAAACAAGACCTCGGAAAATATCGACGTGAGCTTTTTTACGGATTTTGAGAAAATCGGAAGCAATATCATGCTCAAACTGATCCATTATGAGAAAAACCGGAAGCTCCTGCAGGATATTCCGCACATCCCGTTCCTGGATCTCGCCATCGTATTCTACTGCCGCATACCCATGGATCCGGAGATCGGAAACGCCACCATCCTGATCCACAATTCCCATATGCAGCTCTGGGGACAGACAGTCGAATCCCTGTATCCGATCGCCGGGAAGAATTCCGAACGGATCTTTCCGCCAAAGCTTCATAATATGAACAGCCTGATCGAGAACATGCTTCCGGCACAGCATATTCCGACGGTAGTCCTGCCGGAGGATCCTCTCTATCCGATGTATGTGCTCACCAATGAACAGAATCTGTACGGGGCTTCCTGTATTCTCTATGAGAACCTGATCCGCTCCTACGCGGACCGATTTCTCACCGATCTCTATATACTTCCGAGCAGCATACACGAAGTCATTCTGATCCCGGCTTCCTGTGACAGCAAAATGCAGGAGTTTTCCGCCATGGTCCGGGAAGTCAACGAAGCGCAGGTCGCGTCGGAGGAAGTTCTCTCCGACCACGCCTACTACTACTCCCGGGATCGTGACAAAATCCTGTATTGAGGAACTGTCACTTTATAACTTACGCATCCTGTACCATCTCGTCCGCGGGCTCCGTTTCCGCTGTAGCCTTCTTCGCCGACGCAGGCTTCTTTGCTGCTGTATCCTTCTTTGCCGCAGGCTCCGTATCCGCAGCGGATTTCTTTGCCGACGCAGACTTCTTTGCTGCGGACTTCTTTGCCGCAGACTTCTTCGCCGCGGGCTTCTTCCTGCCCGCGGCCTTTGCCTTCCGCGCTTCCGCCCGGGCGGCCGCCTCCGCCATTTCCTTCTCCACACGTATGCGCAGCCGCATCTCTTCCTCTTTTTCGGACTGCTCCCGCTGTTTCCGCGCCTCCTCCAGACGGCTCTCCTCCTCGGACCGCTCATGCTCCCGATCGATCAGCACTTCATAGAGCAGCGCATACCGCTCGCAGGGCACGCCCCAGGAAAAATCCTTCTCCATCCCTCTCCGGATGATGCCCAGCCATTCTTCCGGGTACTGATCATAGATCTTAAACGCGTAGCGTATCATAAAGAGCATCTCATGCGCATTGTAATTGTGGAAGGAAAAGCCGGTGCCCGTGTGTTCGAATTCATTATAGGGCTCCACGGTATCCTTCAGTCCGCCCGTCTCGCGCACGAGCGGAACCGTTCCGTACCGCATGGCCATCATCTGGCTCAAACCGCACGGTTCAAACCGGGAGGGCATCAGAAACGCGTCGCAGGACGCGTAGATCTTCTGCGCGCTCTCTTCCGAATAGCAGATATTCGCGGATACACGGCCCGGATATTTTTTCTCAAAAAAGCGGAACATATCCTCATATCCGGCCTCTCCGGTACCGAGAACGATGATCTGTATCCGCTCATTCCCCATGATCTCATCCAGGATATAATCCACCAGGTCAAATCCCTTCTGGTCTGTCAGGCGGGAAACCATACCGATCAGGAACGCGTCTTCTCTGACGCTGAGTCTGAATGAGCGCTGCAGATCTGCTTTGTTTGCGCTTTTATAAGACAGGATGTCGCCCTCAAAACGAGCAGCGATCTGCGTATCCGCCGCCGGGTCGAGAACCGCATAATCCAGACCGTTTTCGATACCGGAAAGTCTGGATGACACCGCGCGCATCAGACCGTCCAGTCCCTCTCCGCCCGCAACCGTCTGAATCTCCTCCGCGTAGGTCCTGCTGACCGTGGTAACGGCATCCGAGAAAACAATGCCGCCCTTCAGCAGATTGGCCTGGCCGTAGCTCTCCAGGGTTTCCGGCGTAAAATACCGATCCGGAAGACCTGTCACATCCCGGATCGCGTCCATATACCAGCGTCCCTGGTACTTCATATTATGAATGGTATAAACCGTCCGGATGTGGCGGTAAAAGTCCTTCTTCCCGAACTGCGCCTCAAGGAATACCGGAACCAGCCCGGTCTGCCAGTCATGACAGTGGATCACATCCGGGCAGAAATTGATGACCGGAAGAACGGTGAGCACCGCCGCGGAGAAAAAGGCGAACTTTTCCGCGTCCTGATAAATCTGTCCGTAAGGAGCCGGTCCCGCAAAATAATAGTCATTCTCGATAAAATAACAGGTGACGCCGCCTTCCTGCAGCTTATAGATCCCCGCATACTGTGTCCGCCAGTTCAGTTTTACATCACAGGAGTCCATAAGCTCCAGCCTGTCGCTGAAGGACGCCTTCATACAAAGATACTTCGGAAGGATGATCCGCACGTCGTATTCCTTCGCCGGAAAATGCTTCGGCAGTGATCCGACCACATCCGCCAGTCCCCCCGTTTTGATAAATGGCGTTGCTTCCGATGAAGCGAATAAAATTTTCTTCATGATAAAATCCTCCGAATCGGTATTTTACGGCCTGTACAGGTCGCTGCGGTTCATCTGACCCCGGGCAGTCCTGTTCAGCTCTTTTACCCTCACAGATACCATCATACAACATTTTTCGCCCGGAAACCAGAGGGAATTCCCGATTCGGAGATATTCTTTTCTTTTAAGTTATGATCTTCTGTAATCCAACCGGATCTTGTCCGCGATCAGGGCGATAAATTCCGAATTCGTCGGTTTTCCCTTGCCGTTATGTATGGTGTATCCGAACAGCTCATCGATCGTATCCATCTTCCCCCTGCTCCAGGCCACTTCAATGGCATGGCGGATGGCGCGCTCTACCCGGCTCGATGTCGTCTGATATTTTTTGGCGATCGTCGGGTACAGGATCTTGGTAATGGAGTTCAGCATCTCTATATCGTTGACCGACATCACGATCGCCTCGCGCAGATACTGATAGCCTTTGATATGCGCGGGTACGCCGATCTCATGAATGATATTCGTAACGTCTGTCTCCAGATCCCGCTCCGTCTTTTCCTCAACTCTCTCATAAACCCCGCTCTTTTCCGTACCCGGAGATTTCCGGTTTATATGATCCATAAGAAAGCGAATCCGGGTGATCAGCGTCTCCTGATCAAAAGGCTTCATCAGATAATACGACGCTCCCAGGCGAAACGCGTCCTCCGTCACGTTTTCCTGTCCGACCGCGCTGATCACAATAAACGCCGGATGCTTCTGAATGGTTTTATCCCTGTTCGTCCGGTCCATAACGCCGAGCCCGTCCAGCTTCGGCATGACAATATCCAAAAGTACAATATCCGGCTCTTTTGTCCGGATTACCTCACAGGCTTCCTCACCGTTTCCCGCCGTCCCGACGACATGAATCTCTTCCTCCCTGGATACGAGATCCGACAAAAGACGGACCATGTTCTCATTGTCGTCCGCAATCGCTAACTTAATCAATTTTCCTGACACCCCTTTTCGTTTCATGCACCCCCGGTTTTTGCCCGATATTTTTGAGAGCGCATTTTTCTGTTGGGTACAAGTATAGACAAAGAAATTTGCTTAACCTGTCGATGAGTGTCAACAAACCGCAGGAAACAGGCGAAATCGCCGCGAAAACGGAATAAATGGATACCGTCGTCAATTCCTTTTCCGCCTGCACCCGGCAGAACAGACGCAGATGAGGATAATCGACAGGATCAGACTGGCGCTGCAGTCGATCATCACATCCGTAAACTGTCCGGAGCGCCCGTCCACAAACAACTGATGGAACTCATCGGAGCAGGCGTACAGGAAAACCGTCAGCATGGCAGCGCCGACCCATTTCCTTTTCCGGAGACCGGTCACATGCCAGGCCGCGAGAAGCGTCAGATAAAACACCGTATACTCCGTAATATGAGCCGTCTTGCGGATCGGCGTCGATATCCTTTCCAGAAACACTTCGGCATCCATGGAAGGATTTATCCGCGACAGAAGATCGAACAGCTTTAAAGCCAGACCGCCGCTCAGCTGCGAGGATTCGTCCGCCGGCTGCGCGGAAAAGCAAAATATCATAACCGCGACAGCAGCCGGCAGAATCCAGACGAGATATTTATGATTTTTCATTTATGAATGTCCTCCCTGCTGTGATAATACAATAATCCTAATGTTATCACATACAGAAACAGAATTCCACCGTAAAAACGCCTGTTTATTTCTGCAGCATATCCTCGATAAAAATCCCGTAGCCCTCCGCAGGATCTGAAATGAACACATGTGTGACCGCCCCCACGATCTTTCCGTTCTGCAGAATCGGCGCTCCGGAGCATCCCTGCACGATACCCCCGGTTCTCGCGATCAGTTCCTCATCCACGACGCGGATCCGAATGCTTTTGTTACTCTCAGCCGCGTTCAGATCGACACTCTCGATCTCGATCTCAAAGGTCTTAAGCTCACCGTCCAGCTCCATAAGAATCTGCGCGGCTCCTTCCTCCACCTCCTGCCGGTATCCGACGGAGACTGCCTCCGCATCGGCAAGCTCATCCGGAAGAGAAGTAATCGTCCCGAAGATCCCGTCGGATCGGTTTTCCCCGATCGTCCCGAGCACCTGATCCGCGGAATACTGAATCAGTCCCACCAGCTCACCCGGGCTTCCCTTTTCCCCTTTTACAATATCCAGGATGCTGGTCAGGTAAAGCGTGCCGTCCGCCATCTCGATCTGGCCGCCGGTATCCGGGTCGCTGACACTGTGGCCGAGCGCGCCGAAATCCCCGTCCTCTGTCACATAGGTAAGCGTCCCGATCCCCGCCAGATCATCCCGAACCCATACGCCGATCTGGTATTGCCCGCTCTCACTCATGACGGGTGTGATCTCAACCTCCATTTCCTCCCCGTCCCGCCGGATCGTCAGCCGGAGGGCTTCCTCCTGGGAAGAGAGCAGCGCCAATGCAGAGGTCTCCTCCTGAGATTCCTGAACCCCGGACGCCTGTTCCTCCTGAAAACCCTGTATCGCCGATTCCAGCTCCTCCTTCTCGGAGACGGTTTCGCCGTTGACCGCGACAATATAATCTCCCGACTGCAGAATATGCTTCGCCGGGCTCACCGTGTTCCGGTCGATATCTGTGAATTCCGCAACATCCACCACATAGACCCCCTCTGTCTGCATATAGATGCCGATGGGTACGCCGCAGGGAATCACCTGCGTATCCTCCACGATATGAACCGTTACATCCTTTACCGGCAGGATGCCCAGCAGGCGGCATTCCAGCTCATAGGCGCCGCATTCCGCCGATGTGAGGCTCACGGAGGATTTCACCCCCTCATCCTCATCCTTCACTGTTTTTGTCACCGGCAGAAATTCTCCGACGGAAACCGGATCCCCGCGCGTCACATACAGAGAATCCGGAATGTAATCCTTCACGGAAAAAAGCGCAAAAAAGATCAGCAGAACAAAACCGATCACAAAAATTCTTATTCTGTGTTTTCTATATAATAGCAGCAGATCAATGACAGACATGATTTTACTGTGTCTCCTCTCAGGTCAAAAATTTCTTCTGATTTATATGCAGAAGAAAAAAGAGGATACTTTTTTGTACCCTCTTTTAGTATAGTTCTTTTTTCGTTTTACACTCTGTATGTTCTTTCCGTATCTGCCATATCCTGTTACCGGCCGCACGGTTAGTACTTTATTTTAAAACGCAATCCGCAGCCATCTCCTTCATCTCGCGCGCGGTCCGCATCACCATGTCCGTGATCTCCCTGCCGCCGAGCATCCGCGCGAGTTCGAGAATGCTTTCCTCCCGATCCAGGGATCGGATCCGGGAGATCGTCGACATATCGTCCGATGTTTTTTCAATTAAAAAATGAAAATCCGCCATGGCCGCGATCTGCGGAAGGTGTGTGATGCAGATGACCTGATGGTTCGCGCCCGTCTGTTTCATCTTCTCCGCCACCTTCTGTGCCGTCCGCCCGCTGATCCCGCTGTCGATCTCATCAAAAATCAGCGTCTCCATGTCATCATTCTCCGCCAGCACGGTCTTTAAAGCCAGCATGATACGGGAAAGCTCCCCGCCGGAAGCGACCGAATCCAGCGGCTTCATCGGTTCGCCCGGATTGGCGGAGATCAGGAAACGTACGTCGTCCCGGCCGTTCTCCGTGTAGTGATCCGACTGAGAAAACTCCAGCTTCAGGCGAACGTCATTAAAATTCAGCGCCTTCATGGACCGGATCATTTCCTGTTCGAATACCGGGGCCACAGATTTTCTTATCCGGGAAACCTCATCGGAAATGTCCGACAGCGCACGCTCGCTTACCGACAGCTTTTCCTCCAGCTCTCTGCGGTACTCTTCATAATGAAGCAGTTTTTCAACCTCCGCCTCCTTCTGCGCTTTCTGATCCAGGATATGTTCGATCGTTTTCCCGTATTTTGATTTTAAGCGGTTGATCTGATCCAGACGGTGTGAAATCTCCGCAAAAAGCGCATCCGAAAACTCAAAATCATCCGTATAGCTGCACAGATCCCGGTTGAAGTCGCTGACCAGGCTGTCAATCTCCTGCAGCTGATCGGAAAGAGCGCCGACCCGCTCATCGTACTCCGCGGCATGCAGCAGGGCGCGAACCGCTCTTCCGAGTGTATCCGAAACACTGTCGGAGCCGTCCGAACAGAGTTCTCTGCATTCCGACAGGGCGTCCAGAATCTTCCGCCCATGGGAAAGCCTGCGAAAATCCTTTTCCAGCTGCTCATCCTCTCCCGGCTGCAGATCCGCCTGCGCGATCTCGTCGATCTCATACTGCAGAAAAGACAGCTCCCTGTTCTGCTGTTCCTCATCCAGGGACGCCTCCTCCAAAAGCTTTTTACATTGCGTATACGTGTGATAACAGGATGCCATCTCCTTTTTCCTGTCCTCCAGGTCCTTCTTCGCCCGGGCGTCCAGATATCGGATATGATTTTTCCGGGTCAGCAGCGACTGGTGTTCATGCTGCCCGTGAATATCGATGAGAAGAGAAGCGGCACTGCGCATCACCGCGGCGGAAACGGTCTCCGAATTAATCCTGCAGACGCTTCTGCCGTTGGCCAGAAGTTTCCGCGTCATAAGTATCTGACCGTCCTCCGGAACGATATCCAGTTCCTGCAAAGCCTGTATCTGCTGCGGCTGTTCCACGGAAAATGTCAGCTCGACCAGGGCGTACAGCGCACCCTCCCGAAGCAGGCCCTTCTGCGCCTTTCCCCCGAGCGCCAGATTGACCGAACCGATCAGGATGGATTTCCCGGCCCCGGTCTCTCCCGTCAGGATGTTTAATCCCGGTCCGAAATCGACCTCGGCTTCCTCGATCAGGGCAAGGTTCTTCACATGAAGACTCAGTAACATATGCAATCCTTTCTACTCTCTCATTTTCCAAAGCGGACGGATGCTCTTCCTTACAAATCATAACTGCCTGCTCCTGCAGCCTCTGAAACCGATGTACGGGAGACAAACAGCGGATCGGGCATCCTCACAGCCTCTGAAACCGGCGCATCAGGGCCAGCGCCTCGTCGGATGTCCGCACCGCGCACATGATCGTATCGTCCCCGGCGATACTGCCGACGATCTCCTGACAGTCCATCATGTCAATCGCGGCCGCCACAGCCATGGCCATGCCGGATACGGTACGGATCACCAGGATGTTCTGCGCCGTGTCGATGGAAACCACCCCGTCCCGGAAGACGCGGCGGTATTTTTCACCCAGCTCATCCTCCGCATCGTAAAGCAGAACGTATTTTTTCTGTCCTCCGCCTGCGGAAATCTTCGTCAGATTCAGTTCCCGGATGTCGCGGGAGACGGTCGCCTGCGTCACGGAATAGCCCTCGCTGTTCAAAATTTCACAGAGTTCCTCCTGCGTCCCGACATTCTGTCTTCGAATGATCTCCAATATCATTGCGTGTCGTTTTTCTTTCATGAAAACTCCATTCATTCCGCGTTTCACGTCATCTTTTTTCTGAGAATCTGCAGGAAGCTCAGCTGATTCAGTCTCAGAACCTGCGCGGATGCCTCCGCCTTCCTCACCTGAATGCGGTCGCCCACCTTCAGATGTAAAAAGTGATCTCCGTCGAAGGTCACCTCGGCTTCCTCATCCTGTTCGAGTCTCCGTTTGGAGAGGATGACCTCAATCCGCGCATCTGCGCCCACCACAATACTGCGCGTCGTGAAAGACTGCGGGTTGATCGGCGTGATCAGCAGAAGCTCCGATCTCGGATCCACAATGGGTCCCCCGGCGGACATGCTGTATCCGGTGGAGCCGGTGGGCGTGGATATGATCATCCCGTCCGCGCTGTAGGTCGTCAGATACTCCCCGTTGACCATCAGGATCAGATTGATGAGCTGCGCGCTGCCCGCGCGGTGGATGACGATATCATTCAATGCCATTGTAGGTTCGTCGTCGTTTTCTCCGCCAGGACAGATGCCCTCGATCATCATACGGCTCTCGACCTCATACAGATCCTCAAACAGACGGTCGATGGCCTGAAAGACCGTCGCCATATCCAGTTCGCACAGATAACCGAGCGTTCCCAGGTTCACCCCGATCAGCGGAACACCGTTCCGCGCCATATCGCGGGCCGCCCGCACCAGCGTGCCGTCGCCGCCGAGGACGAGGATACAGTCCGCCTCCACATCCTGATTTTTCAGGGAACATAAGCTGTGCTTTCCCCATTCCGACTTATTGCTCACATAGAAGCTGCTCTTTCCGCCCTTTGCCTCAATATAGTCCTGAACGGAATGGGTGACGGACAGATCTCTGTCCCTGTGTTCATTCGTTATGATAAAGAATTGTTTCATATCCTAATCGAGATCTGCGTGCGCCGCCTCCACCACGGCCGCCGCGTCGATCTGCGCCTCCTGCAGGTTTTCCGTATCTTTTCCTGTCTCAGGCAGGAAAAAATCCTTTTTTATATGGATCAGATACTCGATATTCCCCTCCGGTCCCTTGACCGGGGAATAATCCAGATGCAGAACTGAAAATCCGGCCTCACGGGCAAAGGAAAGGATCCGTTCCAGAACTTCGCAGTGTACCTTCGGGTCGCGGACCACGCCCTTTTTCCCGACCTTCTCCCTGCCGGCCTCAAACTGCGGTTTGATCAGGCAGACCATCTGCGCCCCGTCCTTTAAAAGCTCCGCCGCCGGCCCGAGCACCTTCGTCAGAGAGATAAAGGAGACGTCCACGGAGGCGAAATCCAGCTTCTCGCCGATATCAGCCGGTTTTACATAGCGGATATTCCTCTTTTCCATACAGACCACCCGCGCGTCCTGCCGCAGCTTCCAGGCGAACTGCCCATAGCCGACGTCCACGGCATAGACCTTCCGAGCGCCGTTCTGCAGCATGCAGTCGGTAAAACCGCCGGTCGAGGCGCCGATGTCCATGCAGACGAGTCCGGTCAGATCCAGGCCGAACCGCTCCATGGCCTTCTCCAGCTTCAGGCCGCCGCGGCTGACATATTTCAGGGCGCTGCCGCGGAACTCGATCCTCGCGCTCTCCTCAAAAGAAGTCCCCGCCTTGTCCTCCCGCTGGCCGTCCACAAAGACGCTGCCCGCCATGATCATCGCTTTTGCCTTCTCCCTGGAAGGCGCCAGGTTTCTTTTTACAAGAAGAACATCCAGCCGTTCCTTCTTCATTTATGCGTCTCCTCGCGCCTGTGCAGTGGGATTCTGTTCAGTCCCGAACTGCTCCAGGATCATCTCCGCAATGTGCTTCGCGTCCAGCCCTGCCATTTCGTGAAGCTGCGGTACGGACCCATGCGGAATAAACCGGTCGTCAATGCCGAAGCGAAGCAGGCGGATGTCGGCGTCGACGGAGCCAAGATACGCGCCGACCGCGTCCCCGTATCCGCCCAGCAGTATATTCTCCTCCATTGTCACAAGGAGCGAATGGTCTCCCAGCGCCTTCTGAAGCGCCTCCCGGTCGATCGGCTTGACAAAACGGACATTGACCAGAGAACAGCCGTATCCCTGCGCATGCAGCCGTTCCCTGACGTCCAGCGCGGTTTCCACCATACTTCCCACGGCAAAAAGAACGATCTGCCGTTCCTCAAATATCCACTCGCTCTTTCCGTACTCGATGGGCGCGCGGAATTCCTTCAGCCCGTCAAAAGCCTTTCCCCGCGGATAGCGGATCGCGGCCGGAGCCTCGAACCGGGAGCAGAACCAGAGCATATAGGCCAGCTCCCATTTGTTTTTCGGCGCCATAACGGTCATATTGGGGATCATGGACAGATAGGACAGATCCAGAATCCCCTGATGGGTCTCTCCGTCGGCCCCGACCAGCCCCGCCCGGTCGATCGCGAACGTCACCGGCAGATTCTGGATACAGACATCGTGAACCAGCTCGTCAAACCCTCTCTGCAGAAACGAGGAATAGACAACGAATACAGGATGTAGCCCGGCAGCGGCCATGCCCGCCGCGAACGTCACCGCGTGTCCTTCCGCGATGCCGACATCGAAAAACCGGCTCGGATATTTTTTTCGGAAGCGGCGAAGCCCCGTTCCGTCCGTCATGGCTGCCGTCACCGCGACGATACGTTCATTTTTCTCAGCGATCTTGCAGATCACGGCGGAAAAGACGTCCGTGTAATTCGGCTTTTTCTTCGCCTCCAGCGGGTACCCGGTCTTCCTGTCAAACGGTCCGATTCCGTGAAAACGATTCGGCCGAAGTTCCGCGGGAAGATAACCTCTTCCCTTATCTGTCTGCACATGGACGATCACCGCGCCGTTGACCTTTTTCGCTTCCCGAAGGATGTGTACCGTGTCCGATAAATTGTGTCCGTTGACCGGCCCGAGATAGGTAATCCCCATATTTTCAAAAAGCATCCCCGGAATCAGGAGCTGTTTCAAACTGCTCTTCGCCTTATTCATCCTTCGCACCACACGTTCCCCGTAAGGCAGACGGTCCAGCGAACTGTGCACATCACTCTTAAACTCCTGATACGCGTCCGACATCCGGATAGACGCCAGATGCCTCGAGACTCCGCCGACATTCTCGGATATGGACATCCGGTTGTCATTCAGTACAATGATAAAATTCGTATTGAGATTGGAAGCGTTGTTCAGCGCCTCAAAAGCCAGTCCGCCGGTCAGCGCCCCGTCCCCGAGAACGGAAACCACACTGTAAAACTCCCCCTGGAGATCTCTCGCCTTCGCGAAACCGAGTCCGGCGGAGATCGAGGTGGAGCTGTGCCCGGTGTCAAAGCAGTCGCACGCGCTCTCCGACCGCTTCGGAAACCCGCTGATCCCTCCCATCTGCCTGAGATGATCAAAATCATTCTTGCGGCCGGTCAGTATTTTGTGCGTGTAGGACTGATGCCCCACATCCCAGATCAGCTTGTCCATCGGAAAATCCAGGATCAGGTGCAGCGCCATGGTGAGTTCTACCGCGCCCAGATTGGACGCCAGATGTCCCCCCGTCTTCGAGACGTGCTCCAGCAGAAAATCCCGGATCTCCGCCGCCAGCTGCGGCAGGTCCTCCTGCGGTATGTTTTTTATATCATTTTCCCCATTGATCAGATCCAGAACAGACATATCCCCTCCATAACACTCTGTAAAACTCCATTCATCACATTCCTGTTACTTTTCTCTTCTGGTAAGAAACCTTATCAATTCAATCAGAAAATCATTCCGGATGGGCAGCGCGCGCAAAATCCCGACCGCATGTTCCGAAATCCGTTCCACATCTTCTTCGGCAGCCGCCAGGCCGCGGATCGTCACATAAGTCGTTTTATGGTTCTTCTCATCGCTGCCTGTCGGTTTCCCTGTCGTCCGCTGATCGCCGGCGACATCCAGGATATCATCCCGGATCTGGAAAGCCAGACCGACGTCCTTCGCGGCCTGAGAGACCAGTCCCTGCTGCTCATCATCCGCCCCGCCGAGCACCGCTCCGATCCGCATGGCCGACTCGATCAGCGCCCCGGTCTTCAGCGCATAAATAAAATCCAGCTTCTCCCGCGAAACGGGCAGGCCCTCCGACTCCACATCCGCCACCTGTCCGCCAAGCATCCCGTAGATCCCGGCATTCCGAGCCAGAATCCTAAGAGCCTCCGGCACGCCCGGATTGTGCGGTTCGGATTCGAGCGCCGTCAGAGCCGTTTCGTACGCCAGGTTCAGCAGTCCGTCCCCCGCGAGGATCCCCATCGCCTCCCCGTAAACCACATGCGTCGTCTTCCGCCCGCGGCGATAGTCGTCGTCATCCATCGCGGGCAGATCATCGTGAATCAGCGAGTACGTGTGGATCATCTCGATCGCCGCCATAAACGGCTCCACCGCATGGTCACAGCCTCCGAAAAGCCGACAGGTCTCCTGCATCAGCATCGGCCGCAGACGCTTGCCGCCCGCCAGAAAACTGTAGTTCATCGCCTCGATCACCGTCTTCTGGAAACCGGTCTCCTCCGGTAGATACTTCGCAAGGATTTCCTCCACCCCGGCAGTACGTATCGCAATCTGTTCCTTTATATTCATAAAATATCTCCGTTTTTTCAGCGGTCAGACAGTCCTCTGCTCCCGAAGCAGGCTGCCTCAACGCCACCAGAAGTCTCCGTGGTTAAGAGAATATCTCCTCCGTCCCGTCCTGCGCGATCACCAGCATCTTTTTCTCCACCAGATCCAGCTTTTCATTACACTGTCGAATCTTTTTCATGCCCTTCTCATAGAGAGAAAAGGCGTCCTCGAGAGTGACCTCGCGGTCGCCCATGGCCGAGAGAATTCCGTCAAGATCGTCAAAAAGCTCCTCTAAGGGACGTTCACGATCCTCCGGCGGTTTCCCGTCCGGCGTTGCCGTCGGAGCCTGATTCTTCTCTGTATCTGCTTTAAGTTCCGGCATAATATCTCCTTTCATTCCGATCTGATCGTTCCCGTCTCCTTCTCATGCGGCAGTCCCTCTGCATGAACTTCCTCCACAATCGCCCGGAAGCTTCCGTCCAGCATATATCCGCGGATCCGGTCGCCCTCCCGCAGGCCCGTCGTACCCGTGACGCGGCGTCCGTCTGTTCCTGTCAGATACGCGTATCCGCCCTCCAGCTTTTTCAGGGGAGAATTGGTATCCAGTGAAGCAGCGTAAAGCTGCAGACGATGCCTCTTCTCCGTCAGGAACTGTTCAATCCGACGCTGCATCCGCTCCTGCAGGTCCGCCGACCTCTGCCGGTGCTCCATCAGTTTGTTTCGCGGATTTTGCGCCTGAAGCCTTAATTCATACTGCCGGATCCGGCTCTCCCCCTGCTCCAGCCGGTCACTCATCAGGCGGTTCAGAGACAGACGCCGCGCATCGATATCCTCCAGAAGACGCCGGATGTCAAACACGGCCAGCTCAGCGGCCGCGGATGGCGTCGGCGCCCGCAGATCCGCCACAAAATCCGAGATCGTGGTGTCCGTCTCATGCCCTACCGCGGATATGATCGGTATCGGGCAGTCAAAAATCGCGCGCGCCACAATCTCCTCGTTAAACGCCCGGAGATCCTCAATCGAGCCTCCGCCGCGCCCCACGATGATCACATCCACGTCCCGCTGCTCCAGCGCGTGAATCCCGTTCACAACGGACGCCGCAGCGCCCTCGCCCTGTACCTGCGCCGGATAGAGAATCAGCTGCACAAACGGATTCCGCCGACGGGAAATATTGCGGATATCCTGCACCGCGGCTCCTGTGGGCGCCGTCACCACTCCGATGCGGGACGCGTACTTAGGGATCGGCTGCTTGTACTCCGGGGAAAACATCCCCATCTCCTCGAGCTGTGCCTTCAGCGCCTCGTATTGCTGCCAAAGCAGGCCGGAACCCTGCAGGAGAATCTGCTCCGCGTAGAGCTGATATCTCCCGTCCCGCTCATAGACGCGGACAGATCCGAGAACGACGACCTTGTCCCCCGCTTTCATGGGGAAAGAAAGTCCCGTCCGCCTTGAACCGGCAAACATGACAGCGGAGAGTACACCCGTCGAATCCTTTAACGTAAAGTAAATATGTCCGGAGGAGTGATATTTGCAGTTCGAAACCTCGCCGCTCACAGAGAGATGGTTCATCATAAAATCCTGGTCGAACATATTTTTAATGTAGGCGTTGACCTGCCCGACGGTATAGACACTGCCCTTCATACCAGCTTCGCCAGGATTCCGTTCACAAAGCCGGGACCATGGTCCGCGCCGTATATCTTCGCCAGCTCCACGGCCTCATTGATCGCGACGGACACCGGAATCTCTTTCTCATATTTCATCTCATAAACCGCCAGACGGATGATCGCCAGCTCCGCCTTCGCCATACGGCTGGTCTTCCACCTCTCGGCATGAGCATTGATCAGGGTGTCGATCTCATCCAGATGCTGACAGATATCCCGGATCTTTCGCTCGATATATGCGGTATCCTTCTCGTCCGCATGCAGATTCGCGATACCAAAAGACAGCTGTCCGTCCACATCCTCTTTCGCATGGAACTCTATCAGAAACAGGAGCTTAAATATCTCTTCCCTGACATCTCTCCGGCTCATATACTCCTCCCTGTGTTTCCGTCCGGTCAACCACGACAGATTTCCCGATCGGATTCATATCCTTTCAAAAATCACTGACTACAGTATAGCAAAGATTACGCGGTTTGAAAACTCCCTTTTTCTGTCATCTGCAGCAGCTTCTCCTCGGTTATCACAGGGACGCCGAGACTTTTCGCTTTCTCCATCTTGGATCCGGCATTCTCCCCCGCAACGAGATAATCGGTTTTTTTGCTCACGCTCCCGGTATATTTCCCACCGTGATTCTCAATAAATTCCGCGATTTCCTTCCGTCCGAACCGCGAAAGCGTTCCGGTGACGACGATTGTCAGGCCGGCAAGCGGCAAATCCTCCGCACTTAGCTCAGGCTCAGGCGCCGAAGACGCGGTCCGGACGCCCATCTCCTCCAGCTGCCGCAGCAGCTCCATATTGCGGGCATCTGCGAAAAATGTACGGATCGCGTGAGCCGTGACCTCCCCCACATCCGGAAGCTGCATCAGTTCTTCGGCGTCCGCCTGCGCCAGATCCCGGATACTGCGGTAATGCCTCATGATCTGCCGCGCCGAAATGCGTCCGACATTCCGGATCGCAAACCCGGTCAGCAGACGGTCGGGCTCATTCTGTTTTGAGGTTTCAATGGAGTCCAGAATCCGGTCCGTGTTTTTTTCCTTGCCGAGAATGCCCTTTTCGATCAGCTCATCGCGATATTGATACAGGCGGTAAATATCCGCAATATTTTTAAGATATCCCTGCTCGACAAGACTCTCCACATACCGCGTGCCGAAATTTTTAATGTCCATGGCATCCTTGCCGGCAAAATAAGCGAGCGTGCGTTTCAGCTGCGCCGGGCAGGAAGGATTCACGCAATAAATATCGCTGGTATCCTCCTCCCGCACGAGAGGAGATGCGCAGACCGGACAGACGGTCGGCGGCTCGTATTCATTCTCCGCCTTTTTTGTCACGCCGACGATCGCCGGAATGATCTCTCCCTGCTTTCTGCAGACGGCGGTACAGCCCTCCGCGACACCCATCATCTGAATAAAATCCGCATTGTGAAGCGTCGCCTTCTGCACATTCGTCCCGCACAGCCGGACCGGCTCGCGAAAGATCGCCCGGAAGGTCATCTTTCCGGTGCGGCCGACATTGACCTCGATCTGATCGATCACGACCTCCTTCTCCTCCGGCGGATACTTGTAGGCGATATGGCCGGCGGAATATTTGCTTCCCGCCGGGAAATCCGACCGGTACGCGATCTGATCGATCTTCACGACCGCCCCGTCGATATCGTGGCAGAGCTCCCCTCTCGACTCCCCGATCGCGTCGATCGCAGCCAGAACCTCCTCCGGCGTTGTGCAGAGCGTATGAGGCACGGTGATCACGCCGGACTCCCGCAGCACATCGAGCGCGGCGGCGTGCGAGCTCATCAGGTCCACCGGCTGTCCGGATATGCGCTGAACATGTTCTCTGGTCGTCGTGTCGTTAATATGTGTCTGTTTCGTGCCGTTGTCGTAGGCGTCCTGCACATTAAATACAAACATCCTAAGTCCCCGTTTTTTTACAATGCCGGAGTCCAGCTGACGCAGTGTTCCGGCTGCCAGATTCCGCGGATTGGCCGCCGTTTTTTTCCCCGCAGCCTCCTGCTCTTCGTTGAAGCGGTCAAAATCCTGATGGGACATATAAACCTCCCCGCGAAGCTCCACATATCCGGGGATGTCGATCTTATTTTTCACGTCCGGGATCACCCGCGCGTTCTGCGTCACGTCCTCACCGACCAGCCCGTCGCCCCTGGTCTCCGCCAGGATGAGCCTCCCGTCCTGATAGCGCAGGCTCATGCTGAGCCCGTCGATCTTCTCCTCCACGCAGAAACGGGCGTCCGGGTGCACACGGCGCACATCCTCCACCCAGACAGCCACCTCGTCCATGGTAAACACATCCTGAATACTGAGCATAGGAACGTGGTGCGTCACCTCTACGCCGGCCTCGCGCTTCGTACTGCCGCCGACCTTCTGCGTCGGGGAATCCGGGGTTACCCAGTCCGGGTGCCGCCGCTCGATCTCCTTCAGCTCCAGCATCAGCTGATCGTACGCATAATCGCTGATCTCGGGAGCGTCCTCGTTGTAGTAGCGGTCCATGTGGTAATCGATCGTTTTTTTCAGTTCTTCATATCTGCTTTTTTCTTCCATATATAACTCCGTTTTTCCAGAATGAGAATAAACTCTTATTCACGGGGAACCTGCACACTTTATGCGCCGGGCGCAAGCCAAATCAGAAATCCCGATGCCCGCGGGGCGCGCTGTAAGAGCGCTCAATTCTCTGAAACAGTTCCTTCTTTTCCTTCGGGGTCAGATTGCGATAAGTTCCCTCCTCAAGATCATTCAGACAGATATTCAGAATCCTCACCCGCACCAGCCTTACGACCCGGTAACCAAACACCTCGCACATCCGGCGAATCTGACGGTTATACCCCTGTGTCAGGATCACGGTAAATGTTCTCCTTCCCGTTTTCCGAACCGTACACGCCCGGGTCGTAACATTCAGATCGGGCAGATAAACACCGCCGCGCATCCCGTCCAGAAAAGCCTCCGTCAGATCCCGGTTCACCGTGACCTCGTATTCCTTTTCGTGGTAATTTCCGGCTCGCATGATCCGGTTGACCAGATCCCCCTGATTGGTCAGAAGGATCAGTCCCTCCGAGTCCTTATCCAGACGGCCGACGGGATAGATCCGTTTCGGATAACGGATATAATTGATGATATTGTTCCGCTCCCGCTTCTCGGCCGTACAGACGATGCCGACCGGCTTGTGAAAGGCGATCAGGATCTCCTCCGTCTCCGCTGTCACCGGCTTTCCGTGAAACAGAACCGTCATCCCCGGGTCAACGCGGTCTCCCGGAACAGCCGTGCGCCCTTCAATCGTGACATTTCCGGCCGCCACCTCGCGGTCGGCCTCGCGTCTGGAACAGACGCCGGCTTCGCTTAAGAATTTATTGATCCGCGTCCCGCGCCGGGCGTTTTCCGCATCCCCCATGATATTTTCCTCCGTCACAGAACAGGGAACAGCGATAACTGCTCCCTGACTTCGCCATCTTATGTTGTTTCAATCCGCGCCCGGTATTTTGTTTCGAATAAAACGAATGCCAGTCCCTACATCCCTGCCAGAATGTCGGTCCGTATGTATCCGGTCTTTCCGTTCCACGTCACCTTCGTCCAGCCCTCGCTGTAACTCATGACCACGGTCACGGTCTCCCCGGAATAGGCCAGGCCGACGCGTTCCGAGCTCTCGCTCATGGAGGAGCGGATATTGACCGAAGCCGTCAGCCGGATCGTCGTCCCCTCCGTGAGGGTGGCCGCTGAAGACGCCGCGGTCGTCTCCTCCGTTGAAATATATTCGGATTTGATATAACCGACCTGATCGCCGTCCTTTACTTTCGACCAGCCGTTGGCGGTGACGGCAAGCTGGCGGATCTGGGATCCGGCCGTCGCGGAGGAAATCACTGCGGAGGATTCATCCGGCGACTCGCGGATATATACCGTTTCCGTCACATATACCCAGGCCTTGTTCTCTGTCTCGGTCGTATCGGAAGCTGCCGCCTCCGCCTCTGCCTCAGCGGCCGCCTGTGCCTCGGCCTCCGCCTCTGCTGCAGCCTGCTCCTCCGCAGCGGTTTCTTCCTCCACCTGCTGCGCGGCCTCCTCCGCTTTCTGCTGCTGCGCGGCCTCATACTCAGACTGCCATGCGCTGACGGCGTCCGCCAGCGTCCCCTCCACGAGCGTCCGCAGCGCTTCATCCTGCTCCAGCGCCTGCTCATAATTTGTCTGCACGCCGGCCTGCAGCGCGATCACGTCGTCACTGGCCTCGTAGGTCTGGATCAGCTGCACAATCTCCTGGTCCAGCGCATTCTCCTGATACAGCAGGTTAAACGGGCTGTAGATATTATCAATATAAACCGTCCCGCTCTCGCTGGTTCGCACATAAAAGAAATCCATCCCCGGCGCTGCGGTCTCCACGTCCGTAAACTTCACATCAAAGGCGGCTGATACGATCCAGGAGGAATCATCCGCCCCCGTCTTCGTATAGCATACGACATTCTCATAGCTGTCCACATAGGCGCTGTACATCTGAATGTAGGATTTTTCCGTATCGGACATCGGATAGGCGTACTGAACAATCCCATCCGTATCACCGGCGGCATAGCAGGCGTAGTAAGAGGAAATCAACTCGTTGATCTCCTCATAGGCGTCCGTCTCATACTCCTGGGAAGAAACCGGCTGCTCCTTATTCGCCTCCGCGTTCTTCGAAGCCCTCTGCCTCAGCGCCCAGGTGAGCACACAGACCGCGACAATGACCACGATCACAACGATCACGATCACATGCAGATTTTTCTTCGCGGCCTTCTGGACCTTCTCCTTCTTCGCCGCACCGGCATCCACACTCCTGCGCTTCGTCTTCTTTCTGGAAACCCCCTCGTCCTGAATGACGGTTCCCTCCGCCATTTTGGATGTGTCGCGCACGGACTCGGCGGATATAAACTCCAGATCATCAAGAATATCGGGTTCCTTCTCCGGCTCCGCCGACAGTTCCTGCTCCGCATCCGGGGAAACATCCGCTCCTGCTTCCGGGGATGCGCCCTCTTCCGCTTTCGGGGATGTGTCCTCTCCCGCCTCCGGGGATGTATCCTGCTCCTCGGACGACGTGTCATCCGAATCCGTGAAAATCACAAAATCCGAATCTGCATCCTCCGATTCGGACGATTCTGATACGGAACTCTTCTCCGGTTCCGGCGCGGCGTCCTCTGCCGGGTCCGTATCGGTACCCGGCATTTGCTCAGTATCTTCTATATTATTATCGGAAAGTTCCTCATTATTCTGATCTATCTTAGTCTTAGTCTTTTTCTTTTTCTCAATATCTGACATATGCAAAACTCCTTCAGAAACTCATACAAAATCTTACATCTGTGAAATCATCTGCCCTCAATTGTGGATGCTATTCTAACACAAAGGATATGATTAATCAAGGCGGAAAACCCATCTGCGCAAAAAAGGAAGCTTACGATCCCGGCATTTCAAAACCGGGAACGATAAGCTTCCTGTATTTTATCACTATTGTATTACAGATTATTTTACTGTACCGACAGATAACTGTATCCCATCAGCGCCTCGTCCACCTGCTTGGCCGCCTCGCGGCCCTCGCGGATCGCCCACACGACGAGGGACTGGCCGCGATGCATATCGCCGGCCGTGAACACCTTCTTCACGTTGGTCTTATAGGAATTCTGCTCTGTATCCACATTGGTCCTGGCATTCAGTTTCACGCCGAAATCGTCCGCGATATAGCTCTCCGTGCCGAGAAATCCGGCCGCGATGAGGACGAGATCCGCGTCCATTTTCTTTTCCGTTCCCTCGACGGGAACCATCATGAAACGGCCGGTTTTTTCATCCTTTTTGCTCTCAAGCTGCACGGTGACGAGACCCTTCAGATTTCCGTTTTTATCCTTCAGAAACTCCTTCACCGTCGTGGTATAAATACGCGGGTCATGCCCGAACAGCGCGATGGCTTCCTCCTGGCCGTAATCGGTCTTGCAGATCTTCGGCCATTCCGGCCAGGGGTTGTTCTCCGCTCTCTCATCGGGCGGCTTCGGCATCATCTCGAGCTGGGTCACGCTCTTCGCGCCCTGGCGGATCGAGGTGCCCACACAGTCGTTCCCGGTGTCGCCGCCGCCGATAATGACGACATGCTTCCCCTTCGCGGAGACATATTTCCTGTCCTTCAATCCGGAGTCGAGCAGGCTCTTCGTCGTCTGCGCGAGAAAATCCACCGCAAAGTAAATCCCCTTCGCGTCCCGGCCCGCCGCGTTGATATCGCGCGGATTCTTCGCGCCGCAGGCGAGCACAACGGCGTCATAATCCTTCAGAAGCTCCGCCGCCTTTACGTCCTTTCCGACATTCACGCCGGTCAGGAAGGTGATTCCCTCCTCCTTCATGATGTTGATCTTCCGATCGATGACCTGCTTCTCCAGCTTCATATTCGGAATGCCGTACATCAGGAGGCCGCCGACCCGGTCGTCTCTCTCATAGACCGTCACAAGATGGCCGCGTTTGTTGAGCTGATCGGCCGTCGCCAGGCCGGACGGACCGGAACCGACGACCGCTACCTTCTTGCCGGTACGCGTCTTCGGCGGATGCGCGGCCGCGTAACCGTTCTCGTAAGCATTCTCGATCACGCCGCGCTCATTCTCACGAACCGACACGGGCTCATCGTGCAGCCCGCAGGTACAGGCCTTCTCACAGAGCGCCGGGCAGACGCGGGAGGTAAACTCCGGGAAATTGTTCGTCTTGATCAGGCGTTCATAAGCCTGATCCCAGTTGCCGTGATAAACCAGGTCGTTCCACTCCGGTACGAGATTGTGAAGCGGGCAGCCGCTGGCCATGCCCATCAGCGTCATGCCGGACTGACAGAACGGCACGCCGCACTCCATACAGCGTGCGCCCTGCAGCTGCTGCCGCTCTTTGGAGAGATATACATGAAATTCATTGTAATTTTTAATTCGTTCTTTCGGGTCGATATCCCTGCTCACTTCCCGGTCATAATCCAAAAATCCTGTAGGTTTTCCCATCTGATCTCCCCTCCTTAATTCTCAAATTTAGAATAGAACGCTTCGATCTGCGCCTGTTCCACGTTATAGCCCTTCTCCTCCATCTGGACGATGGCCGTCTGCATGTGGTAGTAATCATAGGGGATGACCTTTTTAAACTTAGGCAGATACTCGCCAAAATTGTCCAGGATCTCCTTCCCTTTCTCCGAATTCGTCAGCGTCACATGCTCCTGAATCAGGCTCTTTAACTCGAGTACATCGTATTTATTCGTCAGGTTTTCCGAGAAGACCATCTGTTTGTTCGTCCTGGTGTAGAGGTCATTGTCCTCATCCAGCACATAGGCCACGCCGCCGCTCATGCCGGCCGCGAAATTCTTGCCGGTTTTGCCCAGGACTACCACCCGGCCGCCGGTCATATACTCGCAGCCGTGGTCGCCCACACCCTCGACGACGGCGATCGCGCCTGAGTTGCGGACGCAGAAGCGCTCTCCGGCAACGCCGTTAATAAACGCCTTGCCGCTCGTCGCCCCGTACAGCGCCACGTTGCCGATGACAATGTTCTCATCCTGTTTGAAACGGACGCCCTTCGGCGGATAGACGATCAGCCGGCCGCCGGAAAGTCCCTTTCCGAAGTAATCGTTGCTGTCGCCGACCAGCTCCAGGGTCAGTCCCTTCGGGATGAACGCGCCGAAGCTCTGGCCACCCGCGCCGGTGCATTTTACGATATAGGTATCGTCCTCCAGCGTATCCCGGTACCTGCGTGTGATCTCCGCGCCGAAGATCGTTCCGAAGGAACGGTTCGTATTGGAAACGTTGATGTCAATGCTCCGCTTCTGCTTCTGCTCCAGAGCCGCGCCCATCTGCTTTAACAGGATCCTCTCGTCGGCAGATTTATTCAGTTCAAAATCATAGACCTTCTTCGGGTCAAAAATTACCTTGTCTTTCGGCCCCGCGAACGGATTGCGCAGCATATTCGTCAGATCCAGCTTTGCCGCGTGCCCGGTCAGGTTGTCGCGCACCTTTAACAGGTCGCTGCGGCCCACCAGCTCATCGACCGTGCGTACGCCGAGCTTTGCCATGTGTTCGCGCAGCTCCTCGGCGATAAACCGCATAAAGTTGATCACATATTCCGGTTTTCCGGAGAAACGCTTCCGCAGCTCCGGATTTTGCGTCGCGACGCCCACCGGACAGGTGTCCAGGTTGCAGACGCGCATCATCACGCAGCCCATCGTCACGAGCGGAGCCGTCGCAAAGCCGAACTCCTCCGCGCCGAGCATCGCCGCGATCGCGACGTCCCGGCCGCTCATCAGCTTCCCGTCCGTCTCGATGCGGACCTTGTTCCGCAGCCCGTTCATGATCAGGGTCTGGTGCGTCTCGGCCAGCCCGAGCTCCCACGGCAGGCCCGCGTTGTGGATGGAGCTCTGGGGAGCCGCGCCGCTGCCGCCGTCATAGCCGGAAATCAGGATAACCTGCGCGCCCGCCTTCGCCACACCGGCCGCAACCGTGCCGACGCCGGCCTCCGATACAAGCTTAACGGAAATGCGTGCGTTTTTATTTGCGTTCTTCAGATCGAAGATCAGCTGCTCCAGATCCTCGATCGAGTAAATGTCATGGTGCGGCGGCGGTGAGATCAGCGATACCCCCGGCGTAGACATACGGGTCTTCGCGATCCAGGGATAGACCTTCTTCCCCGGAAGATGCCCGCCCTCACCGGGCTTCGCGCCCTGCGCCATTTTGATCTGAATCTCCTGCGCGCTCACGAGGTAACGGCTCGTCACACCGAACCGTCCGGACGCCACCTGCTTGATCGCGGAACAGCGGTTGCTGTCCAGCCGCTCCAGGCTCTCGCCGCCCTCGCCGGAATTCGACTTCCCGTGAATCGTGTTCATGGCGACAGCCAGGCACTCGTGCGCCTCCTGGGAGATGGAGCCATAGGACATGGCGCCGGTCTTGAAGCGGGTCACGATGGAATCGACGCTCTCGACCTCCTCGATCGGCACGCCCTTCTTCGGATAGACGAAATCAAACGTTCCTCGGATGTTCATCACACTGTTCTCATCGTCGATCAGGTCTGTATACTGTTTAAACAATGCATAATCGCCGCGCCGCGTGGACTGCTGCAGCAGATGGATCGTCTGCGGGTTGTACAGGTGCTCCTGCGCACCGCTGCGCATCTTGTGCCTTCCCACGCTGTCGAGCGTTTTCTCCGTGCCCAGTCCGAGGGGATCATATGCCTTGGAGTGCAGCACATCCACATCCCTCTCGATATCCTTCATCGTGATCCCGCCGATCCGGCTGACCGTCTGGGTAAAATATTTGTCGATGACCGATTTATCGATGCCGATCGCCTCGAAGATCTTCGAACCCTCGTAGGACTGCAGGGTGGAGATCCCCATCTTGGAAGCGATCTTTACGATCCCGTGCATCACGGCGTAATTGTAATCGTCGATGGCCGCGTAGTAATCTTTATCCAGCATATGGTCGTCGATCAGCTGCTTGATCGTATCCTGCGCCAGATACGGGTTGATCGCGCAGGCGCCGTAACCGAGCAGCGTGGCGAAATGATGCACCTCCCTGGGTTCGCCGCTCTCCAGGATCAGTGCGACCGCCGTCCGCTTCTTCGTCTGCACCAGATGCTGCTGCAGGGCGGATACCGCCAGCAGGGACGGAATGGACACATGGTACTCGTCCACGCCCCGGTCGGACAGGATCAGGATGTTCGCGCCTTCCCGGTACGCACGGTCCGCCTCGACAAACAGACGGTCGATCGCCTTTTCCAGGCTCGTGTTTTTATAATAGATCATGGAGATCACGCTGACCTTGAAGCCGTCGCGGTCCATGTTTTTGATCTTCATCAGATCCGTGTTCGTCAGGATCGGATTGCGGATCTTCAGCACCTGACAGTTCGTCGGCTGCTCCTCCAGGATATTGCCGTCTTCGCCGACATAGGTTGTGGTGGATGTCACAATCTCCTCGCGGATCGCGTCGATGGGCGGGTTCGTCACCTGCGCGAACAGCTGTTTAAAGTAGTTAAACAGCGGCTGGTGATCGTCGGACAGCACCGCCAGCGGGATATCAATGCCCATGGCGGCCGTCGGCTCCTCCGCGTCCCGCGCCATGGGAAGCATGATATTTTTCACCGACTCGTAGGAATAGCCGAAAGCCTTCTGCATGCGGCTTAAATCCTCGCCCGTATAGCGGGGCACCCGCTCGTTCGGAATCTTTAAATCGCCCAGCTCCAGCATATACTCGTCGATCCACTGCCCGTAAGGCTGCTTCCCGGCATAGCTCTCCTTCAGCTCCTCATCGTCGATCACCCGTCCCTTTACCGTATCCACCAGGAGCATCTTGCCCGGGCGCAGCCGGTCCTTCGCCACGATATGAGTCGGATCAATATCCAGCACGCCCACCTCGGAGGACAGGATCAGGTAATCATCGTCTGTAATATAGTAACGGGAAGGACGCAGGCCGTTCCGGTCCAGCACCGCCCCCATGATATCTCCGTCGGAAAATACGATCGACGCCGGTCCGTCCCAGGGCTCCATCATCGTCGCGTAATACTGGTAAAAATCCTTTTTCTTCTGCGACATGATGTGATTGTTTTCCCAGGGCTCCGGGATCGTGATCATCACGGCCAGAGGCAGATCCATGCCGCTCATCACGAGAAATTCCAGCGTATTGTCCAGCATGGCGGAGTCGGATCCCGCGATATTCACCACAGGCAGAATCTTTGAGAGCTGATTCTCCAGATGCTCGGACTCCATCGTCTCCTCGCGGGCCAGCATCTTGTCCGAATTGCCGCGGATCGTATTGATCTCGCCGTTGTGGACGATAAAGCGGTTCGGATGCGCACGCTCCCAGCTCGGATTCGTGTTGGTCGAAAACCGGGAATGCACGGAAGCGATCGCCGATTCGTAATCCTCATCCTGCAGATCGTCGAAAAAGAGCCGCAGCTCGTTCACAAGAAACATTCCCTTATATACGATCGTCCTGCTCGACAGGGACACCACGTATGTATCGTCGTTCGACTGCTCGAAAATGCGCCGCGCCACATACAGCTTCCGGTCGAAATCGAGTCCTTTTTGTACGCCCTCCGGCCGCCGGATAAACGCCTGCATAATATAAGGCATGCAGTCCAGTGCTTTCTGCCCAATGACCTCGGAATGGATCGGCACCTCTCTCCAGGCTAAAAGCTCCAGCCTCTCCCTATCCACGATAACCTCAAACATCTTTTTCGCCTGATTGCGCTTTAACTCATCCTGGGGGAAGAAGAACATGCCGATGCCGTAATCCCTCTCGCCGCCCAGGTCAACGCCCTGCTGCGCCATCACCCTGCTGAAAAACTTATGTGAGATCTGCAGCATGATGCCGACGCCGTCGCCGGTCTTCCCATCCGCGTCCTTGCCGGCGCGGTGTTTTAAGTTCTCGACGATCCGGAGCGCGTTCTCCACCGTCTGACGGGTCTTGACGCCTTTGATATTCACCACGGCGCCGATACCGCAGTTGTCATGTTCAAACCGGGGATCGTACAGCCCCGCGAGCCGGGCGCTGCTCTCATTCCCATTCATCTGTAAGCTTCCCATACTGTATGATTCCTTTCTTAGTATACTTCCATGCGCTGCTGTCGCAGCGCGCCAACCTCTATGAAAGACGATTGCTGCTCTGCATAAGCTGTAATTGTCTTTCATAGAAAAAAGAGACTATTCCCACGAGAACAGTCTCCTTTGACTTGCTGAAACTACTATACACGGTATTTTATCATTTGTAAAGAACGAATATTTACCAAATTGTCAGATTATTTGAATATTTTGTCATTTTCTTTATTTTGTCAGAAAATATTTACAGGATCTCCAGATACCTTTTCTGATCTGCGTCAGGTATTTTCAACGCATCCATTGCCTGTTCAGGAGTCATATTCAAAGTCTCCTGTATTGTTCGGATATTATCAATGATGGCTTTCTGAATACCTTCTGCTCGTCCTTCTGCTCGTCCTTCTGCTCGTCCTTCCGCCATCCCCTGCGCAAGACCTTCTGCTCGTCCTTCCGCTATCCCCTGCGCAAGACCTTCCGCCATTCCTTTTTCACGCGCTTCCTGCTCCATCATGATCTTTTCTTCCCACAATTGCATATATTTCACCCCAATCTCTTCACTTTCCTGAATATTTCTTACATTGTCACGCAAACGCCGAATCCTGTCATTGTAAATCTCAAACTCTGAATCGTTGGTGTGCTCCATATAATAAAGCAGTTCTCTGAGTTCCGGCGTAATCTCATCCTCATTATTCCCGTGCGTATTCAGAAAAATACGTGTCGCGCCGTCATTGAGACCAAGTCCCTCAACTTCCTCACATTGCATGGAAAAGGTGTATACGTACCGACCTTCGCCAAATAAATCAAACGGCATAATGATAATGATGAATACCCGGTTCAAATTATTAAAATCAATCACTCCCGGAGCCAGCAGTTTACTGTCAATCATCGCCTGATAAAATCGACTGCGCTTAGGAAGATTCTTTGTATTCTGCCGCTGAACCTCAGTGTCATAAATCGTACTTTCCTCATCCTGCGCCCACACATCCATTCGGATAAAACGATTCTTCGGCGAACTCCTCTGCTCCTTCTCTGTCTGCGGAATGTACTCCAGCGCAATTTCCTGCCCGAGAATAATCTCCAGCAAAATACGCATGTTCTGCGGATTATCCATCGCCTCAGCGAACAGGAACCGATCCAGCAAAGTAAGATCTTTTAAACTGTTTTTACTTTTCATTATACTTTTCCTTTCAAGAGCAGAAAGGAAGGTACGATTCAGAATTCAACATAAGACTCTTTTAAGAAGTGAGTTTATCATATCATATTTATAATGGTATGTCCATAATACAGCATCATTTCATTTCAGAGGACGAATTTTTCCATGAGATAAGAAACCACCTCATAAATACACAAGAAGCAGCATTTTCGTCTCAGTACACATCCCGCCTCCGGTGTTTCAGCAGCGGCAGCTGCTCCCGCACTTCCTCCACAACGCACGGATCGATCTCCGTGACAGCGACCTGCTCCCCCTCATCCATCTCCATCAGCACCCTGCCCCAGGGATCGGCCACTATGGAATGCCCCCAGGACTGATAGGAAGCGCCCGGATCCTGCGCGGTGGAAGTCCCTATGGTAAACACCTGATTGTCCACCGCTCTCTGCCGGAACATCAGTTCCCAGTGCAGGGGCCCTGTGGTCATATTAAAAGCCGCCGGACAGAGAATCACCTTCGCGCCCGCGTCCACCATCCGTCCGGACAGCTCCGGGAAGCGCATATCATAGCAGATGCAGATCCCCATTTCCCCGAATTCCGTATCAAAAACAACGATCTCATCTCCCGCCGTCAGCGTATCCGATTCCCTGAAATACTGACCGCCCTTTATATCAATGTCAAAGAGATGCATCTTGCGGTATTTCGCGATCTGTCTGCCCTCCCGGTCAAAGACATAAGCAGTGTTGTAAACTTTTCCGTCTGCCAGCTCCGGCATCGTTCCGGCGGAGAGATAGAGCCGATGCTTCCTCGCGAGCTCCGAACAGAACCGCCAGGTCGGGCCGCCCTCCGGCTCCGCGTAAACCGGAAACAGAGCAGTCTCATACGGGCACTGGAACATCTCGGGGAGAACCGCGAGATCTGTGTCGTCCGGCACGGACGCTTCAAACAAATCCCATATATGGAGCAGCGTCCGCTCCTTCGATTCGCTTACTTTTGATTGAATACTTGCGATCTTCATCGGCTGCCTCCTTTATCGGTCAGAGGTATTGATTCGTGAGTTTATTATAAACGATTTTTATGTCCTGTCAAATATCGAGGGGAAAACATTCAATTGATCCTTGCGTACCCAAACACCACATGTTAAACTAAATAGAAAAAGGAAAACTACGAAACAGGAGGCGTTCAACACATGGGCATGTATCTCAATTGCGGAAACGAGGCATTTCGTCAGATTCAGAACGGAACTTACGTTGACAAGACCGGTCTGATCGATCATATCAACCAGACCATCGATACTGCCCGCAGTCTGACCTGCTTCAGCCGCCCCAGGCGCTTCGGGAAATCCTTCGCGGCAGCCATGCTGGCGGCATATTATGATAAAAGCTGTGACTCCGGAGAATTATTCGACGGATTGGAGATTTCGCAACGCCCTTCTTATCAGAGATATCTGAATGCATTTGATGTACTCTATCTGGATATTACATGGTTTATCTCTGTGTCGGACGACATCACAGATGTTGTTTCTGTCATTCAGACTGCTGTGGTTGAAGAGATCCGGGAGGCTTTTCCTGATTTTGTAAAGCCGGATGAGACAATCCTCGCCAACGCGATTCTGAGTGTCAGTCGGAAAACAGGGGAAAAGTTCTTTATCATTATAGATGAGTGGGATGCCCTGTTTCGGGAAGCGAAAAACGATGAAACACTGTTAAAATCCTATCTTCAGTTTTTAAGAGGACTTTTCAAAGGCGGGCCGGCCATGAAGTCGGCGCTCGCAGGCGCGTATATGACCGGGATTTTACCGATCAAAAAATACGGAACCGAGTCCGCGCTGACTGATTTCGAGGAGTATTCCATGACAAACCCGGATATGCTTTCCGAATATGTCGGTTTTACAGAAAAGGAAGTCCGGCATTTATGCGCGGAAAACAACATGGATTTCGAGGAAATGAAACGCTGGTACGACGGATATTCATTTGACAATTCGGAATCTGTGTACAGTCCCAGTTCCGTCATGTCCGCAGTAAAGAGGAGAAGATTCCGGAATTACTGGACCGGCTCTGAGACGTATGAGTCCCTGAAACACTATATCAGCATGAATTTTGACGGATTAAAGGATTCGATCATAGCCATGCTCGGAGGCGAAAAGATAAAAATCAGGATCGCCAGGTTTCAGAATGATATTACCTCCATTAAAAGCCGGGACGATGTGCTGACGCTGCTGATTCATCTTGGGTATCTGGCCTATAACGACCAGACAGGACAGGTCACAATTCCCAATCTGGAGATCGCGGGAGCTTTTCAGAATGCCATGGAGGGAGATGGCTGGAGAGAGATTGAGACCGCTCTCGCCGCATCCGACAACCTTCTGCAGGCGACAATCAACGGAGACTGTGCAGCAGTGGAAACCGCCCTGGAGAGGATTCACGACCTGAATGTTTCTGTTTTACGGTACAATGATGAGAATTCTCTGAGCTGCGCGATTACACTGGCCTACTATACAGCGCGCAATGATTATACGATCATTCGTGAACTCCCGTCAGGGAAAGGATTTGCGGATCTTGCATTTATCCCTGCGCCGCATGCGGATAAGCCCGCGCTGCTGATTGAGCTGAAATATGATCAGTCAGCGGACGGCGCCATCCGGCAGATCCGGGACAGGCGATATGAAGGCGCCCTGCAGAAATATACAGATAATCTGTTGCTTGTCGGAATCAACTATGACAAAAATGCTCCGGACAAAAAGCACACCTGTATCATAGAGAATTTCCAATGATCTGTCTCTTTCCCTGCCGTTTTAACTATAATTATTATTATTTCAGATCTGACGCCAGCGCGGGCAGACTGTCATAAACCGCGATCACCCCATGCTCCAGCAGTTCTTCCCTTGTTCCGAAGCCATACGAAACCCCGATACAATCGATGCCGGCCTGCGCCGCACCGTCCGCGTCATATTTCGTATCGCCGATCAGAACGGCGTCCTCCTTCCGGAAATCACTTCCCAGACGGCGGAAGGTCTCGTGGAGCACCTGAATCTTGGTATCGATCCGGCCATCCATACTGGCGCCGACTACCTCATCCAGATATCCGGTCAGTCCAAACTTCTCCAGGATGTCACGGCATCGAACCTCCGGTTTGGAAGAGGACAGCGCCTGAATAAACCCGGCGTACCGCAGCGTCTGCAGCGTCTCTCTCACATCCGGGAAAAGCGCACACTCGTATACCCCGATCGGATTATACCGCTCCCGATAGCGGACGACCGCAGCCTCGACATGTTCCTCCGGAAGATGCGCGTACTTCGGGAAGGATTCCCGCAGCGGCGGACCGATGAATCGTCTTAAAATGTCCTCTCCTTCCAGATAAATCCCGTAGTACTCCAGAGCATATTGCACGCATTTGGAAACGCCTTCGTAGGAGTTAATGATGGTTCCGTCCAGATCCCATAAAATATATTTGTATTTCTTCATTATGCCACTTTCGAATAATCAATCACAGAAATTTACCTTCCAGTCTCCGCAACATTTGCAGAACAGTTTTATGCAGCACCGGATGTACTCTCCCAGGGCAAAGCTCTGACAGAGGTTTCAGAACAAACAAACGGTTCTCCATATCCGGATGCGGAACGATAAGTTCTTTATTCTCCAGAATCTCCTCATCAAAAAACAGGATATCCAGATCCAGCGTCCTGGGTCCCCAGTGAATCCCGCGTTTCCGCCCCGCATCTGCCTCGACCTGATGCAGAAGCTCCAGCAGTTCATACGGCGTATACAACGTCCGCAATCCGATGGCCGCGTTCAGAAAAAGCGGCTGGTCTGTGTTTCCGTAAGGCTCGGTCTCCATCAGAGAGGAAATCTGTACATCCCGCACGTGCCGATCCGTCCTCAGCGCGTCCAGGCCGAAACGAATGTATCCTTCCCGGTCCCCCAGATTGGAACCCGCGGACAGATAAACCGTGTGCCAGCCGCGGCTGATCCTCACGGACGCCGTATCCAGCGGAAGCGCGATCGGCGCCCAGGGTTTTTTGATCTCGAGGTCGATTTTTTCTATTTTCGGTATTTCCAGCAGGATAGCCTCCGCCAGATGCTCCGCCACGGACTCCAGAAGTTGAAATGTGTTCTCCTTCATAAACTCCGTTATAAAATGGCATACAAAACCATAATCAACGGATGCACGGATATGGTCGGAAAACCCAGCCTCCCGCAAATCGGTATATAAAACCGCGTCTACGAGAAACTTCTGGCCGAGCTTCGCCTCCTCCGGGAAAACACCGTGATGGGCATATACCTCTAAATTCTGAATTCTGATCTGATCCGCCATGTTTCAATCCTCTTTGTATCTGTCCTGATTTTATTTTTTGCCGGTTTTGTCCGTATTTCGACCACGCCTTACCGACACGATCGGAGAATCGCCCGCGCCATCCGGATGGCCTGCACATTCTCCTTCACATCATGTACCCGCACAAAGGCGCAGCGGTGAATCACGGCGAAAACCGTCGTGACCGCCGTCCCCACCACACGATCATTCGCAGGTACATCCAGCGTCAGCCCGATCACGGATTTCCGGGAAGTACCCAGCAGTAACGGATATCCAAACGTATGCAGCTGATCCAGATGACGGATCGCCTGCAGATTATTTTCATAGGTCTTTCCGAATCCGACGCCGGGATCCAGAATGATATTCTCATCGGGGATGCCGGCCTGCTTCGCCAGCCGGATCGTCTCCGACAGATCCGCTTTCCAGGCTGCCACAAAAGAATCGCCGTAATCCGCCTGCTCCCGATTGTGCATCAGGCAGCAGGGCACCTCATGCGCAGCGATCACGTCCGCCATCGCCGGATCATATTTCAACCCCCAGATATCATTGATCAGGTCGACGCCCGCTTTCAGCCCGGCTTCCGCAACGCCGCTTTTATAGGTATCCAGGGAAATCGGAATATCAAATCGGCCCTTCACCGCCTCGATCATGGGCAGCACCCGGGAGATTTCATCCTCATCGGAGATCATGGTGTAGCCGGGGCGGGTGGACTCGCCGCCGATATCAATAAGGTCTGCGCCTTCGCGGATCATGCGCTCCGTCTGCCGCAGCGCACGATCGAGAGAATCATATCGACCGCCGTCTGAAAAGGAATCCGGCGTCACATTGAGAATACCCATCACATAAGTCTCATTTTCTGTATCAAATGTTCGATTTCCTATCCTCATCCGAATTTCTCCTTCTTATGACGTCTCAAAAAAATATGTACGTTTTCCAAGGGGATTACACCTCATTTTTGTCATTTTTCCAAGGCGATTTTGTGTAATTTTGACACTTTTTCAACTCTGTACCAAAAAACAACAGAGAGAAATCAGCCCCGTATCGTCTGATTTCTCTCCTCCGTCCTCCACTTACAGGTCTCCGCCGCCGGACAGCAGAAACAGTTTCTGGACAGCTGATCCGCCCGCTCTATATAATAGCCGATCGCGGTTTTGTCTGTATAAATATTCTGTCGTCCGTGATGATCCCGGATGAAATCCACCGTCTCCCGGATCCGGTCCTCCGGATACTCAATCTCACTCAAAATCTGCCCGGTCAGCTCAGCACCGGCCGTGGAGTGGTGCTCGCCCGTGCGATACTGGATCGAACGCCCGATATCATGGAGCAGGCCGACGACATAAAACCGGTCTTTTATTTCCTCCCGGCGAGCCCGTAAGAGGTCTGTATCGCACATTCCCTCCATCGTCGGATATCCGGCGGGAGGATCAATCATATTCTCCTCAAACGTATCATCGGAAATCACATCTTCCAGATACATGATCCACGCAATCCTGCAGACGTCCAGCCCGTGTTCCAGCTCGTGATGACAGTAAATCCGTTCCGCCTCATCCTCCCGAACCTCCCGCTGCGCCTGAAGAAAACGTTCATTTTTCAACAATCTCTCAGTAAATTTCATGATTCTATATTCATAGTCCGGCTGATCGTCTCAATGCGGCGGTTTCAACCCGAATCTCACACTTTCATTCATTGTTTCCCGCTTATTTCACGGAACGCCTCCCGAACGCCACGCAGATATGAAAGCGAACCGAACGCCAGGATCACATCCTCCTCTTTTGCATCCGCCAAGGCATATGATACCGCATCCCGCGGATTTACACAAGGGATTGCGTCGATCTTTTGTTTTTTCAGCTGTGTCGCCAGATCGGCGGCGGACAACGCGCGGGGGTTCGGCGGCGTCAGCGTATAGACCCGGTCGCCCTCGCGGAACATGAACCGAATCATCTTCTCGTACTCCTTATCCGCCAGAACGCCCATGATATAGATCACTCTTCGACCCGCAAAATACAGATCCAGCGTATCGCGGAGTTTCGCTGCCGCATCCTCATTGTGAGCGCCGTCGAGAAAAACATCCGGCAACGATGCGATCTGTTCAAAACGCCCCGGCCAGCGTGTCATTCGCAATCCGGAGGCAACCGAAGAACCGCTGATCGCAGGATACTTCCCTTTTAAAAGTTCCAGCACACGCAGCGCGCATACGGCGTTCTCCAGCTGAAACCGTCCGCGAAGTCCCGGGGTAATTCCGGCATACTGAACGAAAGCGTCGCCTGCGACGGGTTCTGCCCTGCGGGTACTTCGTGCGCGGGCGGATGCATCCCGGAATTTCCTGTCCGCAAGCCGTGCATCCACGCAAAAAACAGACATATCCCATAGAAAGGATAATTCTCCATCCGTAAAGGACGGATTGTCTGCCGCTTTCTCATCTGCTAAAAAGAGTTCGGCTCCCTCACGCCGGCATTTTTCCCGGATGATCTCCATCGCTTCCGGCTTCTGCGCAACGGAAACCACCGGGCAGCCCCTCTTAATGATCCCCGCTTTTGCCGCCGCGATCTCTGACAGCGTATTTCCCAGAAAACTCATATGATCCATGCTGATCGACGTCAGAACGCTGACCAGCGGTTTATTTATCAGATTCGTTGCGTCCGTTTCCCCGCCCAGTCCGGCTTCCACCAGCGCGATATCAAACCGTTCCTCATAAAACCACAAAAATGCCGCCGCTGTCTCCACCTCAAACCGGGTAGGATGCGGCAGCCCTCTTTCTGTCATCCGTCCGCACGCCCCCGAAACCTCCGTGAAAAGGCGCGCCAGACACTCCTTCTCTATGGGAATGCCGTTCATCAGAAACTCTTCCTCATACGAAAAAACATCCGGCGTATTAAACCGACCGACCCGGTACCCGGACTCCGCGAGTACCGAGGAGAGCATGGCGCCCACCGAACCCTTGCCGTTTGTCCCGGCAATGTGTATGATCGGAATCTTTTCCTGTATGTCGCCGAGCTCACGCATCAGACTCCGGATGCTGTCAAGTCCGAGACGGCTTCCGTATTTTTCCGTGTCCTTCAGGAAGGACATCGCTTCCTCATAGTTCATTTTGGGAATCCTCCCGGGATTTCATTACAAATGAACAGTTTTTCCTCCGTGACCAGGCGAGGCAGCTTCACATCGAACTCTTCCGTCGGCAGCCGGTCAACCACCTGCAGATCATAGGCCACGCCCAGCAACACGCAGTCATGCAATCCGGAAAAGTGCCGGTCATAATACCCCTTTCCGAAGCCCATACGGTTCACTCCGCGGTCAAAGGCCACGCCCGGCGTCAGAACAAGAGCGCTTTGCCCGCGTCTCCAGTCCACCGGATGTTCCTCCGGCGGCTCCATCACTCCAAAGGCACCCGCCGAAAGCTCCTCAAATCCGCTGACCTCAAAAAAACGCATTTCCTCCCCGAAAACCTTCGGGAACGCCACACGCTTCCCCCTCTGCCACGCCTCAAGCACAACCGGTCGGACATCGGCCTCGTTTCCGAGCGGATAATATGCGTACAAAACATGAGCCGACTCAAACAGCCGGCTCCGGATGATATTCTCGCAGATGCGCGCGGAGAGAGCCTCCACCTGAGCAGGAAGCATCTCATCACGCAATTTTTTAAATTGTTTTCTGATTTCCTGTTTTTTCGTCATCTCATGCTAAAATTATCGGGAGAATGTTCCCGGTAATATATCTTATCGGAAGCTGCGTAAGCAACTGACGATAAAAGCCTGCGAAGCAGGTTCCCATAATATATCCGCAGCGAAACCGACTGCCCGTTAACTTACGAAGTTCTCTGCCGCAAGCGCCTTGAACTTCCTGTTTTTGTATACCATAATAACAT
This sequence comes from Clostridiales bacterium, assembly GCA_021202015.1. Taxonomy (GTDB): domain Bacteria; phylum Bacillota; class Clostridia; order Lachnospirales; family Lachnospiraceae; genus Eubacterium_I. Next base: position 12,108 of record JAJQDV010000018.1, on the reverse strand, counting down.
TATAAATCCGTAATTGCAAGATTCTGAATAGACGGGGATTCAGCGATTGATTCTGTCGCCGGGGATATTTGAGTCGCTTGTACGTATTTATTTGCTCTTTTTGACGTTTTCGTTCGTATCTTAATTTTCCTTCGTGCAATCAGCAAATTCTCCTGCGACGGTAAAGTAATACAACTGCGATGCCGCAGAGAGCCAGGCCGATCAGCGTATATGGCCAGATACCGATCCCTCCCGTCAGGGGCATCGTATAACCGGCAACATAGGTATTGGTTGCCGTGTAGGTCAGCGTACTGCCGGCGGTAACAGTGATGGTCCCCACGTAGTAGACTGTGCCCTCATCCAGCCCATAAAGGTCGTCTTCCCCGGCAACCACCCTTGTCAGCGTCGTGCCGTTGATGGACACGGTCTGTGCATCGTTGCCTGCCAGGGTACTGCCCAACTCCACGATGGTGTAGGTGTCCTCCGCCAGGTAGAAGTCTGTGCCTTCATCAGCGGTTATGTTGATTTCGTCGAGATCAACCACCAGCGTGTAGCCTGCCGTATCGTCACCTGTGTAAAGCAGAAAGGTAAATGTGTCTTCGGAGTAGGTTCCGTACGCGCCATCCTCATCCACGGTCTTCTTCAATGTGACGGCGCCAACCGTCTCCATCTTCAGATTATAGAAGGTTACGGTGGGGATTGTGCCATTTGCCTTTGTCTGTGACTGAATATATTGGACATATCCCGCATCTGAAATGCTTCCGTTTTCGTCCAGTGTCACCGGGGCATAACCGTCCGCGGCAGACTCCGTAATATAATAATATCCTGCCTCAATATCGGAAAAAGTGTAGTTTTGACCGCTGATCAGGCTCGTTGTTTTTTTTACGCTGCTGTCATCTGACTTCGTCAAAGTAAAAGTAAACGACGTGTCGTCTTCGATGATTTTGCCGTCCTCATCCACCACGTATTTATAGACCATAAGCTGGTCGGTCAGGTAGGTCAGTGCGGACGACAGATCTATTTCAAAATCATAGCCCTTATTCCGCCCCTCGGTTCCTTCACATTTATTTTTGTCCGGGTGGTAACCGTTCACTTCAACAATGATATAAGTTCCCGCAGGTACGCCGTTGGTTTCACTCGTATAGTTTATCAGATCATCCGATCCATCCTCCAGGCTTACCCCGAAAATACTTTCTATCTCACTATCGCTCAGCCCGGCTTCACTCAAAGCGCTCAATGAAACCAGAATCGAAACATCCAGCGAAAACTTTCCGTAATCGTCATCATTATCCCAACTGCTGCTGATCACCTGATCGGTCAACCGATATTCCGACTCAGAATCGCTGTATTCCGCGGTGCCGGAAAGAACGGTTCCGTCAGGAAGCGTCACGGTAAAGCTGCTTCCAGAATACGCATAGGTAGTTAATGTTATATTCGTAGTGCCGTCATCCGTCTCTATCGTCAGCGAATAGGTGCCCTCCACTTTAATATCTACGTGATCATAAGGAGAATTTGTGTCCGCTGTCAGGTTCACGGTTTCCGTTATTTCCGTTGTCTCCGCGGAGACTGTCAGGCTGCCGCTGTAGCTGTATCCCGTTGAAGACGACTGTGACTGACCGCCTCCTGACCCGCCAGAGCCACTGCTTGTGGTGGTATAGTACGTCGCTTCAACGGTATATGTCCCCGCCGGTACATTGAATGTCACATCCCCGTTACTGTCTGTCGTGCCGGAGGCCACAATGTTTCCATACGCGTCGAGGAGGGCAACGCTTGCCCCGGCTGCGGTTGATGCGTTCGTTCCATAGGTGGTATGGATGGTGACCGCTACCGTGCCGTTGGTCAGTGTATAGGTGTCGGTGACAGTCATCGTCTCACCAAGATAATCGGTATAGGTGCTTGTCACAGTCACCGTTATACTATTCCCCTCAGTGGCATCTTCGGTCCAGTTCACGGTAACCGTGCCGTCGTCATTTACAATCAGTTCCGCCAGAGAACTGTCGTCAATGCTCCACACCGGATCTGTATAGGTATAGCTTCCGGCCGTTGCCGCCGTCAGTGTATATCCTTCGCTGTCTGAACCGGTACCGGAAATGGTGATTCCCGCCTCTTCGACATAATAAAGGGAAACGGTGACCGTCTGAGAACTGGTTCCGGAATATAACTGCGTCGTTGTTCCCGTGCTGTCCGTATAGGAATATGTATAAGTAGTCCTGTTACCGTTTCGGCTGATCGTCACGGTCACGGCGGTCACATCGCTATATGTCGTCCCATTATACGTCACATCGGCACTGATCAGGGTATACCCGTCGATATCCAGATCAGAATTGCTGCTCGTCAGGTCAAACGCCGTCCCGGATGTGCCGGTCAGAGACGTGCTGCCGCTTCCTATGGTACTGCTCGTACCGTAGAGATACGTCGTGGCTGTGATGCTTGTGGAATATTGCTGTGGGCCATTTCCGGTACTCCACGTGATTGTAAACGTCGAGAAGCTTTCCACCTCAAACTCAATCGTCACGGTATCGGTATCCACACCCCTGTCGGCATCCGCAACCAACGCGGCTTCCACCCCGTCCTCGGTCTCGGTCAGGTGCTGCACCTCGATGGTGGAGGCGTCCGCCTCATCCGGGAGCAGCGCGGAGCCGTCGATGCTGACCGTGACGGTCTCAGACGGTTCAACTTCTTCTCCGTCCAGATAAAAGGAGATATCCATAGCGGCCAGGCCGGTGTCTTCATCATCCGCATCGTAGTTTACGGTCTCTCCGGCAGCTGTGTAGGCGTCACTGTCCTCGTCATAGAGTGTCACCGAGAGCTCCGCGCCCTCCGGCAGTGCGCCTGCGGGGGCGGTCACCGTGATGTCCGCATCCCCGTCAGCGGCAGTATAGGTTTCCGTTTCCGCGGCGGATTCCTCTTCGGCCTCCGCTTCGGATTCTGCCCCGGATGTTCCTTCGGACTCCGCTTCAGATCCCGTCTCATCGTTTCCTGTATAATCGTCATACGCGGCGCTGATGTCCACATAACCGGCGGCGCTGCCGATTTCATAGATGTTTTCTTCGACGGTATCATTGCTGTCGCCCTCGATGACGGTCATGCCGGTGTCAGAGACGGCGGTGATCACGCCGACGGCGTCAACCTTTCCGTCGCCGCTGTGATCAAAAAACACCAGATCACCGGACTCCGGCAGATAATCATCGGAGGCATCCTCATAAAGCCCGGCCTCCGAAAGCTTCACCGACCAGGCATAGGCGCCGGTAGATTCCGGGATAGTCTCTGCAGGAACACCCGCGTAATACAGGCAGAAGGACGCGAACATGGCATCCCAGCCGCCGTATTCATTTCCCGCCCAGGCGCCATAGCGGGTGTAGCCCCTGCAGGTCACGCCGTCCTCATCCAGAATGAAATTATCCGTGCTTTCTGTATATCCGAGCTGGCTTTCAGCGACCTCGGATACATCCTCCGGCCATACGCCGGTCAGGACAGGAAGCGTCGCTTCCCAGTCGTCGGCGGTTTCCACATCGGCAGTCTCATCGCTCATACACGCGATTGTGTGTGTATGCTCTTCCATCCCGCACACGAGCTGCTCCTCGTAGCAGGACTCGTCATGCGTATGGCTGTCGTCCTCCTCCAGACCGCAGACCAGCACTTCTTCATAACAGCCTTCGCTGTGGGTATGCTCCTCCAGGCCGCAATAAGTCTCGTTCGTCAGGGCAATACCTGTAGAATGAAGCTGCCAGAAAACACCGACAGCAACCAGCAGTGCAAGCACCAGAAGCAGAGAGGCGACCCGCCGTGTCTTCCGATGATTCGCTATGAATTTTTCTACATAGATATTCACTATGTTTTTCATAAGCCCTCACCTCTGCCTTCATTCCGGTATTCTGTCCGCCGGGGCCACCCTGTAAGCTCCCGTCCGTGAGACCGGAACCCGAGCCGCCGCCCGCGTCCGCCGGGGACACCCGACGCAAATCACTGTCTCCCGGACGCTCTGACCGTTCATTCTGTCCGGCTGCGCCGGACAGTCACTCCGGGTTTTTCAATCTCGTACAAAACATTTATCCGTTCAGTCTGTACGGCTGCACCGGACGGTCACACGCGTCTGTCCCCCGATGGTACAGGTAAACAGCGTCAGATCCCACCCGCCGGATTCCCGGCTCATCATCTCTTCCACATCCGTGGGTCGAAGAATAACTGTTTCTTCCACTTCGTAATAAAACACGTTTCCGTTTACATCTGTAAAATACAGCGTATCACCCGGCTCCAGGTTTCTCAGGTTGCCGAAATGCCTTGTATAGTTATGCCCGCAAATGATCAGGTCGCTGTTCCACACGGATCCGGAATAGCGGCCGGGGGCGATTTTCAGCCCCGGATAACTCCACTCCGCCATGACGGGAAGCTCCAGCCCGTAGCTTGGAATTGACAGGGTACCGATGTATCCGTAACCGTCAATCTCTATAGAGTTCATTTCCCCGTCTTCAATAATATCCTGCCCATCTCCGGAAATGTCTTCCCCATCCCCGCGAATTCCGCTGCTGTCGGAGTATTCCTCCTCCGCCGCCTCCAGGGCGTCCTGGATCCCGGCTACCGACTGTCCGGCCCGCCAGTCGTCCCATCGGTTATAAGCGAGCAAAGCGGCAGCGGCAAGCAGGAGCACGAGCCCCAGCGCCATGCAGGCGGTGCCGAGTTTTTTCCTCATAGGGTTTGCTCTTTTCTCTCTGTATTTTTCAAAACCCGGCCCAGGGCGAAGAGCAGCACTCCGCAGGCAGCCAGCAGGGGCACCGGCCAGTACAGCTGTCCGGTCTGGGGCAGGGCCGTATCCGTTGATGTCCCCGTTCCTGATGTTCCTGTATCGGTTCCCGATGATCCGCCAGGATCGGTTTCATCAGAATCATCATCGTCAGGATCTTCTTCATCCGGATCATCTCCGTCAGAATCATCTTCATCCGGATCATTTTCGTCAGAATCATCTTCATCCGGATCGGTTTCTTCAGAGTCTTCCGGATCATCGGGATCTTCCGAGGACGTGGCCGTCACGGTCACCACCTTGGGCGTAGCGTTCACCTCGTATTCCCATTGGCCATCGTTGTCGACGGGCACAGTGACCACAAAGGGGCTGATGGTTTCGTATTCGTTGGAATCGGCAGTCTGCACCAGCAGATACATGCCAAGCTCCAGATTTTCGAAGATGACGGTGCCGTCAGTCCCCACAGCAGCAGCCGTACCGCTGACGCCGCTGTCCGCTACAAACTGAGCCAGCGTTTGCGCCAGAGAAGTGTCCGTGACGTCAAGGGCAGCCCTGTATTTTCGGAACGGCTCCGTATAAGCGTAGGCCACCTTTCCATTGTCGATATACAGGGAGGCCACCTCATAGATGCTGATTTCCCCGCCGGAAACCGTATTTCCGCTGCCGTCCGCCAGAGTCAGCGTGACAGAACCCATCCTGTCAGATTCCAGATCCGCGACATTCGCCGCCCAGGCGGGCTGAGCCGTGCCAAACAGGAAAAGCATCACAGCCAGCAGAGCCAGTCCGCAGCGCCTTATGTGCTGTAATAGTTTCCTCATGGTTCGCCTCCTTGTTTCTTCCTCCGGCGTTTGCGGATGAACAGGCAGATCAGCAGGAGCAGCAGCAGGGGTACGGCGGCAACGGCCGCGACGATCATGGTATTGATCTGGCGTGCCTCCGCGGTCACATGGATCAGCGATCCGTCCGCGTTGTCAACCCGCACGCCCCGCACCAGAAGCCGGTGGGTGTTGATGCCGTAAGGCGTACAGGTCATCAGCGTACAGTAATCCTTCCCGTCCTCGATATACAGGTATTCGCTCTCATCCGGAAGGACGATGGAAATCTGATCCACCTCATAAGTCAGCACCTGATCCAGCACCGTGATCGTAAAGGTGTCCCCCACCTCCATCTCGTCCAGACGGGTAAACAGCATGGCGCTCGGCAGGCCCCGGTGGGCGGACAGGACACAATGCGTACTCGCGCCGCCGACCGGCAGGCTGGTTCCCTGAAGGTGCCCCACCGCGATCTGCAGTACGCCGTCGCTGGTGCCGTGGTAGATGGGCAGCTCCACATTGATTTTTTCAATAGTGATATATCCCATCATGCCGGTGCCGGTGATGTTCAGCGCGTCTTCATACCCCTCGATCAGCTCCGGGTGAGCCAGAGCCTTGCCGCTGCCAACCTCGGCCAGAGTCTGGTTGTAGGCTTCCGCCGCCGCAAGGATGGCGGAATAATCTTTCTCACTGAGCTCCGAAACCGCCTGGTCATAGGTCGCCACCGCCCTTGTCTGGACCCGCTGGTTGCTCCAGTTGCTGACACTGGGATATAGCAGAATGAGAATCCCTGCCACAAGGATAACCACCAGAGTAACTGCCCATATCCGGCTCTTCTTTTTCCCTTTCGCTTTTTTTTCGTGTTTCATGGCTTCCTGAGTTCCCCGCACGCCCGCCGCGGCACCTGTGCGTCCTTCGCCCTGACCCGGAACACCTGAATCCGGAACAGATGTTTTGCCATTTTGTGTAAAAGTCAGTGTTCAGCCTGTCTCAGTTCGCGCCCATGCGCCTTCTGGTAACCAGTAAAATCACCGCGCCGCAGACCAGCACGCCGCCGACGATGTAGAAAATGGTGGTGCCGATGCCGCCCGTAACCGGCAGGGAGGAGCCGGATTCATTGATAATCGTCGCGGCAATCGTGCCGGTTTCGTTTGTCACACTAAACGGCTGCGTCGTAGTTATCACACCGGTACCGTCTTCTTCTGTCTGAGTCACCGTCAGAGTCACATAGGCATTTCCGCTTTGATCTTCCGAGTGAGTTGCCTCTACCTTGAAATAGAGGTCGTCCATGGTATTGTAGCCGGACGGCGTCACGGTTTCGACCAGCTTATACTGGCCGTCATCGAGACCGGTGAATGTAAAGACGTTTGTATCGGCTCCGCTGATTGTCTCTACAAGCACATAATGATCTTTTACATAGTAATCTTCTGAACTATCGTATGTTGTTCCATCCGCTACAGCTGTATATGTGTCTCCACTCGCATCGTACGTGTAATATGTAGTGCCGCTTGCAAATTCAGTGATGGTCACCTTTTGATAA
>JAJQDV010000018.1:0-4939 GCA_021202015.1 Clostridiales bacterium | reverse complement strand
GTACGTGTAATATGTAGTGCCGCTTGCAAATTCAGTGATGGTCACCTTTTGATAACTTGTTGTTTTTGCCACGGTATAACAAGATTGATCCACGGTGACATCACCGACAGTAACGGTAACATCGTCGTTAAAAGACAGGCCGTCAGACAGCGTATCGTGGAAAATTAACTTGTAAGTGTCGTAGCCGCCAAAGTAGGAAGGAACTTCCGCGTCCAAGGTAAAGGGGACTTTATCGCCGATATCATAATCCGCCGTGGTGCCGGTTGCGGTTGAGTTATTTCCCGTGGAATCATTCACATCGGTAACTGTCTTCGTCGACTTCGGCACACCCGATTTCGGATCAACCGACGCGGCGCCCGCGACCCGGAGCATATAACGGCTGTAAACGGTGTTGTCTTCTTCGTCAGGCACCCCGGTATTCAAAACCAGATAATAGCCCGCTTCAATATCGGAAAGCTTATATGCCGAATCGGTATATGTAAGTTTGGATCCGGAACCCGTTTTGCAGGTTTCCACCAGAGCGGAAAATGCTATAGTCGTAGCGGAATTATTCGAAAAATTGCTGCTGGCCAGAATTTCCGCAACATCTTCCGCACTACTGCTGGCCGTGATCGTGCTGAACAATCCAGTCAAGCTACTACTTTTCACATAGTAGTCTATTGAGCCATCGTATGTTGCGCCATCCGTCACAGTCGTATATGTGTCTGTATCCGCATCGTACGTATAATATGTAGTGCCGCTTGTAAATTCAGTGATGGTCACCTTTTGATAACCATTATTAGCACTCACCAACGCGGCCAGCAGTTCCGATGAGTTTACGCCGTCGCCCCACTCGATATTGGACAATAAGCCGTTCGTGCTATCATAATCGCCCTTGAAGATCTGATACGCCACATAGGTATATCCATCTACACTGTTGTTGACCGTGATGCTGTAGTCGGTAGCCGCAAACGCCGGAACGCTCATCGCCAGCACCATCATCAGAGCCAGCACCATGGCGGCAAATTTTTTCATAGTTTTCATCATGTAATCCTCCTCGTTTTTTATAAATATGGCAGAATATCCTGCAAGACCCTGCCTGCGGACAGGCGGGCAAATCACCTTGTATACATTATCTCAAATCCGCAGATGGAAGGACACTCGTCCTACCACCTCCCGCCGCGTAAAGCGTCCGGGCTGCAAACAACCATTCATGTCCCACCACCTCCTTGTCTCAATAAAGAAAGTCTCTTCAATGGCCAGACGCGCAGAACCACCTTCCCCACGATCTGATCCGTTTCTATACAGCCGATCGCACTGCTCCGGGAATCTATCGACGTCGACCGGCTGTCTCCCATCACAAAATACCGGTCATCCGGAACCTGATAAGGGTACTCCCTGTCGCTCTCGCCAAACGTTTTTTCCGTCACATACGGCTCGTCGAGCAGTTCATCGTTGACATAGACATTCCCCTCGTCATCGATATCGACATAATCTCCCGGTCCTGCGATCACTCTTTTTAAAAGCAGCTTATTCTGGTAATAAAAGCCCACCAGCTCACCGGTCTCGAACTCCCCGCTCTTGAACAGGACGATCACGTCCCCGTCTGAAAGCGTCGGTTCCATGCTGCTGCCGGACACCTGCAGGACAGGTATAAACAGGGTGGCGACCAGCACGGCCGCCGCGGCAACCACGACCAGCGCGTACACTGTCGTCCGCAGGGTCCGGCGATACCGTTTTTGATATTGCAGCCGTTCCCGTTCGGCGACAACCTCCTCCTCGCTCGGAATCCTCGCCATCCCCGGAAGTTTTTCATCCATATGCGTACCTCCCGATCCGTCCGGTCTGTCCCGTCAATCCGCAGACGAGGTATCGGCGCCGGTCTTCAGAAACTCCTGTATATGCCCGGCAAGCTCGGGATACCGCCCCAGCACCCTCATGACATCCCGGACAAAGGAGTCCTTTTTCCACTTTGCTTCCTTCTCGGCGTTTTCTTTCATGGCCTGGCATTCCGTTTCCGTCTGCCGTGCACGGTTCTGCGCATCAGAAATAATCTGTTCCGCTTCCGACCGGGCGTCCGCCAGTATCTGATCAGCATTTTCATTCGCGCTGCGCACCGACTCCAGATACTGACCGGCCGCACGTTGCGCATCTTCAAATATATGGTTCAGGCTCAGCGCCGCCTCCGCAATCGAGCCGGAATCCTCGACCCGTATCAGCTTATCCTTCAACTGTCCCTGTAATTTTTCATTTTCTTCGCGGAGTGTCTTTTCATTCTGCTGCAAAGCGTAGATAATCTCGATCAGCTCCGTGCGATTCATTTTCCGCAATTCTTTATCTGCCATGTTTCAGTCAAACTCCATATTTTCTTCATATACATATACTTCGCCGTGCCCGTTTGCGAGCCGGCGGCTCGTAGCTTACACACATTATACCGCACGCGTACTACACGTTTTCAACAAAAGATACCTTGTTGCGCAAAGCGCACCCCGCGCGTTTGCGCATGAGTTCACGAGTGCCCGGAAGGGTATACCTTATTGCGCGTAGCGCACCGTTTCGGCAGCACACGGGAATCTACAATGGCGGCAAAAGGGAGGCAAGCGTATTTTCCGCCCACGAGTACTGGTTCATATATTCATTGTGAAAACGGCTGGCCGCCTGACTGTCGCCTTTCAGATAGTCATAGTAATCACACTCCACTTCCCCGGTCACAAGCCTCAGATTGCCGCGTTTCCGCTCCACTATATGCCCTGCGCCCGCATGTTCCAGATCCAGGATAAGGCTCCTTACCAATACGGTAATGTATTTGGATAACGCCTGGTCTGAGCCGTTTTCCTCCCACAGGACGGCAGCCAGCTCCCGGTTGCTGACCCAGCTGCCCTCCCGGTCTGCCAGATAAGCCAGTATCTCTTTGGATTTGCTTCTCTTAAACGTAACCGGGCAGTCGTCCACAAACACGTCAAAATTGCCGAATGTGTGGATGTACGGCTTATTTATATTGCCATACACCGGCATCTGCAGAACGTACTGCAGCTCCGCGGCAAGCTCCTCTTTCCGGATCGGCTTTTGCAGATAGCCGTTTGCGTGCATCCGAAAAGCATCCACGGCATAATCGGCGTGTCCGGTACAATAGAGCAGTTTGATCCGTTTGTTCTTCTGCCGGAGCATTTCCCCCAGGCTGATGCCGTTTATATTCCCCGGCATACTGATATCCAGGATGGCCACATCCGCCGTATTTTCCCGTGCATAATCCAGCACGCCGGATACACCGGTAAATCCCCTGACCTCGTCGTCGGGGTACAGTTCCGCGATATAATCGAGAATCGTATCCAGCTGCAGCCGCTCATCATCCATCACAATAATCTTCACGGACCCACCTCCTGACTGACAAACCGTGGCAAAATTCTGCCGTTGAAATCGAGCCGGAAACAAACAATCCTGAAACGGCCTTATACCAGCGGAATCGTCATGGTAACGGTTGTGCCCACGCCGATTTCGCTCTCTATACGGACCGTTCCCTGGCACTGAATCTCAATCCTTTTTTTTACATTTTCCAGGCCAATGTGCATTCTGCCATCGTTTGAGACTGTATCCGGGCAAAAGCCCACGCCGTCGTCCTCCACGGTCAGAATGACATTCCTGCCGTCACGCCGCGTCCGGATCCGGACACAGCCGCCCTGTTCTTTTTGCAGGACGCCGTGCTTTACCGCATTCTCTACAACAGGCTGCAGACTGAGGGACGGCAGCACAAAATCTTCACAGCCAAGGTCATATTCCACACTCAGGCGGTCGCCGAAACGAAGGTTCTCCAGATACAGGTATTCCCTGACATGATTCATCTCCACGGCAAAGGAGACCGGCTCCACCCGGTTCATGGACTCCAGATTCTGCCGCAGATACAGGGAAAAATTCTCAACGGCAGTCTCAGCCACCTCCGGGTCTATCCGGATCATGCGCCGGATAGAGGAAAGGGAGTTGTACAGGAAATGCGGCTGGATCTGGGTCAGCATCAGGGAAACATTCATGTCCACAAGCTTCTTTTCCTGCTCCGCAATTTGCCGGTTGCGGTCTGTCTGGATCATCAGGTATATGATGAACAGGGATACGCCGCACAGTAAAAACAGGCCGAGCATCATGCCAAAGCCGCAGTATTGCAGCACGCCCGAAACAAAAATAAGCAGCGGCATCGATAACAATGCGGCAATATCCTGCCCTGCCAGGCGTCCGGAATATTTGAAAATCATACATATGCCGACTGCGCAGGCAATGATATCGTAGGCAAAGATACCGGCAAAAAATCTGCCCGGGATAAACGTACCGTTCTCAACCGTAAAAAACCAGCCGTGCCGGCTGCCCGCAAGTATCACGACAGCCGCAACGACGCCCGCTGCAATGAGGACGCGGGCCAACGCTCTGCAGATCCGGTGTTCCAGGCCAACCAGTTTTTCCACATAACAGGTATAGGCAAAAGCAAGGACATACCCGCAGATAACTGCTATAATGCACATAATCCACTGCAGTCTGTCGGTTCCCGGATCGCCCGCCAGAGAAACCGTATATGACGCGCCCTCCAGCAGCAGCGCAGCCGTGCAGAAGGATGCCATATGCATATAAATTCTCAGCAGCGGCGTTTTTCTTTTTTCCAGAGCGCAGCTCACCAGGATCAGCGCCAGGATAAACGCGGCAAAATAATCCAGCGTCATGGTGACATATCGGATCATATCTGATTTTTCCTTTTTCCCGACCATATCGAAAAATGCCCCCTGGCGCATTCCCGTGACGGGCGCGGTCGCTTCCGGCGACATTCTTCCTGTAATGTGAAATGAAAAAAGACATCATCATCCGCCTGTTACAGACAGATCATAATGCCTTTCAGTCAATATTATTATACAACAAAATAAACCATACGCCATTGTATGGATATATGTTTATTTGTTTGTTTGTTTGTTTGTTTGTTTGT
>JAJQDV010000071.1 GCA_021202015.1 Clostridiales bacterium | reverse complement strand
CGTGCCGGATCTACTCCCTCTTCCCCACACCCCCGCCCCCCGCCTCGTCGGCCTGCCGGTGGCCGCGCCGTCCCGGCGCCATGTCCGGGGGTATGCGCAGGTTCCCGATGTGATCCTTCCGCCGCGAAACGGCAAGCTGGACGTCGGAGGCGCGGTCGGAACGGGTATCATGAATGTCGTAAAGGATCTGGGGATGAAGGAACCCTATGCGGGTCAGACCGCGCTGCAGACCGGCGAGATCGCGGAGGATCTGACGTACTATTTTGCCTCCTCGGAGCAGGTTCCGTCATCGGTGGGCCTCGGCGTGCTGATGAACAGGGACAATACGGTAAAGCAGGCCGGAGGGTTTGTGATCCAGCTTCTGCCGTTCGCGGAGGACAGCCTGATCGATGCGCTGGAGAGAAAGATCGCGGAGATCACATCCGTGACGGATCTGCTGGAACAGGGACATACGCCGGAGAGCATGCTGGCGTATATTCTGGGGGATTTCGGCCTGGAGATCACGGAGAAGATTCCCGCGTCGTTTCAGTGTAACTGTTCCCGGGAGCGCGTCCGGAAGGTGCTGATCAGCCTGGGACAAAAGGACCTGCAGGAGATGGTCGACGACGGTAAGCCGGTGGAGATCCGTTGTGACATGTGCAGTACGGCTTATACGTTTGAAGTCGATGAGCTGAAGTCCTGTCTGGACGAAATGACAAGGAGAAATATACCATGAAACACGGTTTTATCCGGGTGGCCGCCCTTACCCCGAAGGTGAAGGTGGCGGATCCGAAGTATAATCAGGAGAGGATTTGCGAGCTGATCGATACCGCGAGGGAGGCGGGCGCTCAGGTGATGGTGTTTCCGGAGCTGTGCATTACCGGATACACCTGCGGCGACCTGTTTTATCAGGAGATCCTGCTCTCCGAGGCGAAGGAGGCGCTGATCGACATCGCTTCCCATACGGAAAAGACGGACGCCATCCTGTTCGTGGGACTTCCGCTGGAGTATAACGGAAAGCTGTACAACGTGGCGGCCGTGGTCTGCGGAGGCAGCATACTCGGCCTGATCCCGAAGACGCATATTCCGAATTATAATGAGTTTTATGAGAGACGGCACTTTGCGGAAGGAATGAAGGAGCCGGTGCCGGTTCGTCTGGACGACGACTATATCGTTCCGATGGGGACGCAGATCCTGTTTGGCTGCCGTCAGATGCCGGGATTGAAGATCGGTGTGGAGATCTGCGAGGATCTCTGGGCGCCGGATCCGCCCGGTATCGCCCATGCCATGGCGGGAGCGACTCTGCTCGTGAATCTTTCAGCCAGCGACGAGACGACCGGAAAGGATCTGTATCGCCGCGCTCTGGTCAGCGGACAGTCCGCGCGGCTGATCTGCGGCTATGTGTATGCCAGCGCCGGCGACGGAGAATCCACGCAGGACGTGGTGTACTCCGGACATAATCTGATCGCGGAGAACGGAACCGTCCTGGCGGAGTCCGAACGGTTTGCCAATGAGAGTATTTATTCGGAAATCGATATTCAGCGGCTGACGGAAGAACGGCGGCGGATGTCCACCTACGGAACCGCGGATACCGCATATCTAAACGCGGAGTTCAGTCTGCATGAGAAGCGTACAAAACTGACCCGCTTTGTAGATCCGGCGCCTTTTGTGCCGGGCAAAAAGGAAGACCGCGACAAGCGCTGTAAAGAGATCTTTCTGATTCAGGCGATGGGATTAAAGAAACGCTTGGAACACACGAACTGTCAGACGGCCGTGATCGGGATATCGGGAGGCCTTGATTCCACACTGGCGCTGCTGGTCACGGTGAAGGCATTCGATCTGCTGGGAAGAGACCGCGGCGGCATCATTGCCGTTACCATGCCGGGTTTCGGAACGACCGACCGCACCCATGAAAACGCGGTCAGCCTGATCCGGTCTCTCGGCGCGGCATTCCGGGAGGTTGATATCGCGGACGCGGTCCGAACACATTTCCGCGATATCGGACAGGATGAGAATGTGCATGACGTCACTTACGAGAACGGACAGGCCAGGGAACGTACACAGATTCTGATGGATATCGCCAACAAACTCGGCGGGATGGTCATCGGTACCGGCGACATGTCGGAGCTGGCGCTGGGCTGGGCGACCTACAACGGGGACCATATGTCCATGTACGGCGTCAATGTGTCCGTCCCGAAGACTCTGGTGCGCCATCTGGTGCGCTGGTACGCGGATTCCTGCGGAGAGGAGGAACTGAAGGGCGTTCTGCTGGATGTTCTGGACACGCCGGTCAGCCCGGAGCTGCTTCCGCCCGAGGAGGGGAAGATTTCCCAGAAGACGGAGGATATCGTGGGACCGTATGAGCTGCACGACTTTTTCCTGTATTACGTTCTGCGCTTCGGCTGCACGCCGAAGAAGATTTACCGTCTGGCAAAATATGCGTTTGCCGGGACTTATGAAAAAGAAGAGATCAGAAAATGGCTGACGACCTTTTACCGGCGGTTTTTCAGCCAGCAGTTCAAGCGTTCCTGCCTGCCGGACGGACCGAAGGTGGGTACCGTGGCGGTTTCCCCGCGCGGGGATCTGCGTATGCCGTCCGACGCCTGCGCGCGGATCTGGATGGACGAGCTGGAGCGGCTGCAGGAGGACGATGAGGCGGAGAAGGGGCAGGATGATATGCTGGATTCTTTTGACAAAAGGATGGACGCTCTTTTTCAGGGATTTATAAACCGTTAAAGAGCAGCAGGAGGATGGGGCAATGCGCCTGACGACATTATGTTATATTGAACGGGACGGGGCATACCTGATGCTGCACCGCACAAAAAAGAACGATGATCAGAGTCATGACAAGTGGCTCGGTGTCGGAGGAAAATTCGAGGACGGTGAGAGTCCGGAGGAGTGCATGCTGCGGGAGGTGCGGGAGGAAACCGGCCTGACACTCACCTCCTATGCTTTCCGGGGGATTGTTACCTTTGTTTCCGATTGCTGGGAGACGGAATACATGCATCTTTTTACGGCGAAGCTTCATGATGCGGATTCTGAATGCTTGATGGCCGCGAAAATTCCGGTTATAACAAAGCTGCGGGAGGGAGAGTCCGCTGTATGCCGGGCCGCGAGCACCTCTGACAGCTGCGGGCCGGAGACAGTCGAGTGTGCGGAGGGTGTTCTGGAGTGGATTCCGAAGGAAGAGATATTAAAACTGAACCTCTGGGAGGGCGACAGGCTGTTTCTGGAGAGGCTTAACGGAAGCCGGGATTTTTTCTCGCTCAAGCTGGAATATGAAGGAGAACGGCTGGCAGCCTGGAAGTTTTTCTGAATTACTTTTTTGAACAGAATCGGCTTTTATACATGGTGGTGCCTGCGAAGCAGGCATGTCAGTTTACGATAAAATCGATGAAAATATCGGGGAGGAAGGAAATTCCGGGAATCTCTGTATAGATTCGGGAGGGATATTTTGGCAAATTACGATACATTAAACGAACAGCAGAGGGCGGCGGTCTTTCAGACGGAGGGACCGCTTCTGATCCTGGCGGGAGCGGGTTCCGGGAAAACACGGGTTCTGACGCATCGCGCCGCTTATCTGATCGAGGAGAAGGGGGTGAACCCCTGGCATATTCTGGCGATTACTTTTACGAACAAGGCGGCGGGGGAGATGCGGGAGCGCATCGACGCTCTCGTCGGCTTCGGATCGGAGAGTGTCTGGGTCAGTACCTTTCATTCGGCCTGTGTCCGCATCCTGCGCAGATACATCGACCGTCTGGGCTATGACAATAATTTTACGATCTACGACGCGGACGATCAGAAGACGGTGATGAAAGAAGTCTGTAAACGACTGCAGATCGATACGAAACAGTATAAAGAGAAAACATTTCTTAATGTGATTTCTTCCGCGAAGGATAATCTGGTTTCCCCGGAGGCGTTTACCCTGCAGGCGGGATCGGATTATAAACTGCAGAAGCAGGCGCAGGTCTATCGGGAGTACCAGCAGACGCTGAAAAAAAACAACGCGCTGGATTTTGACGATCTCATCGTCAAATGTGTGGAGCTCCTGAAAACCGACGACGAGGTGCTGGATTACTATCAGGAGCGCTTCAGGTATATCATGGTGGACGAGTATCAGGATACCAACACGGCGCAGTTTCATCTGGTCCGTCTGCTGGCGGGCAAATATAAGAATCTCTGCGTGGTGGGCGACGACGATCAGTCCATCTATAAATTCCGCGGAGCGAATATCAACAATATCCTGCATTTTGAAAAGTATTTCCCGGATGCCGTCGTGATCCGGCTGGAGGAAAATTACCGTTCCACCCGGAATATTCTGGACACGGCGAACGCCGTGATCAAAAACAATGTCGGCAGAAAGTCAAAAACCCTGTGGACACAGAAGGACGCCGGGCACAGGGTAGTCTTCCGGCAACTCGATTCCGCACACGAGGAGGCGGAGGCGATCGCTCTGAGTATTCAGTCTTTTGTGCGAAGGGGCGATTACCGTTACGGGGACTGCGCGATCCTGTACCGGACCAACGCCCAGTCCCGTCTTCTGGAGGAGCGCCTGGTTCATGAAAACATCCCGTATCGGATTTTCGGCGGCGTAAATTTCTACGCCCGCAGGGAAATCAAGGATATGCTCGCTTATTTAAAGACCATCGACAATGCTGCCGACGATCTGGCGGTGCGCCGTATCATTAATGTGCCGAAGCGCGGGATCGGTGCGACAACGATCAGCCGCGTGCAGGACTATGCGGATGAGAACGGCATCAGCTTTTATGAAGCTCTGAAACAGGCGGAGGAGATCCCGACGATTAAGAGGGCGGCGGCCGCGAAGGTGAGCCCGTTTGTCACCTTTGTTCAGACCATGCGGAGCAAGATTCCGTTTCTCAGTATCGAGATGCTGATGCAGGAGGTCATCGATATGACCGGATATGTCGCGGAGCTGGAAGCGGAGGATACGGATGAAGCCCGTGAGAGGATCGAAAACATTGACGAGCTGATCAGCAAGATTACCGCCTATGAACAGACGGAGGACATGCCGACACTGGGCGGATTTCTGGAGGAGGTAGCGCTGGTCGCCGATATTGATAATCTGACGGAGGGCAGTGATTATGTGGCGCTTATGACGCTTCACAGCGCAAAGGGTCTGGAGTTCCCGAATGTCTATCTTTCCGGGATGGAGGACGGCCTGTTCCCGAGCTACATGACGATCACGTCTGACGACCCTTCCGAGATCGAGGAGGAGCGCCGTCTCTGCTACGTGGGCATTACCCGCGCGCAGGAGAATCTGACGCTGACGGCCGCCCGGCTGCGTATGATCCGCGGGGAAACGCAGTATAATAAAGTATCCAGGTTTGTAAAAGAGATTCCGAAAGAACTCCTGGAAGGCTCCTATTATGAGAAAAAAGAGCGGTTTTCTCCGGAATCACAGCGTGAAACGCAGATGCGGACCGGAGGAGATTTTGTGAGGGGCGCCTATGGGGCGCCGGTGCAGATGCGTGCGGAAGCCGATGGCAGGCGACAGGAACCTTCCCTGTCAGGGAAAACCGGAGTTGCGCGAAAACCGTATGCTGCGTCGGCTCCCGGGCAGTTCGGCAGCGCCCGAAAGCTTTCTTCTCTGGAATATAAAGAGGGAGATCGGGTGAGCCATACGAAATTCGGCGAGGGAACCGTGACCGCGATTGTCTCAGGAGGCCGGGATTTCGAGGTGTCTGTTGATTTTGACCGGGTCGGACCAAAAAAAATGTTCGCATCGTTTGCAAAATTACAGAAACTGTGTTAGACTGAATCTTAAAGGTTTGGTTTTTCCAAAATGACAGGTACGTTTGTGAGAGTACGCTTTGTTTTGAAAGGAGAATATGCTATGAGTAAAGTGGAAGAGGTGCTTAGCACGGCAAAGTTATCGGAGTTGTTGACCAAAAAGGACGCTGAGAAGAGACGCCATACATTTTTAAAGATTTTAGCGATTGTCGGTGCTGTTGCGGCGGTTGTGCTTGTGATACACCTTCTTTACAGATTCTTTGCTCCGGATTATATGGATGATTTCGACGGCGAGTTTGAGGATGAGTTCGAGGATGACTTTTTCGACGACGACGAGGATGAATACGACGAATAAGAGCGGCTGTCAATATCAGTCATGAGCGGGAGTGGCTGAACAGGCAGCTGACAGTTGCGAATATTAACAGAATGGACAGACAGCCCCTGCAGCTTTTTTTGCAGCGGGCTGTCTTTGTATGCGCATAGAAGTTTACACAAGGAGAATGACATGAAGAAGGGCCAGATCTATGAAGGTACGGCGGAGAAGATAAAATTTCCGAACCGGGGCATTGTTTCCGGCTGTCATTTTGTGGCTGCGAATCGGGACGAACTGCAGAACAGTGTCGGGAAATCCGATACGGATAAAGGGACACAGACCGAAGGGGAGATCGTTGACGGGAGAACCGGCGTGTGCGCCGGAGAATCCCGGAATGCGGATGAATGCGGAGCGGTGATTGTCAAAAACGTAATCCCTGGGCAGAGAGTGCTTTTTGCCATTCGGAAAAAACGCGGCGGAAGGGCGGAGGGTCAGCTGCTGGAAGTACTGGAAAAATCTCCTCTGGAGAAGGAGTCTCCCGATTGCCCGCATTTCGGCGTCTGCGGCGGATGCAATTATCAGACGCTTCCTTACGCGGAGCAGTTAAAACTCAAATCTGCACAGGTGCTGGAACTGATGCGGGAGGTTGTACCGAATGCCGCGGATATATTTGAAGGGATCAAAGCGAGCCCGCGGCAGTTCGGATACCGAAATAAAATGGAGTTTACCTTTGGCGATGAGACAAAGGACGGTCCGCTGACGCTCGGCATGCATAAGAGAGGCGGCATGTATGATATCGTGAGTGTCGATCAGTGCAGAATCGTGGATGAGGATTACCGCAGGATCCTGTCTGCAACGGAATCTTACTTTCGCGAAAAGCAGACGCCGTTTTATCATCGGATGCGCCATGAGGGATATCTGCGGCATCTTCTCGTGCGGAAGGCGGTGAAAACGGGAGAGATTCTGATCGACCTGGTCACGACGACACAGAATGTTTCAGAAAAATTTCATATACAGGAGAGTATGCCGCAGGAAAAAAAGGCTTCGTTGCAGGCAGAAAATAAAGTCAGAACCGAACGGGAGCTGCTGTCGGGCTGGATGCAGGCACTTCTTGCATTGAATCTGGAGGGAGCCGTTACAGGTATTCTTCATACAAAAAATGACAGCCCTGCCGATGCGGTGAAAGATGAGGGGACAGAGATCCTGTATGGGAAAGATTACTTCTATGAGGAGATTCTGGGGCTGAAGTTTCGCATCACGCCGTTTTCCTTTTTCCAGACAAATTCACTGGGAGCGGAGGTGCTGTACGAAACGGCCCGCGGTTTTATCCGGGAATCCATGGAGGCGGACGGACAGAGCCTGAAGGGAAAGACGGTTTTCGATCTCTACAGCGGCACCGGTACGATCGCGCAGATGCTCGCATCCGTCTCCGGCAGGGTCGTCGGGGTGGAAATCGTGGAGGAGGCCGTGGAGGCGGCAAAAAGAAACGCGGTCGAAAACGGCCTGACAAACTGTGAATTCATTGCCGGAGATGTACTGAAGGCGCTGGATGAGGTGGAGGAAAAGCCGGATTTTATCGTGCTGGATCCGCCGCGGGAAGGCGTGCACCCGAAGGCGCTGAAAAAGATCATCGGGTATGGCGTGGAAAAGATGATTTATATTTCCTGTAAGCCGACGAGTCTGCAGAGAGATCTGGCGGTGCTGCAGAAGAGTGGATATCGGGTAGAAAGGATGTGCTGTATCGATTTATTTCCCGGAACAGTTCACTGTGAGACGATTGTATTATTGAGCAACCGAAAAATCAAACCTGACTCTCATGTGAGACTAAGCCTGGATATGGAAGATTATTACAGGTTTGCAGATCAGAGAAAATAAGTGAATTCAATACACGGAACTTACAGTAGAAAGCTGTTGATGCGTAAAAACATCAGCAGCTTTCTTTCGTGTAAGGGAGGTGGTGCCGTTGGGTGGGACGGTTTGATTTTGGAGAGCAAGAGTATTTTTCAATTCAGAGTAAATGGTCATTTACGGATTAAGGAGGCAAATCTATGGCATTTAAGAAATTCAGAGAGTTAAAGGTATCAGGGCAGAGTGGTTATCATTACAAGGCTACGCCGACGATCATGCTGAAAGGGCAGTGGCTTGAGGAACTGGGATTTGACATTGATGCACTGATCCGGGTGGAGTGTGAGAATGGAAGGCTGATTATCACGCCGGATCATGAGCGGGAACAGCGGCTTGCCGAGGAAAAGGCTTTTATGGACGCGGAAATGGAGAAGTTCCAGGCGCAGATGGTAGCGGAGCGTAAGCTGAGATACGGGAAATAAGAATGTGAGTGGCATTCACAGGGAAAATGTTTTGAGGAGCTGATGACAGAAAATCGGATAGGGGAGTTCTCTTCTCCCCTATCCGTCCAGCGTGGGGCGCGGGCAGCAAAGCTGCCAAAATTCCTGTCGCGCCCCTGCGCATCATTATTAGCGGCAGACTGGTTTTGGAAAATCGGTCTGCCGGGACAAGGAGGACAACATGGGAAAGATTATTATGATTGGATCGCAGAAGGGCGGAGTCGGGAAGACGGTTACAACCTTTAACCTTGCGTATTCTCTGCAGAAACTGGGAAAGAAGGTGCTGACGGTGGATTTTGACAGTCAGGCAAATCTGACTACGTGCTATGGCGTGGAGGATGCGGCTTCACTGGATCACACGATTGGACATCTGATGATGGCGGCGCTGGAGGATATGCCGGAAGAAGATATTTCGGATTACATCATGACGAAGGACGGTGTGGATTTTATTCCGTCATCCATATATCTGTCTGTGGCGGACGCGAAGCTGCGGCTGGAGATGGGAGCGGAACGGATGCTGTCGGAGATATTGGAGCCGCTTCGTGAACGGTATGATTATATCCTGGTTGATACCTGCCCGTCGCTGGGCGCTCTGACGATTAACGCGCTTTCTGCCGCGGATGAAGTGATAGTTACGGTAAATCCTCAGCTTCTGGCAATGATGGGACTGCAGGACTTCCTGCGAACGGCCGTGAAGATCCGAAAAAGGATTAATCCGAGGCTGGAGATTGCGGGGATCCTGCTTACGATGTGTGACGCAAGTATTACCGGCGTTTATGGTTATTTTGGCAACGCAGATTTTTACAGTCACATTAATTGTGCCAGCGATTACATTGTTTGCAACATTTTTTCACAATAGCATTACAGGAAACTGGTTTGTGCAGTGGATTGAGTTATGGGTTAAATGTCTTCCAATGGCCTTCTTTTTGCAGGTGTTGTATGTTGGGCCATTAGTCAGGCTTGTTTTTCGATGTATTTTCAGAAAAAGTTTAGAATAATATTTGCAAAGTTTAACAGACTATTTTTACAAAGCATCAGCCTCAGTAGCTGGTGCTTTTTTGATGCATGGAAGGAGGCGGTGGCGGATGTATGCGGTCAGTGATGCTTTCCTTACGGCGGTGGCGGCGAATACCCGGAGCTATTACTGGGCCGGTACGATCACGACGACTGCCGGGAAGGTGTATGAGTTTGGATACAGCGATATTTTGAAGGGATCCGGGTATATTTCTTCCCAGTGCTGCGGGAGTACGGAGATTGAACTGGGGACGGTGTATGCGGTGAGAGTATAAGAATGCGGGGCTGTGTACTGCTATGGGGCAGTATGCAGCCCTTATTTTTTATTCATCGACAACATCCGTTGAAGCCGCAAGCTTCGTCTGGGTCTTATAGTCCGCGACACGCTCCTCCAGACGGGTAATCGTGGCATTTAGCGCCTGGGAGCCAAGCACCATGCGCAGCGGGGCCGGATTCTTTTCTGTACTCTCAATGATACGCCGCGCCATCTTTGCCGGGTCGCCGGGGGCAAGCCCTTTGGAGGCATCCAGCATATTTAAGAAACCGTGG
>JAJQDV010000048.1:5477-10514 GCA_021202015.1 Clostridiales bacterium | reverse complement strand
CCGTTTTGAAGCAGTATGTGGCGAACATGGGTGTGGAAATCGACGCGACCGCTTCCGATGTGAATGCGGATGGAGAGGTCGATTCGATCGATGCGGTTCTTCTGGAACGCTATATCGAGAATGTGGGAGGCGAGGGCCTGGGGATCGGCGAAGCGGTCTATCCGGATGTGGAGAGCCTGACGCTGAACGTCTCGGAGGTCGAACTGGATCCCGGAGATACGTTCCGGCTGACAGCAGAGATTCTTCCGGAGGAGTCGGAGGGCACGGAGATTACCTGGAGCAGCTCCGACGAGGATATCGCGAAGGTCAGCAGCAGCGGACTGGTAACGGCTTCCTCTGAGAACTATGGGATGGCGGTTATTACGGCGCGGGCCGGAAGCTGTGAGGCACAGTGTTCGGTCTATGTGGGGAATATGGTGTTCTTCTACGGAGACCAGGCGGAGATGTCCGTGTCGGTCGACGACTATGAGAATTCGCTTGCCGTTTATTCTTATGACGGGGGATCGTCGGAGGATTATGCGTCCGCGTATGTGACCTGCCTGCCGGCGGGAGATTTCTCCTACACGGCAACGGCGGATGGATATTACGCGTCCGTCTGCGGGTTTACGGTCAGTGAGGACGGGACGGTTTCCTATACGACGGAGTGGAGCGACGCGGTGCAGGCGGAATACGGCCTGGACGAGATGCTGGATGGCGCGTCTTCTTCCTTTTATCTGGATCTGGATGAATTTGTGCCTTCCGGGAATCAGGGCGCCTGGGACGGCGTCACGCTGGATGTGAGCTGGTTCACGCCGGAGGAGGATACCTACTACATCTCGACGCCGGAGCAGCTGGCGGGTCTGGCGGCCATCGTAAACGGAATCTACAACGCAGAAATAACGACGATCATTGACAGCGACGGGACCTATACGCCGGAGGCGTATGCTTCCTGTGAAGGCCGGAAAATCGATGCGGGCTGCTCCGGGGCCAACGGGTCCTCCGAAGACAGCGAATCATCGAACCAGGTAACCTCCGAGAACTATTATTACAGTGGCCTGGGTTATGATTTCGACGGGAAGACCGTGTACCTGACGGCGGATCTGGACATGGGCGGTTACGAGGATGCCGACGGCAACTGGACCGGCGCCCGCTATATGCCGATCGGCGGCCAGTACCAGATGCACACCGTGAAGGCTGAGATCGGGGACGGATTCTCCCATATAGGAGCTTCTTTTAACGGTACGTTCGACGGCCAGGGGCATATTGTTTACAATATTTACTGTGACAGGTATTCGGCGACCGCTTACGGCGACTCCTCGTCGGTCGGCCTGATCGGAAGGCTGGGGAACCATGACAATGACTACAGCAGCTACCAGAGCGGCTCGGGCGACGATGGCGGGAACTATCCGGCGGTATCGCCCACCGTGCGAAATGTAGCGGTAGACGGCTGGATCTACGCCAGGCGTTCCGTGGGAGGCATTGTCGGAAAAACAGGAAAGACGGCGTACAATTATACCACGTCGATCAGTGAATATGCGGATGTGACGCAGGGGTCCGTCATTGAGAACTGTGTGAATTTCGCTACCGTGACCAGTACGGATTCCAAGGGCTGCGGCGGGATCGTCGGATCGAGCTGGAACGGCGGGATCATCTCGAACTGCGCGAACTTCGGCGACATAACGAATCTGGTATACGCCACCTGCCCGGTGGGTGGGATCTCAGGCAGCAATGAAAACACGATCGTCAACTGCTACAATGCGGGACAGATCACATCGAAGACAGACAGCTACGCCATGGGGATCGGAACGAACAACGGCGGCGGCACGAGTATTCAGAACTGCTACTGGCTGAGCGGCACGGCCTCGGGCGGCGGCTATTATAACGGCGGCAGCGGGATTACCGTATACGAGATTACGGATGATTTCAACAGCTCCGGGCTGACTGCGGCGGCTTACATCGTGTCCGGAAATCTGGCGGACGACTTAAACGACGGCGTCAGCCGGGTCTGGGTCACGCCGTCCTCTTCGGAAGGCATTTCCGCATATCTGAAAACCGCGGGATATACCGGAGCGCCGGTACCGCGCATCTTCACAACGGACACGTCGGAGGCGACGTCGCTTGTGGCGACGGGCAGCCCGGAGAAGCTCAGCTATGTGGCGGGAGAAACGTTTGATACCATGGGACTGGAGGTCCGGCTGTACTGGTCGGACGGCACGTCGGAGGTGATCGAGCCGGAGCTCAGCATCAGCGGAGCACTCAGTGTCGGAGATACTCAGATCACGGCGAGCGTGGAGGTCGAGGGTCTGAAATGGTCAAAGATATACAGTATCAGCGTGGTCGAGTATACGGTGTCTTCTCTGACCGTGACGACGCAGCCGACGACCCGGACCTATAATGAAGGCGACAGCTTCGACCCGACCGGCCTGCGGGTGAAAATCACATATACAAACGGCAAAACGGTGACGGCGGCCTGGCAGTCTGGCACCACCTTTGTCAATATCTCGGACTCCGGAGATGTCTATGATATTGCCATCGATGTGGAGGATCCGCTGACAAATGCGGGCTCTAACGGGGTGGGCGTTACGCTCTCCTATACCTATGAGGGGACGACAGTGACTGCGGTGACAAATGTTCTGACCGTGATTGTGGCCGATGACGAACCGGAGACGGATGCGGACGGCGCCTATCTGGTGAGTACGGCGGCTCAGCTGGACTGGGTGGCAAATCAGGTCAATACCGGGCTGGACGGGGCATTGTCCGCCAGGCTGACAGCGGATATCACGGCGGACAGTGACTTTTCACCCATCGGTTCCACAACCTACCCGTTTACGGGCACGCTGGACGGCGGCGGATATACGGTTACGCTGGCAATCGACGGGAGCAGCAATTATCAGGCTCTTGTGGGCTATGCTTCAGACGGGGCTTCCGTGAAAAATCTGATCGTGGACGGCAGCGTATCCGGATACAAATATGTAGCGGGCCTGATCGCTTATGTCGACGGGGAGGTTTCTGTCGAAAACTGCGGAAACCTTGCGGACATTACCAGCACGGGAACGAAGACCGGCGGACTGATCGCCTATATCGGACAATACAGCGATATTACCGTGACGAGCTGCTTCAACCGCGGCAATGTGACGGAAAGCAGTTCGAGCCTGGGGTGCTTTGGCGGAATCGTGGGAGAGATTTATTCCTATGGCACGGTTGTGATCGAAGACTGCTATAACTGGGGCGCGGTGACCGGCTGGGCGTCCACCAGCAATTCCTACGGCATCGGCGGCATCGTGGGACAGAATTACGGGGTGACGACGATCACGAATTCCTATAACGCGGGAACGATCACAAATAACTCGTCCAATACCAGCGCGGCACAGTATGCCGGCGCCATTGTGGGCCGTACCAGATCCACCTCGTCCATTTCTTCCCTTACCCTCACCAACTGCTGGTGGCTGGAGGGATCTTCGACCTATAAAGTCGGAAATCTGCTGACGACGACGGAGTCCGTGACGCTGACAGAGCTGATCGGCCTGGCGGATACGCTGGGAGATTCCTATATTTCCAACGGGGGCTGCATGCCGGTTTTAAGCTGGCAGACAGCCACGGGACATACAGCCGAGGACGGCGCCTGCATTTACTGCGGGACAACCGTCAGTAATTAAACGATAAAGTACAGGAGGACAGAGAATGAAAGCGAAATCGGAAATATACGGAAAACGCCTGCTTTTCGTCGTCCTCCTGTGCCTCGCACTGGTCGCCCTGAGCGGCTGTAAGGCGGATATTTCAGGCTACGCGGATCAGGAGATCCGTATCATCGGCCTGACAGAAGAGGATTTCACGGTCACAGTAGGCGAGCTGGCAGAACTGGACTGCGAGAGCGCCACCGCCACCGGAACCTCGCAGAAAGCCGGGACGGTGGCGGCTTACGGTCCTACGCTGCAGACTTTTGCGGAGGCTTACGGCCGGAGCCTGGATGAATTTTACTCCGTGACGTTTCGCGCTTCGGACGACTACGACGTGACTCTGGCTGCGCTGACCTGGGATTCCTGTGATGTGATCCTGTCCGTCGCCAACGGTTCCGAGCCGCTCGACGATTATCAGCAGCCCATCCGGCTGGTGATCCCGGGAGCCGATTCCGGGAAATGGGTAAGGATGGTGGAGGAGATCGAGTTTACGGAGTCGGAGTGATTTCCCCGCGGAGACATGCAGAAACAGGGCGGGGAACGATCGGACAAAGGACAGCCGGAAAGGAAAGAAATGAAAAAGAAACCAAAAGCAATCATGATAACGGGCGCGCTGATCGCGGCGGCCGCGGGCGCGCTGGCTGTTTCGGGGGCGGCTGCTCAGATCGTAACACAGAACAGCTGTGACGCGAAACTGGTTATGACAGCCGACCGGACGACGGTGACGGAAGGCGATGAGGTGACTGTAACGATTCAGCTGACGGAAAATACAGGGTTTGTTTCATTCCTGGCGGATCTGGATTATGACAGCGAGATACTGACGCTGACGGATTTTTCCTATACGGATACGCTCAGCGACTGGGTAGCGCCGACGAGTTATATTTTGACCGGTTCGTCGATGTATTGGGACACGGCTTACGAGGAGAATACCGCGACGGGAGCTTTGGCGTCGATGACATTTACCGTGAACGAGGGCACGGCCGGGACGGTCACGGAAGCGGGCCTGAGTATGGAGTCCTGCCTGGATTACGATTTTAATCAGCTGGACGTAGAGCAGGAGAAAGCAGAGATCCGGATTGTTTCTGACGCGGATACCCTGTGTGTGAACAACGGAAAGAGCATCTATTATCAGCAATACGCGATTACTTCCACGATTGCCGACGCAGAAATGACCTGTTCGTACGCGGTGACCCCGGAGGAGGTTCTGTTCGGCGACTGGGACGGCGACGGGATCGATACGATTTGCCTGCGCAAAGGAAATACCTATTATTTCTATAATGATGTGAACGGACAAACCGTCGACAGTGTCGTATCCTACGGAAGCAGAA
Organism: Clostridiales bacterium; assembly: GCA_021202015.1. Lineage (GTDB taxonomy): Bacteria > Bacillota > Clostridia > Lachnospirales > Lachnospiraceae > Eubacterium_I. Next base: position 5,530 of record JAJQDV010000048.1, on the reverse strand, counting down.
CAGATGAAGTGCTCTGCGGCGACTGGGACGGGGACGGGGCGGATTCGCTGTGT
>JAJQDV010000048.1:2296-5377 GCA_021202015.1 Clostridiales bacterium | reverse complement strand
ACGGGGACGGGGCGGATTCGCTGTGTTTGCGGCGGAACGGTTCGGCCTACTATATCCAGAAAAGTTTTTCTGGTACGACGACATACAGTGCTTTTTCATTCGGAAAAAGCAGCGACGTAGTGCTTTGCGGCGACTGGAACGGGGACGGGAAAGATTCGCTGTGTGTGCGCAGGAGCGGAAACTGTTATTATTTCCAGAAGGAAATCTCGGATAAGTATTCCTACGCAAGTGTCATTTATGGGAAGGCTTCAAGCCAGGTTTATGCCGGAAAATGGATTTCGGCGGATGAATAAGGGTTATAATTTTTTATAACATATATGTTTTTGTTCCGGCCTGACCGGGACATAAATACATTGTAGTAGAAAGGAGAACAGTATGCAAAGAAAACTTGTAAAACGATGGATGAGCGGGACGGTTGCCGTCATGGTTGCATTCAGCCTGACCGGCGCGGCCGGCCTTCCCGTTTACGCGGAGGACAGCACTACGTCTTCTGAGGAAGCGGCCGATGAGGATTATTCCTGGTATTACGACGATACGGATGCAGTGGCATATACCATATCGGACGCGGGAGAACTGGAAGCGCTGGCGGATCTGGTAAACAGCGATGTGGATGATTTTGCCGACAAGACGGTGACCCTGGCGGCGGACGTCAGCCTGAGCGGCATTGAATGGGAACCGATCGGCACAGCGGATACGGCTTTTGCCGGTACGTTTGACGGCGACGGATATACGATTTCCGATATGGAGATCAACAGCAGCGACGGTTACTGCGGTCTGTTCGGAAACGTAAGCGGAACGATCTGCGATCTCACCGTTACCGGTGAGATTACGAATACGTCTTCCGACACGGATTATGTGGGAGGCGTCTGCGGGAAGCTTTCCGCGGGCGGTCTGATTTCCGGTGTGACGGCGGATGTGGAGATCACCGCTTATGTGTCTTCGAGCGAAGGCTGCTATAATGTCGGCGGCGTGGTCGGCATGGTCGGAGAACCCGGCACCAGCCTTTATACGGATGAGGATGCGGCTGTGGTCGAGCAGTGTGTGAACCTCGGCAGCGTGGCAGGTTATGTGCGTGTCGGCGGGATCGCCGGAAGAAGCGCCGGCATTGTACGCGAGTGTGCGAATTTCGGATCCGTTTATAATGCATCCGGTTCGAAGAAGGGAACCGGCGGCATCGTGGGAATGAACGGTGTCAACGGTACCGCGACGGACGGCGGACTTGTGGAAAACTGCTATAACGCGGGATATGTCGACGGCAATTCGGGCTACTGGACCGGCGGAATCGTCGGTTTCCAGAACAGCCTTTCCGTGACACAGTATTGCTACAACAGCAGCGATCTGGGTATTTATAAATCCGAAGGCGTGGCCTGGAGCTGGTCGAATCCGGGAATCGGACAAAATGAGGGAACCGCTACCTCCGTTTACGGAATTGATTCCGTAGTGGGCAGCGATCCGGACACTACGGTCGGGAATTCCGGCGGTACGGTGACAGATTGTATCTATGTGTCGTCCGAAGATATGCAGTCATCTGACTTTGTCGCAGCCCTGAACGGGGAAGACGGCACGGCGTGGACGGCGGATGCGGCGGACGAGGCCGATCAGGTCAACAGCGGCTATCCGATCCTGAGCTTCCAGGCAGCGGCGGATGAGGAAGTGAGCTATATCCTTTACGGCGGTGAGACGATCACCGCGGGCGGCACCTATCAGCTTGCCGAAGAAACCACCACGGGCGGCGTGATCACGATCGCAACTACGGATGCAGTGGTAATCGTGGGGAACGGCGCGGATTTTGATGAAAGCGGCACGGTCACAAGCGAGGCAAACGCCAATCTGTTTTTTGACGCGAGCGCTACGGCGGGCATAGACCTGACTTTTGAAGATGTATATATCTCAAATACGTCCGCTTCCATGCCTCTTCTGGATCTGACGGGAGACGGAAATACAATATCCTTCGAGGGCGTAAATGTTCTGGATCAGAATGTCGGGTATAATGACTATGCGGCGATCCATGTCGGTCTGGGGACTTCCGCGACGATCAGCGGTTCCGGAGTCCTGTATCTGTATAAGAGCAGCCAGGGAGCCGGTGTCGGCGGAAACAGTGCGGAGATGAACGGCGAGATCACGTTTGCCATGACGGGCAGTGCTTTTATGAAGGGTACCAGACAGGGTGCGGTGATCGGCGCCGGCGCGAGCGCATCCAGCACGGATGACGCGCCCGGAGAAGTTATTTTCAAGAGCGGAACCTACAATCTGGTTTCTGTATCGAGAGGAGCTGTCATCGGCGGTTCTGCCGGCGATGAAGGCGGCAGCACCGGAACGACCGTCCGCATAGAGGGCGGCCTGATCAATATCAACGTGGATTACAGCGGCGCAGCCGTAGGCGGCGGCGGTTATGACGGAGGAAATGACGCATCCGGCGGAACGATGTATGTAGACGGCGGATCTCTCAGGGTTTATATCGACAAGAACGCGGCGGATAATGCAACGACCGGCTGGCAGGGCAAGACCTTTACCGAAGGCGTCAACGATGCCGCCATCACGGCGCAGAGACTGAACAGCGACGGCGATGAGGTCGCATGGCTGCAGTTTGATACCACGCTTCTGAGCGACAGCGCGGATTATTACACCGTGAAGATCGACGGCGAGACTTTTTATGAGGGCAGCGCGTATGAATATTATTACATTCAGGAGGCGCTCGATAAGTCAGAACAGTATGAGCTCACATCTACTCCTTCCAACTGGGTCACCATGACGGATGAGAACAATGACAGCAACCTGTATTTCTGGGTAGCTACCGGCATGCAGACCGATGAGGAGACGGAGGAGAGAACCGGAGAGGCGGCCACACATGAAGTGGAAGTCAACGGTGAGACATTTGTCTATGTGTGGGATGACGACGCAGAGGCGTTTGTCCTGGATGAATCGGGAGAGGATGACAGCGTAACTGCGGATTCCCTTGCGGTTCGAAGAGGAAACACGTTCTATTTCACCGATTCGATTGAGGATGCGGAGACGGTTCTGTCCTTCCAGTACGGGAAGTCGGATGACGAGGTGCTGATCGGCGACTGGGACGGCGACGGT
>JAJQDV010000048.1:0-2196 GCA_021202015.1 Clostridiales bacterium | reverse complement strand
GAGGTGCTGATCGGCGACTGGGACGGCGACGGTATCGATACGCTGTGCGTGCGCCGCGGAAACACGTTCTATTTCTCGAATATGCAGACGATGGCGACGGATGGCAGTATGAACACCGAAGACTTTACGGTAGAGCTCGGATCGGGGACAGATGAAATTCTGGTCGGCGACTGGGATGGCGACGGGCTGGATACACTGTGCGTGCGCAGCGGAAATACATACAGCTTTATCAACGATCTGGAAGATACGGATAACAGTATCTCGGTAACTTACGGAAAATCCTCCTATGAGGTTCTGGCCGGCGACTGGGATGCGGACGGTGTGGATACGCTGTGCGTACGTCACGGAAACATCTATATGTTCCAGGAGAATATCGAAGATGAGACAGCGTATGTAACCGTAACCTACGGGAAAGCAACGGATGAGTATTATGCGGGGAAATGGTTCTGATATATGGATAGTCTGAAGATCGGGAAAATCAGATCTGAGAATCAGAAAAGTTCAAAGACCGGCGAAGCCGCGTCTGAGACATCGGAAGATCTGAGGACAGAGAAAGACGAAGCTGACACGACAGCCGGAGAGATCGGATCTGAGGCATCGGAAGATCTGAGGACAGCGGACAGTATGAACAGGAGCAGGCCACGGCGTATGCTGTGGCTTCTGCTCCTTGTTCTGATTTTCGTTTTCCTGTTTTCATTTTCATTGGGGAGATATTCGTTCGTTCCTCCCGGTCAGGTGGTGAAGATCCTGATCAACGGTGTGCTGCCGGACGGCATGCCTCATTTTGCGGAGACCTGGGCGAACGCGGTGAACCGCATGGTGATCCATAATCGTCTGCCGCGGATCGTGGTCGCCTGTCTGGTCGGCTGCTGTCTGTCCACGGCGGGCGGCTCCTATCAGGGCGTGTTCCAGAATCCCATGGCGGCGCCCGATATCCTGGGCGCTTCCACGGGAGCTGCTTTCGGGGCTGCACTGGCGATCCTGATGGGCGCTTCTTCCTGGAAGATTACGCTGTCGGCTTTCGTTTTCAGCCTGCTCACCGTCGGGATCGTCTTTCTGATCGCGCAGAAAGCGCCCGGGCAAAAGGTGATAAACCTGATTCTGGCCGGAATCATGCTTTCCTCGCTGTTTTCCGCGGGAACGTCCTACATAAAGCTGGTGGCGGATCCGACGGATCAGCTGCCGGCGATCGAATACTGGATGATGGGGAGTTTAAACGGCATGCGGCTGCGGGACGTGACGTTTGTCCTGCCCTTTGTCCTGATCGGCTGTATCCCGCTTCTGATGATCCGCTGGAGGATCAATCTGCTGACACTCGGGGATGAGGAGGCGCAGACGCTCGGGATTCATACAGGACGCCTGCGCATGATCATCATCCTGTGCGCTACGCTGATCACGGCCGCGAGCGTTTCGGTTTCCGGGATGATCGGCTGGGTGGGTCTGGTGATCCCCCATCTGTGCAGAAAGCTGGTGGGGAGCGATTACCGGTATCTGATGCCGGCTTCTATGATCGCGGGCGCGGCGTTTCTTCTGGTGGTGGACGACGTTTCGCGGAATCTTCTGCAGGTGGAGATTCCCATCGGTATTCTCACGGCCTTTGTCGGGGCGCCGTTTTTCGTTTATCTGATCCTGCGGCGGGAGAAGACGCTGTGAATCGTGCATCCGGTCGGAGACGTTATAAAAAGAGAGCATGTCACAGCCAGGATGACGGGTCGGACAGTTTCTTACAGAAGATTCGACAGTACAGGAGGTCGTAAATGAGCATAAAGACGGAACGGCTGAGATTTTCATATGGCGCCCATGAGGTTCTGTCTGACGTGAGCTTCTGCGTGGAGGACGGACAACTGGCGGTGCTCCTTGGACCGAACGGCGTGGGGAAAACCACGCTGTTTCGCTGTATCCTGCGGCTGAATACCGGTTACGAGGGAAAGATTCTGGCGGACGGCCTTGATGTGAAAGAGCTTACGCCGCGGGAGTCCGCCCGGCGTATCGCTTATATCCCGCAGAATCATGGGCAGGCTTTTTCCTATTCTGTCATGGATATGGTGCTTATGGGAACCAACCACAGTGTTTCCGCCTTTTCCGTTCCGGGACGGAAGGAGTACGCGGCCGCGGAGGCGGCGCTCGAGCAGGTGGGCATAGGAAAGTTTGCCGGTCATGATTTTTCAAAGCTGTCCGGCGGCGAGCAGCAGATGG
>JAJQDV010000033.1 GCA_021202015.1 Clostridiales bacterium | reverse complement strand
CGCACACTCCGGGGGTTCGTTTTGGCTCTATGGGAACTCACCACGTTCCTTAGCTACAGATATAATATGATAAATCTCCTGAGAAGTCAATAGTTGCGAAAAAGAAAATTTTAAGTTATTTTTCACTCGTCAGAGACGCAAGCCTCGCTTCAACATCCTCCATCATCGCCTCATATTTTTTCAATTTCTCCTTCTCCGCTTCCACCTTCTGCGCAGGCGCACGGTTCAGGAACTTCTCATTGTGCAGCATACCGTTCGAACGGGCAAGCTCCTTCTCCAGCTTCTCCTTCTCCTTTTGGAGGCGCTCCCGTTCTTTCGCCATATCGACAAGCTCCTCCAGCGGAACATAGACCACCGCGTTGGGGATGACCACGGAAACCGCGTCTTCCGGAATCCCGGCGCGGTCCGCCTGCACCCGGATCTGCGCTGCGCTGATCAGGCCCCGGTAGACATCCTGAAACGTATCCAGACGCGCACGGACATTCGTATCCTGTGAAACCACATAATAATTCACTTTTCGGCTGGGCGGCACATTCATCTCAGAACGAAGATTCCGAACGCCCTTTACCAGCGTCTTGATCGCCTCGATGGAAACCTCCGCCTGCTCGTAATGAAGCTCCTCGCGATACTCCGGCCAGGAGGCCAGCATGATCGTCTCCTCCTCCGGACAGAGCGTACAATAGATCTCTTCCGAAATAAACGGCATGAAGGGGTGGAGCATCTTTAAAGCGTTGACCAGGACCGTCTTCAGCGTCCAGAGCGCACTGTTCGCGGCCTTCGGGCGCTCCTCCTTCTGATAGAGGCGCACCTTGCTGATCTCAATATACCAGTCACAGAACTCCTCCCAGATAAAATCATACACCTTCTGAACCGCAATTCCCAGCTCATACTTGTCCATATTTTCCGTCACATCTTTTGCCAGGGTGTTGACCTTTGACAGGATCCACTTATCTACCGGAAACAGCTCGTCCTCCGTCGGTTCGTACGGCTGCTCCTCCCCGAGATGCATCAGAATAAAACGGGATGCGTTCCAGACCTTGTTCGCGAAATTTCGGCTCGACTCCACGCGTTCCCAGTAAAAACGCATGTCGTTGCCCGGCGCGTTTCCGGTCACCAGCGTCAGTCGCAGCGCGTCCGCGCCGTATTTGTCGACCACCTCCAGCGGATCGATGCCGTTTCCGAGAGACTTGCTCATTTTTCTGCCCTGCGAATCCCGCACCAGGCCATGGATCAGCACCGTGTGGAACGGCTCCGTCCCCGTCTGCTCCAGGGCGGAAAACACCATCCGGATCACCCAGAAAAAAATGATGTCATATCCGGTCACGAGCACATCGGTGGGATAGAAATACTCCAGCTCCTTCGTCTTCTCCGGCCATCCCAGCGTGGAGAACGGCCACAGGGCGGAGGAGAACCAGGTATCCAGCGTATCCTCATCCTGACGGATATGCGTGCCGCCGCATTTCGCGCATTTACACGGCGCTTCCTTCGCCACCATCATATGTCCGCAGTCCTCACAGTAGTAAGCCGGGATCCGATGCCCCCACCAGAGCTGGCGGGAGATACACCAGTCGCGAATGCCCTCCAGCCAGTGCAGATAGGTCTTGCCGTAATTCTCCGGGACAAACTTCAGCCGGCCGGATTTCAGCGCCTCGATCGCGGGCTTTGCCATCTCGTCCATCCGGACAAACCACTGAGGCTTCACCATGGGCTCCACCGTCGTCCCGCAGCGGTCATGCGTGCCGACGTTATGCGTATGATTTTCAATCCGGACGAGCAGTCCCAGCTCATCCAGCTTTTTCACGATGGCCTCCCGTGCCTCATAGCGGTCCATGCCCTCGTAAATGCCGCCGTTCGCGTTGATGGTCGCATCGTCGTTTAAGATATTGATCTCCTCTAATCCGTGCCGCTTCCCGACCTCAAAATCGTTCGGATCATGTGCCGGCGTGATTTTCACGCAGCCGGTCCCGAACTCACGATCCACATAGGCGTCCGCAATGACCGGAATCTCCCGGTTTACAATCGGAAGCAACAGCTTCTTTCCGATCAGATCCTGATACCGCTCATCGTCCGGGTTTACCGCGACGGCGGTATCGCCGAGCATTGTCTCGGGACGGGTAGTCGCGATCTCCACAAAGGCGCCCTCCCCGCCGATGATCGGATACCGGATATGCCAGAAATGGCCCGCCTGCTCCACATGCTCCACCTCGGCGTCGGAGATGGACGTCCCGCAGACCGGACACCAGTTGATGATACGGGATCCCTTATATATATAACCCTTGTCAAACAGGCGGATAAAGACCTCCTTCACCGCTTCGGAGCAGCCCTCGTCCATGGTAAAGCGCTCCCGCTCCCAGTCCGCGGAGGAACCCATCTTCTTCAGCTGGCGCACGATACGTCCGCCGTACTCCTCCTTCCACTCCCAGGCATATTTCAGGAACTCCTCCCGTGTCAGATCCGCCTTATCGATCCCTCTCTCCTTCAGGCTTTCAATGACTTTTACCTCCGTGGCGATCGCCGCGTGGTCGGTCCCGGGCTGCCATAAAGCGGAAAAACCCTGCATCCTTTTATAACGGATCAGGATATCCTGCATCGTATTGTCCAGCGCATGGCCCATGTGAAGCTGACCCGTGATATTCGGCGGCGGCATTACAATGGTAAACGGTTTTTTATCGGGATCCGCTTCCGCGTGAAAGTAGTGATTCTCCTCCCATTTTTTATAAAGACGTTCCTCGATTCCCTGCGGATCGTAGGTCTTAGCCAGCTCTTTCATAAAAATCTCCTTTTCTTTTCATGCTCAGTTCGTTTACATCACCGCAAACAGGTATTATGATAAAAAAATCAAACAAAAGAGAGGTTGCACTCATGGAAGAAACAGAAAAGAAAACCATTGATATTTTCCGTCAGAACATAACATCCCTCATGAATCAGGAACCCTCCGTTTCCATGAGGCAGCTGAGTCAGAAAATCAACGCGTCCGAAAGCTACATCCAGAAACTCATGTCCGGCAAAACAAACCCGTCCTTTGACAAACTCGATTCCATCGGAAAATGTTTTCATCTTCATGGGTGGGAGCTGTTTTACGACTATGAGGAGGCCGCTTCGGACTGTCTCGCAATCCTGCAGATGATTCACCGGCTTCCGCACTCTTATATTCCGCTTATACAGAAGTATATGAATTTTCTTCTGGAACAGTACGATCAGCTGACGATATCAACCGGATGATCGAAGCTGTTTTTTATTTTCCTTTCTGTCCGAAACCGGCGACACGACATGATTCCATCGCCCGCCGTTTCCATACAGTTCCTACCGGATAATATTCCCAATAATCCCATAGGATATGATCGTCATGATCACTGCCGCCATACAGATCCCGCATAATTCCGCCAGAATCGCTCTCTTCACATCCATATCCAGCAGCGCCGCGACCAGGGAGCCCGTCCATGCTCCGGTCATCGGCAGCGGGATGCCGACAAAAAACAACAGCCCGATAAATTTATACCTCTCAATCTGTCCTTTTCTGTTCATCGCCCGGTTTTCCAGCTTTTCCACAAGGGGGCGAAATAATTTCGTGCGTCTCAGCGCCGCGAATATTTTCTTAATAAAAATCAGGATAAACGGAATCGGTATAAAGTTTCCGACCGCGCTGATCAGGATCCCCTTCCACATGGTGACGTCCAGAAGACTCGCCGCCAGAATGCCGCCGCGAAGCTCCAGAATCGGGAAAAGAGAAATGATGAATACAACGACCTCGCGGGATACATGTTCACCCAGGGGGCTGTTGACAAACCAGTTTACAAGACTTTGCATAATATATGTTCCTCTTTCATCGCAGATAGTTTTTTAAAAATTCCAGGAAAATGTCCATCTCCTCATCAGTCCCGACCGTAATGCGCAGATAATTATCAATCCGGGGTTTCGGAAAATACCTCACATAGATATCCTGCGCGCGCAGCGCATCGAATAATTCCTTTGCCGGACAGCTCTTATGAGTGGCGAATATAAAATTGCTCCTGGAATCGCGGAAGGAAAAGCCTAGCTCGCTCAGCCGTTTCTTCGTGCGTTCTCTGGTCGCGGCAATCCTGGCGGTTGTTGTTTCAAAATACGCCGTATCTTCAATGGAGGCCACGCCCAGCGCAAGAGCGGTCTGATCCATCGTATAGGAGTTAAAGGAGTATTTGACATCATTCAGATACCGGATGAGCTCCGGGTTCGCCATGGCAAAGCCGATGCGCATACCCGCCAGAGACCTGGACTTTGAAAAAGTCTGCACAACAATCAGATTGTCATATTTCTTCAGGAGCGGCAGCGCCGACGCCGCACCGAAATCCACATAAGCCTCATCCACAATGACGATCACATCCTGATTATGCCGGAGAATATCCTCGATCGCCTCCTGCGGGCACTCCACCCCGGTCGGCGCGTTCGGATTCGGGAAAATAACGCCGCCGTTCTCCCTGTAATAATCCCGCGGGTCAATATCAAAATTCTCATCCAGCGCGGGGGTCTCATAGGGGATGCGGAACACATCCGCCCATACGTCATAAAAAGAATATGTAATATCCGGAAACAGAATCGGCTTTGCCCCGTTGAAAAACGTAAGAAAACACATCGCCAGGACATCGTCGGATCCTACGCCGACAAAGATCTGTTCCGGACGCAGGTCCTTGTTTTTCGCGACGGCCTCTACCAGTACAGAGGCCGTCGGATCCGGATAAAGACGCATCCGTCCCGCGTCCGTCTCCCGCAATGCCCGCTCCACGCCGGGAGCGGGCGGATAGGGATTCTCGTTTGTGTTCAGTTTAATGATCCCTGTTTTCTTCGGCTGTTCTCCCGGCGTATACGGGGTAACGCGCCGAATATTCGATTCCCATGCTCTCATGAAATCCTCCACTGATCCGCAGAAATCCGCATCCGCCGTTTGCAGCGATATGCCCCCTGCTCCTACAGACCGGCGATAACCTCCACCGCCCTGTCAAGATAAATATTGTCCGCCTTGTGAAACAGGCCCGCGTCCGCCAGCTCCGCGAAGGCCGGATCCAGCGGCAGCTTGCCGAGGATTTCCAGATCCATCTGCGCGGCGATCCCGTCAATATGGCTCTCGCCGAAAACGCTGATCTCTTTGCCGCAGTCCGGACAAACGAGATAACTGTAATTCTCGATGATGCCGAGAACCGGAATATCCATCATGCCGGCCATGTTATAGGCCTTCTTCACGATCATCTGCACCAGCTCCTGCGGAGACGTCACGATCACGATCCCGTCTACCGGAAGAGACTGGAACACGGTCAGCGGCACATCCCCGGTTCCCGGAGGCATGTCCACAAACAGATAATCCAGATCTCCCCAGACCACATCGGTCCAGAACTGCTTTACCGTTCCGGCGATCACCGGCCCTCTCCAGACAACCGGCGCCTCCTCGTCCTCCATCAGCAGATTCACGGACATGATCTTAATGCCGTCCGGTGATTCAATCGGATCGATGCCGAGTTCGGAACCCGTCGCCGGTCCGTGAATGCCGTACATCTTCGGAATCGACGGTCCTGTAATATCCGCGTCCAGAATCCCCACGGCATAACCCTTTTTCTTCATCGCCGTCGCCAGAGACGCGGTCACAAAACTCTTTCCCACGCCGCCCTTTCCGCTGACGACCCCGATCACCTTCTTCACTGATGAAAATTCATTCAGATTTTCCAGTAAACTCTGCTGCTCCCCGCAGCCTCCGTTGTCCTGCGCGGAGCAGTTTCCTGCGCTTGCGCATCCTTCACAGCCATCTGCCATCTCATTTTCCTCCATCATATCTGTTATATCTGTATTTTGATTTCAATTCCATACGATTTATTCTGCACCGGAACCGGGGTATTTTACTCCTGTTCGCGTCTTTTTTCAAATAAAACTCCGTTGGCAAAACTTTTACGCCGGGCGTGTACGCTTTCGCGACATAATCTCCCTGAGCGACTCTGTGTAGGGCTCTCTCGCAATGCCGTACTCCGTCACGATACCCGCGATCAGCTCATGATCCGTCACGTCAAAGGCCGGATTGAACACCTTCACTCCATCCGGCGCCATGCGCTCCCCATACCACATCTCGGTTACCTCCTCCGGCTTTCTCTGCTCGATCCGGATCTCATTGCCGGTCGGCGTATCCGGATCAATCGTAGATGTGGGCGCCGCAACGTAAAGCGGCACATGATAAAGCTTCGCAACCGCCGCGACGACGGATGTTCCGATCTTGTTCGCGACATCCCCGTTCGCGGCGACCCGATCGCACCCGACAAAAATCGCGTCCACCCAGTTGTTTCGCATCACGGCCGCCGACATATTGTCACAGATCAGCGTCACATCCACGCCGGAGGACTGCAGCTCATATGCGGTCAGCCGGGCGCCCTGCAGGAGCGGCCTGGTCTCATCCGCAAAAACATGGAAATGATAGCCCCTCTCCTGCCCCAGATAGATCGGCGCCGTAGCCGTACCGTATTTGCTGGTCGCCAGCTTCCCGGCGTTGCAGTGCGTGAGAATCCCATCTCCGGGCTTCAGGAGCGTAAGGCCGTATTCTCCGATTGCCCGGCACACACGGATATCCTCCTCCTGAATCTCCACCGACTCCGCCTTCAACAGCTGTTTGATCTCCGCCACGGATCTGTCCTTATTCTTTAAAACCACCTGCTCCATACGGTTCAGCGCCCAGGAGAGGTTCACCGCCGTAGGACGGGAGGAGTTCAGATAATCCTTCTGCTTTCTGAATTCCGCGTAAAAGGACTCGTAATCCGTTTCCGCGATCCCTTTCGCCAGAACGTAGATCCCGTAAGCCGCCGCCACACCGATGGCAGGCGCGCCGCGCACCCTGAGCAGATAGATCGCGTCCCAGATTTCCTGCGCGGTCTTCAGGGAAATGATCTCTGTCCGGGCGGGCAGCTTTGTCTGATCAATGATCACGACCGCGCTGTTTGCGTCGTCCAGAGAGACCGTATCGTAATCCATAATATTTTTATTAAGTTCCATAAATACTCCTTTATGTATTCTATGAAAGTGCTGTCACTCTACCGTCACGGATTTCGCGAGATTGCGCGGCTTATCCACATCCAGGCCGCGCGCCAGGCTCGTATAATAACCGAGCAGCTGCAGCGGAATGACCGCCAGGCTGGCCGCAAAATGCGGATCCGTCTTCGGGATATATACCGTAAAATCCACCGTATCCTCGATCACATAATGCCCATAGCTCGTCAGTCCCATCAGGTATGCGCCCCGGGCCTTGCACTCTACCATATTGCTGACCGTCTTCTCATAAAGATCATCCTGCGTAAGCACGCCAATGACCAGAATGTCGTCCTCAATGAGGCTGATGGTGCCGTGCTTCAGCTCGCCCGCGGCATAAGCCTCTGAGTGAATGTAGGAGATCTCCTTCATTTTCAGGCTGCCCTCCAGGCTGACCGCGTAATCAAGGCCGCGTCCGATAAAGAAAATATCATGCGCGTTCGCGAATTTGGATGCAAACCACTGCAGACGCTCCTTCTCCGTAAGAATATGGCTGATCTTATCCGGGAGCGTCAGAAGCTCCGCCAGCAACCGGTCAACCCGTGTTTTCTCCAGCACTTCCCTTACATATCCGAATTGTATCGCCAGCAGGTAAGTCACAATCAGCTGCGTACTGTACGCCTTGGTCGTGGCGACCGCGATCTCCGGACCGGCCAGCGTGTAAAACACATAATCCGCCTCCCGGGCAATGGAGGATCCGACCACATTTACGATCGCAAGCGTTCTGAGACCGTTTTCCTTCGCCTCCCTGAGCGCGGCAAGGGAATCCGCCGTCTCTCCGGACTGGGAGATTACAATGACCAGACCGTTCGGGTCCAGCAGCGGCTTCCGGTAACGGAACTCGGAAGCCAGATCCACGCGGACCGGAATCCCGGCCAGATCCTCAAAGATATACTGCGCCGCCATCCCCACATGCCAGGCCGAACCGCAGGCGACAACGTAAATCCGGGAGATGTCCCGGATCACCTCATCCGTGAACCCGACCTCCGACAGATCGATATAAGGAGCCTCCCCTGTATCCTTCACAACAGAGCGGATCGTATCCTCAACCGCCTTCGGCTGTTCATGGATCTCTTTCATCATGAAGTGCTCATACCCGCCCTTCTCGGCGGACTGGGCATCCCATTTGATCTCCACAGGCTCTTTCTGAACCTCATCTCCGTCAATATTAAAGAAATGAACCTCCCCCGCTGTCAGACGGGCGATCTCCATATTGCCGATATAATATACGCTCCTCACGTAATTCAGGATGGCCGGCACATCGGATGCGACAAAGGACTCTTCCTCCCGCGCACCGATGATCATCGGGCTGTCTTTCCTCGCCACCCAGATCTCCCCCGGATAATCCCGGAACATCACCGCCAGCGCATAGGAACCGCGTACGCGGACCATCGTCTTGGACAGCGCGTCGACCGGCCCCATCTGATATTTGTGGTAATAATAATCCACCAGCTTCACCGCCACCTCGGTATCCGTCTGGGAATAGAATGTATAGCCGTTGCGGGACAGCTTATCCTTGAGCTCCTGGTAATTTTCGATAATGCCGTTATGTACGCCGGCAACACCGGGAGCATCGGAAACTGCCTTTTCACTGATGTGCGGATGCGCGTTGATCTCAGACGGCTCCCCGTGAGTCGCCCAGCGGGTATGGCCGATTCCGCAGCAGCCAACCATCGCGTTTCCGTTATCGGTCTTCTCCGCCAGCTTGCGCAGACGCCCCTTTGATTTCACGATCTCGATCTCCCTGTCCCCGTCCCGGACAGCAAGGCCCGCCGAGTCATAGCCCCGATACTCCAGCCTGGACAGACCGTCCAGAAGGATCGGCGCCGCCTGTTTCTTTCCGATATATCCGACGATTCCGCACATTTTCCGCGTTCCCTTCCTGTATATTTATTCTTACTATTCACAGTGCTCCGCCTCACATGCGCAAAAGCAGTCGCTTCACGCCTGACGCAGCAAAAAAAGCTGTGAATTGCAACATCGTTTTTACAATTTACCACAAATAATTCTGTTTATCAACACCTCCGGCAAATTTTCGTTTTTTCACTCAGCTTAATTCCCCGATCCGAGACACTCCCACATAAATCTGAGAAATTTTATACCAGGTCGGGAAATCCACAATACCGCTCACGGGAAGATCGAAAACGCGCTGGAATTCCTGCACGGCCGCCTTTGTCCGGGACCCGAAAATGCCGTCCGCCGAGATCGTCGGAATCGCGGGGTAGGATCTGGAAATCACGGCAAGCTGTTCCTGCATCTGGCGCACCTTGCTGCCCGTGGAACCGACGCTGAGATTTTTCCCCGGCCAGGATGCCGGAACACCGGAGATTTCCTCCGCCGTATTGATATACATACTGCTCCCGTAATAATACCGGAGAATCTGAATCGTTGAATAGCCCTGATCCGCCAGATATTTCGACCCCCACTGAGAGAGCCAGCCGGAACAGGACGTCTGCTGCCCGTCACAGTACTGCGCCAGGATCGGCTGGACGACATTCGGACGCGACAGATAATTGTTAAACATCTCATCGACAATCTGTGAGATCGAAGAATAAATCGTCCTGCCGTAGGACCACTTCTGATCAAAAGCGGTGGAGGAAGTGATCGTGAAAGTATACCCCTTATTGCGATACCATTCCGTATAAACCCGGTTCAGTGCAAAAGACATGATAGCAAGAATGTTCGCCCGCAGCGCCGCGTCCGGCCATGTAGAATAGATCTCGCCGGACGCCACATTTTTCACGTAATCGCGATAGCGCACATAGTAATCCTTCGCGCCGGAATCCGACGGTGCCCCGTCATGCACCACAATATACTCCGGTATCACCACCCTGCTCAAAACGATCTCCCCGCTCTCGGTCAGCGGTTTGATCTCATCCTCCGCAATCTTAGGCGGAAAATCGCTCCACAGCGTATTGGGCGGAACGACAATATTTTCCTCCTCCGCTTCACCGGAAACTTCCAGAGGCTGCATGACCACCGGCTGGATGGCAAGCTCATCCGGAAAAACCTCGACATCCACGATCTCCACAGGCCGATACCCGTCCGCCTCCACCTGTATCGTGTACAGCGCGTAGGGCTGCGGCTGATCCGGCTCCATGGAATACGCCGAAGGAGGCGTCTCGAGTGTAAGCGTCTCGCTCTGTCCGGAGATATTTGTCCGGACCTCCTCCATCAGATCGGTACCATTGTAAATTCGAACTGCTGCATTTGTAACCGGCTGTATCGCTATCGATGAAATCACATCCACGCGCAGCGTACCCTGAGACGGGGGGTCCTGCGGGGAAGACGCGTTTTGCAGGGACGTGATATCCCCGCGGGAGGAAGATTCCTGATCAGAATAAAAATCGTTCATAAAATCCTCGCAATATTCATATTTACTCTATTCTATGCGGAAAAAGGGAAACAGAACATCTTTTTTACAGGAAATGAATGATTCCTTTCCCTACGCGCCCCTGCGCATAAAAGAGGACGGAGAACAGCGCAGCACTGTCCTCCATCCT
>JAJQDV010000004.1 GCA_021202015.1 Clostridiales bacterium | reverse complement strand
TCCATGGCCTGTTCGATCAGGGCGGCGGGAACACCCCGTCTCTGCAGGGCGATCCTGAGCTGCAGACAGCTCTTCTCAGACTGATGAAACCGGATGTAGGAGGACGCGTAACGCAGATCGTCCAGATAATGAAAGGACTTTACGTAATCCATCGCCGCATCGATCAGGAAATCCGGATAGTGATCCTGCGATAACCTCTGCCGCAGCTGATACTCCGTGCGGTCCATCCGCTGCAGAAGAAATATCGCCCGGCGAATCACACGGGGCTTAAGTATCTCATCGCACAGACGCTCCCAGTCCGCGTCGGAAAGAACGCTGTCCTCCTCCAGGTGGTATTCCGCCGCCTCCCTCTCATACAGAGGGAAACATCCCGCCTCGTCTGTCAGGATAAGGAGCCGGTCTCTTTTTTCTCTTCTTATCTCGGAAATATACATGCCGCGACTCCTTCCTCCCGGGACGCGCTCCGTCCGGCTGCACGCCCACCCTGTTGTTTCTCAATCCGCTCACGCGCTGACTGCGCACGTCCCCAGACTCTCAATCTGCTTCCGATCCGACGTCCCGTCCGGTCTCTTCCGACACATCCTCCTGTGTTCCGTCCGTCTCATGCTTCCCATCCAGGTTATAATGATCCCGCACCTTCGTCTCAACCTCCATGCAGAGGTCCGGGTGCTCCGCAAGATACTTCTTCGCGTTCTCGCGTCCCTGTCCGATCTTTTCCCCGTTATAGGCGTACCAGGCGCCGGACTTGTTGATAATATTCAGATCCGCTGCCAGATCCAGAAGATCTCCCTCTCTGGAAATGCCCTTTCCAAACATGATGTCAAACTCTGCTTCCTTAAAGGGAGGTGCGATCTTGTTTTTCACAACCTTGATACGGGTATGGTTCCCGATCACCTCTCCGCCCTGTTTCAGCGACTCTGTACGGCGCACGTCCAGACGGATGGAAGAATAGAATTTCAACGCCCGTCCTCCGGTCGTCGTCTCGGGATTGCCGAACATAACGCCTACCTTCTCACGGAGCTGATTGATAAAGATCACAATGCAGTTTGACTTGCTGATCACGGCGGTCAGCTTGCGGAGAGCCTGAGACATCAGCCGCGCCTGCAGCCCGACATGGGCATCTCCCATGTCCCCCTCGATCTCCGCCTTCGGCACGAGCGCCGCCACGGAATCCACGATCACGATATCTACGGCGCCGGACCGAACCATCATCTCCGTGATCTCCAGGGCCTGCTCGCCGTTGTCCGGCTGAGATATGTAGAGATTATCAATATCCACGCCGATATTGCGCGCATAAGCCGGATCCAGCGCGTGCTCCGCATCGATAAAGCCTGCGATCCCTCCCCGCTTCTGAACCTCGGCCACCATATGGAGAGCCACCGTAGTCTTGCCGCTGGACTCCGGTCCGTAAACCTCCACGATGCGGCCTTTCGGAATGCCGCCCAGTCCCAGCGCAATATCAAGACTCAGGCAGCCGGTCGGAACCGTCTGCACATCTATATGGAGATTCGGGTCGCCAAGCTTCATAATGGAACCCTTCCCGTACTGTTTCTCAATCTGGGCGATCGCCGCGTCCAGTGCTTTTAATTTGTCATCCTTTGCCATACTGTTCTCCTTTTCGAACTTATGTTCGTTTCAATAAAATTATCTTAATATAAAAAACCAGAAATGTCAATGCTGATTTTTATATTCTGCAACGCAACAATTTCTGCAGATCTTCCGTCTGCTTCCCGAATACATTTTTATTCCCTGTAACCTTTACGAAATGAATCAACGGGCGATCTGCCCGGATATATCTGACATATGTCTGTGAATATCAGAATTCCCGAATCCGGCGCCATGGGGGACTTACGGACAGGTTCTTCGACAAAGCATTATCATTATATACAAATATTGTTATAAATGCAACTCT
The DNA here is from genome assembly GCA_021202015.1 of Clostridiales bacterium. GTDB lineage: Bacteria > Bacillota > Clostridia > Lachnospirales > Lachnospiraceae > Eubacterium_I. The sequence goes on along the minus strand of JAJQDV010000004.1, from coordinate 8,725 downwards.
TATTTTATGAAAAATGAGCGTGCGCCGGACTCCTGTCACAAAAATTTTATATTTAAAGCATGGACATTTCAAACAGAAGTGTTATCATAAATAATCAGAATACCCGTAAAGAATATAACAACTGACACCGCATAACGGCTGCAATGATGAAACAACTGACACCGCATAACGGCTGCAATGATGAATCATCATAAAGCCTCTGAAAATAACAGAAAGGATACCGTCATGGGAAAAGTTATCGGAATAGATCTCGGAACCACGAACAGCTGCGTCGCCGTCATGGAGGGCGGACAGCCTGTCGTCATCACGAACGCGGAGGGCAGCCGCACAACGCCGTCCATTGTCGCGTTCACAAAAAACGGGGAACGGCTCATCGGCGACACCGCGAAGCGGCAGGCCGTCACGAACCCCGACCGCACCATCTCCTCGATCAAGCGGGAAATGGGCAAGAACTACACCGTCAGCATTGACCGGAAAAAATATACCCCGCAGGAAATCTCCTCCATGATCCTTCAGAAATTAAAAAAGGACGCGGAGGATTACCTCGGACAGCCCGTGACAGACGCGGTGATCACCGTACCGGCTTATTTTGACGACGCGCAGCGCAAAGCCACAAAGGACGCCGGAAGGATCGCGGGTCTGAATGTAGACCGCATCATCAACGAGCCGACCGCCGCCGCCCTGGCCTACGGTCTGGACAACGCGCAGCCGCAGAAGATCCTCGTCTATGATCTGGGCGGCGGCACCTTCGACGTGTCTGTCATTGAGATCAGCGAGGGTATGATCGAAGTGCTCGCCACCGCCGGAAACAACCGTCTCGGCGGGGACGATTATGACAAAAGAGTCAGCGATTATCTTCTCCGTGAGTTCTACGGAAAAGAGGGCATTCGACTGGAAAAGGATCCCGTCGCCATGAAGCGGATCGTCGAGGAGGCGGAAAAGGCCAAGATCGCCCTTTCCACCGCCACGGAGACCGACATCAATCTGCCCTACATCGCGGTAGGGCGTTCCGGCCCGGTCCATCTCGAGCTGCGGCTGACGCGGGCAAAGTTCGAGGAACTGACCGCAGATCTGACGGAAAGCACGGTCGGACCGGTACAGACAGCCCTCTCCGACGCGGGCATCCGTCCGGCAGACCTCGGAAAAGTCCTTCTGGTAGGCGGTTCCACGCGCATTCCGGCTGTACAGGCAAAGGTGCGCCAGCTCCTCGGCCAGGAGCCGAGCAAAAACCTGAACCCGGACGAGTGCGTCGCCCTCGGCGCGGCCATCCAGGGCGGGAAGCTCGCCGGTGACAGCAACTTAAACGAGATCCTGCTGATGGACGTCACCCCGCTGACCCTCTCGATCGAGACCGTCGGCGGCGTCGCCACCCCGCTGATCGAACGGAACACGACGATTCCGACCCGGTACAGCCAGGTTTTCTCCACCGCACAGAATTTCCAGACCTCCGTTGTGATCAAGGTACTCCAGGGCGAGCGCCAGTTCGCGCGGGATAACAAGCTCCTCGGCCAGTTTACCCTTCGCGGCATCCGGCGCGCCATGGCGGGCGTTCCCCAGATCGAGGTCACCTTCGACATCGACGCGAACGGCATTGTCCACGTATCAGCGAAGGATCTGGAAACCGGAAAACAGCAGAGCATCACCATTACCACCGGAACGAACATGTCCGATTCCGAGGTGGAACGCGCCATGGCGGACGCGGCGGAATACGCCTCTACCGACAGTCAGCGGAAGGAAAACTTTGACCTCTTCTCCGAATCGGAGCAGCTGATCCGAAAGGCGGAAAACGCCCTTTCAAAGACAAAAAAACAGATCGACAAGAATACAAAAGCGACGATCCGTTCCGATATTTTAAATTTACAGAAAGCCATGCGGCGCGTAAAGCCCGACAGCATGACGCCGGAGCAGGCAGAGACGATACGCACCGCGAAGTTCCAGCTGGAAGGCTCCGCGGAGTACGCGTTTAAGCTGATGGACGACATGCAGTAGGAGACGGCCTGTGTCTCACAACTGCGCGGGGTGCGGACTGCAGAACCGTCCGTACCCTGCACTCCCGCGTTCAGCTCCTCCCGAATTCCGCAAGAATCAGGTCTTTATTCCGCTCCTGTGTCATTCCCACGCTCCATGCGTTCACAAAGAGCAGAAGCGGATTCCCTTTCAGGTCACGAATCTTCTTCATATCCGAAGTACCGCTCAGGCGTTCCAGATCGATGTCCTTATTTTCAATCCATCGGATATGCTCATATGGCAGGCTTTCCATGCGAATATCCACATTGTACTCATTCTCCAGACGAAACTTCAGCACGTCAAACTGCAAAACGCCCACCACACCGACAATGATCTCCTCCATGCCGGTCTTATATTCCTGAAAAATCTGAATGGCGCCCTCCTGTGCGATCTGTGTGATCCCCTTGACAAACTGCTTGCGTTTCATGGTGTCCAGTTGGGTCACGCGGGCAAAATGCTCCGGCGCGAAGGTCGGAATCCCCTCAAAGGCAAACCGGTCTTTTGCCGTGGTCAGCGTGTCCCCGATGGAAAAAATCCCCGGATCAAACACCCCGATGATATCGCCCGCATACGCCTCCTCGACAATCTTCCTTTCCTGCGCCATCATCTGCTGAGGCTGGGACAGGCGGAGCTTTTTCTCCCCCTGCACATGGTACACCTCCATGCCCGCGTCAAATTTCCCGGAGCAGATGCGCATGAAGGCAATCCGGTCACGATGCGCCCGGTTCATATTCGCCTGGATTTTAAACACAAAAGCGCTGAAATCCTCCGAAAAGGGACTGATCTCGCCGATATCGGACTGCCGCGGCAGCGGTGAGGAAGTCATCTGCAGGAAATGCTGCAGAAATGTCTCCACGCCGAAATTCGTCAGCGCGGAACCGAAAAACATCGGAGAAAGCTCTCCCTTCGAGACCAGCTCCTGATCAAACCCGGCACTCGCGCCGTCGAGAAGTTCGATCTCCTCCAGCAGCTGTTCCCGAAACTCCTCCCCGATCTCGGCGGTCAGAGCTTCGGAATCCAGGTCATACTCCCTCTCCTCGCCCTCTCTCGTCCCTTTCAGGGTATCGGAAAATGTCATGACCTTCCTCGTATCGCGGTCATACACACCCTTGAAATTTTTCCCGGACCCGATCGGCCAGTTCACCGGGCAGACCGCAATCCCCAGCTCCTTCTCAATCTCATCCACCAGGTCGAAGGGGTCGTTCGCATCCCTGTCCATTTTATTGATAAAAGTGAAAATCGGAATATGCCGCATCACACAGACCTTAAAGAGCTTCCTCGTCTGCGCCTCCACACCTTTCGAACCGTCGATCACCATCACCGCGGAATCCGCCGCCATCAGCGTCCGGTATGTGTCCTCCGAGAAATCCTGATGTCCCGGCGTATCCAGAATATTGATGCAGTATCCGCCGTACTCAAACTGCAGCACCGAGGACGTCACCGAGATTCCTCTCTGTTTCTCGATTTCCATCCAGTCAGACACCGCGTGACGCGCCGTCGCCTTTCCCTTCACCGAACCGGCGAGATTAATCTGCCCGCCGTAGAGCAGAAACTTCTCTGTCAGCGTCGTCTTGCCCGCGTCCGGGTGGGAGATGATCGCAAAGGTCCGCCTCTTTTCGATTTCTTTCTGTATATCTGTCAAAACATTTCCTCCTGATCTCCGGCGCCCGTGAACTCTGCGAGTTCGTTTGCTTCAGAGCGCCCGTGATAGTGTAAAACAGAAGAACGTACCTGTCAAGCCGGAGTTTCTCAGAGAAACGTCGCCGCGCAGACTTTTCCCGGGAATACGTTTCATGAAAGCGGCTCCCCCTTGATACACGGAAAGTACATTTCATAAAAGCGGCTCCCCCTCAATTCGGAAAGTACATTTCATAAAAGCGGCTCTCCCTCGATTCGGGAAGGGATTTGAAAATAGTCCAGCACCGTCGCCCCGATGTCCGCAAAGGTCGGCCGGGTACCGAGATTTTCCCCCGCCGGTACCGGTTCCCCGTAAAGGATCAGGGGCGTATATTCCCGCGAATGGTCGGTGGACGGCGTACCCGGATCGCAGCCGTGATCCGCCGTGATCATCAGAATATCCTCCGGCCTCATTCTCGCAGTGATCTCCGGAAGCCTCTCATCAAAGTACGTCAGCGCCTTCGCGTAGCCGTCCGCATCATTCCGGTGGCCGTAAAGCATATCAAAATCTACAAGGTTTACAAAACACAGCCCCTCAAAATCACGTTCCATATACTCCAGCGTCCGCTCGATTCCCTCCGCGTTGCCGGAGGTCCGTACAAACTCCGTGATCCCCTTTCCGGCAAAAATATCATTAATTTTCCCGACACCGATCACAGAATAGCCGGACTCCTTCAGCTGATCCAGCATTGTATCACGCGGCGGGAGCAGCGAATAATCATGTCTGCGGCTCGTGCGCGTGAAATGACCGGGTTCTCCGACAAACGGCCGGGCGATAACCCTGCCGACGCCGTACTCTCCCACCAGCATCGCCCGCGCCGCCTCGCAGTATTCATAAAGCTGCTGCACCGGAATGATCTCCTCGTGCGCCGCGATCTGAAACACGGAATCCGCGGAGGTATAAACGATCAGAGCCCCGGTTTCCATATGTTCCCGGCCGTAATCCTCGATCACCTTCGTACCGGAATACGGCCTGTTGCAGAGCGCTCTCCTGCCGGTCAGCCTTTCAAATTCATCGATCACCTCCCGCGGAAATCCCTCCGGAAACACAGGCATCGGCTTCTCTGAGACGAGCCCGGCGATCTCCCAGTGTCCGGTCGTCGTATCCTTTCCGGCAGACTTTTCCGTCATGCGGGCAAACGCGCCGGTCGGCTCATCCGTCCCCGCATCCACTCCGTCTATCCGAAACAGTCCCATTTTCTCCATGTTCGGCACGGAAAAATACGGACTTTTCCGAACCGTCCCCAATGTATTGCTGCCGGCATCGCCGTAAGCAGCCGCATCCGGCATCTCCCCGATCCCGAAACTGTCCAGAACAATCAAAAAAACACGTCTCATGATAAATTCCCCCTCCCAACACAGTCATCGCTTCCGGTATTATACCAGATTCCTCTTTCCGCTTCCACCCGTTCTTAAAGATTTCCCTCTATTTATCCGTACCGGCTGTTACTTTTCTGAGCTTAACCAGATATTATTTCGTTCCCTATACGGACTGTTTTTTGTTTCTTGCCTGTTTTTCGTCCGTATCTCTACTCTTCTCCTGCGGACTGATTTGTCATTCCTGTCTGTTTCGTCCGTATCTCCGCTCTCCTTCTGCGGACTGTTTTGTCATTCCTGTCTGTTTCGTCCGTATACCCCAGCACTTTCTACGGACGACATTACCTTGCCTGCCTTTTTAATCCGTATAATCTGGCGCTTTCTACGGTCTTTTTTGCCAAATAACCCGTTATCGTCCGTAGAACCTGGTATTTGCATACGGACGATAACGCAAGAGGAACAAAAATAGTCCGTTCGATGTGTGGAAATATGCAGACGAAAAAGCAAGGATGGCAAATATAGTTCGTATTAAGGAACTGTCACAAAATAACCCGGGCAGGTTGTGACAGTTCCTTACGGTTCACAGCCGCCAGAACCTCGGATTCAGGAATCCGACCCCGAGGAAATCGGCGTGATCACGATATTCTCCGCGCTGATACCGGTCTTGCGCTTTACGATATCCTCCGCCTGCGCCCGCTTCGCGTCGGTAACGTCGCCCATATTCAGAACGACATCCGCCGTGTCGTCCGTGATGCTCACCACCACATCGGTAAATCCCTTCGCCTGCAGCAGGATCTCCGCCGCATTCTCCCGCTCCGCCACGTCCGTCATGGCGATCATCGCGTCGACCGCATCCTGCTTCTGCGCATCCGTAAGAGAGGTGCTGTTGATGATCTCCAGCAGGGCCTCCTTATTTTTGGAGCGCACCTGCTCCCGGTTCAGTTTCACCTGAGAAGCGAAATCCACCGTCGTATCCGTCGAGGTCAAAACGGTTTCCCCGACGTCCGCGGATCCGGTTTCCGAGACATCAGTATCTCCGGAATCATCCGCGTCTTCGTCAGAAGAATCGTCGGTTCCGTTTCCCAAAGCATCCGTATCTCCCGCCTCCGAATCCCCGGAAGCACCGCTCTCTCCGTCTTCCGAAACGTCCGCCGAGACCTCCTCCGTATCATCTTCCGTATCCGTAAAAATTTCCGCCGCAATGTCCTCGTCGGAAATTTCATATGTATCCGCAACCTCCTCCGAGGCCGTCTCAACGGCCTCCTGCGTCGCATCGCTCTGCGTATAGCTGATATAACCCGCCGCCGCGATCATAAGCGCCAGAGCCGTAATGATGATGTGGTTCTTCCGGAATATTTTTTTCAATCCGATCCCTCCTGTCCGTCATACATTTTAACTACCTTTATTTTATGTGCATCCAGTCCGAATAATGCTTCCACCGCCTCAGAAATATTTACAGCCACCGTGCTGTCGTCTCCTCCCTGCGCGATCACAAGCACGCCCTCGACCGTCGGGGTGATCTCCTTGCTGACCACCGGCTCCCCATCGTCTGATTCAGGCGAATAGACCGTCTCCTCACTGCTTTCCCTCTGGCTGTCCGTTGTACGGCTGCCGTCCGCATCTTCCGTCTCCTGATCGATCTCTGAATAAGTGACGTCCTTCTCCACCACCGTCTCCCCGCCATCCTGCAGCGTGATCATGACCTTCACCTCCCCCACGCCCTCCATCTGTGACAGCGCATTCTCCAGTTTCTCCTCCAGCAGCGCCTGATAATCCGCAGAGCTGACTCCGGCCGAACCCGCTGATGATTCTTCCTCTGATGCCTCCCCGCTTTCGGTCCCGGAATCTTCCCCATCGTCACAGCTTGTCGGCATGGCGATCACAAGCAGGAGGATTCCCGCCAGAAGAAGAATCAGCCACTGATCCTTCTTCCATTTTTTCCATTTCTTCTGTTTCACAAAATCCAGAAAATCTTTCATTTCGAGATATCCGCCTCCTTTATTCTGAGCTGTGCACCTCCTTCATTCCGAGCTGTGCCTCTCCTTCATCCCGAGCTGTCCATCTCCATCATTCCGAGCTGTGCACCTCCTGCCCGGTCGCAAACTCCTCCATCATCTCCATACTGCGTTCTTCCATCCCGGACAGATCCGGCGTGTCGTCCGTCTCCGTTGACTCGACCGTTTCCGTTATCCGTGAAACGATCTCCTCCTCCCAGTCTTCCGTACCCAACAGAGAAATCACCGGGCGCAGAAGAGCCGCGGCAAAAATCAGTCCGGCAAAAAATTTCACGTATCCCCGATAGCTTTTCTTTGGTAAAATCTGCATCAGAATCGTCAGAAAAATCATCAGGCAGATCATCTGACGGATCCAGCTCATAAATTGTGTCAGCACAGAAGATCCTCCTTTCCGTTCAGAACCGATCACCGCACCGCCGTGATCACAACCGCGATCGTGATCAGAAACAACAGGATGCCCGTGAGCAATGCACGCAGCAGCAGTCCCGCGCCCTCCGCGGCGCTCTCAATGCACCCGCAGACCTGCGAGTCGGAAAAAGGCTGTGCGACCGCGCCCGTCAGACGGAAAATCAGATCAAACACCAGAAGCCGGATTACCGGACTCAGCGCAATACAAACCAGCACAATCATCGCCGCTGTCCCCACGCCGTTTTTAATCACCACAGCCGATCCGAAAAAAATACTGCCGGCCGCCTCCGTGATGCCGCCCAGTCCCGGTATCATCCCCAGCGTTTTTGTGACAGAAAGCTTTTTCAGATTGTCAACCGACGGGGCGATCATGTTTTCTATGACATTCATCCCGGTCACACCCGCGAGCAGCGTTCGAAGGCTCCATTGAATGATTTTTTTTAAGAGCGCCGTAAAGCGTGAGATCATCTTTTCCCCGGTCAGGCTGTTCAGCATCTGCAGAATCACATAAACATGGATCATCGGCACGATAACGCCGCATAGCAAACGTTCCGCCAGCCAGATCACCACCGTAGTAATCTGATAAAACGCTGCCGCCGTTGTCGTCGCCGACGCAAAGGCCATCGCCATGCAAAAAGCCGGAATGATCGCCTGCATCATCTCAATAATCAGATCCATTACCCCGGAAAAAAGGTCTGAGACGGTCATCCAGGACTTCATCAGAAGAGCGATCAAAACCAGAAAAAACATATAGTACCCCATCGTAGAAATCTGGCTGTTTTCAAACACATGGATAAAATTGTTGAAAAAAGCGAAGGCGACGACCAGGAGCATAATCCGGATAAATGCCACCCTGCAATCCGCGAAATAGCCGAAAGCCAGGGACAGTACCCGTTGTATCGCGTCCTTTTTCGAAATCTCGTCGTCCGTGGAAATCAGAGCGGCGACCAGATCCGAGAAAGACAGGTCTTCGGTCGCCTCATTTTCCGACAACACATCGTCAATCTCCTCCAGATCAAGCTCCGCGCGCAGATCTTCCAGGAGACCCGCGATATCCTCCTCCGATATCTCCGTTTCATCCTCTGCCGCGTTCTCCGCAGTACGTGATTCCTCCCTGATTCGATCTGCCGCGAATGCCGTCATCCTGTGCGCCGGGCAAAGGAGGAAAATCAGTGTCAGGATCACAAAGGTACACACAGCCCTGATACTTCCTGTCCTGCTAATCGTGCGCATTTTCTTCGTCCCTGACACTTTCACATCCCCCCTGCTCGTCCCGCCTCACCCCGGCATTTCCTTACGCC
>JAJQDV010000063.1 GCA_021202015.1 Clostridiales bacterium | reverse complement strand
ACGCTTCCATATTTCGGACGATCTTATACAGCGAGGTATGGGAGTAGGCCAGCGGATCATTGTGCGCGAAAAAGATCGTCCCGTCCGCCGGGGAGAAAATCTGCTCCACCGCCTCTCCCTCGTAGGGGTCGATGATCTCCGCCAGGAGCTGGCCCTGCGCGACCGCGTCGCCGACCTTCACCTTCCCGTCAAAGATGCCGGATGCCTCCGCCCGCACGGAGGCCATCGCCTGATCGGAGATCACCTGGGAAAGGTACCCGTCATGTGATTTGTACTTGATCAGTCCCTGTTTTCCGAGAAAATTCAGGACATGGCGCACCGCCTCGGCCGCGGATTCCTTATCGATCGTATCTGTGCTGTTCGTATAAACGCTGAAAGCGCTGCTCTCCCAGATCTGCCAGTTATAATTCAGCGTCGTCGTATCATAGGGACGCACCTCGCGGATGACCACATAGGGGAAGCCGAACTGCTTCGCCAGCTCCACATCCTCCAGCCCGGTGCGCATCATGCGGACATGGGGCGTAAAATTCCCCGGCATATAAAAGCTGGTGAACTGCATGCCGTATTTGTAATCCTGGATCTCCGCGAAGATCCCGGCCGCGATCCGCTGTGTCGTCTCCCCGAGATCATAACCCGGAAACATGCGGTTGATATCGCTGTTGTCGATCGGCCAGAATCGCTTATGGATGTTCATGGAATAGGTATTCATGGACGGGATGACCAGGATCCGGTGCCCCGGATTGAGCTTTCCCTTTTTTTCCAGCAGCTTTAACTGGCGGACAATCTGGGAACAGGTATAGATCTGCTGCACCTCGTTCCCGCGGCAGCCTCCCACGATGCAGGCCGATTTTTCGCCGCTGCCGAATTCGTAACCGGTGATGCGGAAATCATCTCTGTATAAGGATTTTATCTCATAAATCGTTTTCTTTGTCATGACACGCCCTCCGAAATCCCCGCGGCCGGCGATCCCTCATCCGAACACCCTGCCGCTTTCGTCCTGTACGGATCTTCATCCAGGATCCTCGCGATCAGCGATCCCTCATCCACCACCGGGTACTCCCGGATGGTAAACAGGAGTCCGTCCGCGGGGGAAACCACATGATCGAGCTCCTCCCCGGTCAGCGGGCTGACGATGCTGCCGATAAAATCCCCCTTTTTCACCCGGTCTCCGTGCATGGCGTTTTTGATAAAAATCCCGCTGTGCGCGGCATTGAGGAAGCTCACGCTCCCGTCCTCGGATATGATCGGCTCCGAGGTCACCGGCGTATCCTCCCGCCACATGCCCATCTCATACATCAGATGGAAGATGCCGTCCGTCAGCCGGTCTCCGTACGCTTTCGTAATCCGCATGCCGACGCCCATCTCCACAACGATGGTCGGCACGCCTCTGGAATTCATCGTATGCGCAAGGGTAGACTCCAGCACCGTGCTGGCAGCATGCACCCAGATAAAATCAAGGTTCAGCAGCTTCGCCAGCGGCACCAGCTTCCCGCTCGTATTGACGTTGATGCGCGCCTGCGGCATCTCCGTCAGAAAAATATTGCTGGCGTGGATGTCCAGGCAGACGTCCGCGCCGTCTAAATCCCTGCAGATCTCAGCCGCCACATACTCTGTCATGCTGCCGCCCGGATCGCCCGGGAACAGCCGGTTCATATCCAGGTCAAAGGCCGGGATCCCCCTCGTCAGGGAATCGATGCCCAGCGGATTCATCGCCGGATAGATATCCACTGTCCCTGTCAGCAGCTCCTTACGCTCACGAATACGGCGGAGCATCTCATAGCAGACGTACTGTCCCTCCAGTTCATCGCCATGCGTCCCCGTCACGATACAGATCCGTCTGCCGGAATCCTCTCCCTCCGGCTCCACGCGCATCTTCCGGATCGTTAAAACTTCGTCCACCGGCAAGCCGACGGACGCTACATTTCTAACCATATTTTGTTATCCTTTCATATATCGTGATTTAAGCGTCCGTCACGATTACGGACACGCTCTGCCTCTGCATCCCCCCGCCGACCATCATACCTTTGTTCATCTGACAGTCCGAGGCATCGCGGCCTCCGGAGATATAAATATACTGATCGTCCGCCTCACGTCCGTTCGTGGGATCGATCCCGTACCAGATTCCATCGTCCTCAACCTCGACCCAGGCATGGCTCGCCCCCTCGCCGATCATCATGCCGACCACATAGCGGGCAGGGATATGCTCCAGACGAAGAAGCGCCAGCAGAATATGCGCATAGTCCTGACACACGCCCTGTCTCATCGACCAGGCCTCCTCCGCTTTTGTATCCACGCCGGTCGCTCCAGGCGTGTACTGCATCTCCTCGTACAAAAGCTGCATATAATACAGCGCAGCCTCCGCCGGGGACATACCGAAAACCGGATGACTGCGCCAGAATGCCCGGATCTGATCTCCCGCTTTTGTATAAAAAGACGGATATCTGTACTTTCCCAGGTCCTCCGGTCTCGCGCTGCGTCCGGTACTCAGCCCTGTCCGGGCCTGACCCTCCACGGTGATCCGGAACAGGCGATGCTCATATTCCACCTCACCGCAGAGCGTCTGATTTCCAAAAGAATCAATGCTTGTAAAATGTCTGCTCTTCGGATCCAGCAGGATCCGTAGACCGTCAATCTGCTGTACCTCATCGCTCTGAGGGAAGCATTTCAGGGTATAATTATGTCTTGTCGCCGGTTTCGAAAACATCAGACTCATCTGATAGATAAAGTGAAGATCTCTCAAAACATATCCCTCCGATTTCATCCGAATATGGTCTGTCCGCGTCATATTCCGAACGCGGATTCAACCCCGCAGACATTACTTTACCCCATAATGATCAGATTTTCAATCAGAAAAACAATCCGGTAATAATCCGGCGCATCGGAACTCGCGAGCTCCTCGATCTCACCCAGGTATTCCTTATGATAACGCATGCCGCTCATCTCCACGCGCGGACGCAGCCGTCCGAGCTCCCGGATGATCTCCGATCCGTCCATCTTCAGACGGGCATAGAGATCGATCCGCTCGATCCGCTTCCCGGCCTTGATCACGTTGCGGATCTGCGGGTTGTCCACACTGTCATCCATGATGCCCCAGAACGCGAGAATGTGATCGATCACCTCCTGCAGCGGCACCAGCGGCGCGTGGCTGATCTTCGCCTTCTGGATATCATAAAGGGCGATCTGTATGTAGGACAGCGCCTCGCTGCCGAGCAGTTCCCTCATGATAATGCTGTTGTCATAGGCGCGGGTCAGATTGCTGACGATGGAATTGGCATCCTCCGTATCAAACGGATACCGTGCCCGGAACTCATCCGCAGAGCCGTAAATATCCGGAATATCCAGATCCTCGCAGAATGCTTTATAATGCTCCCCCAACAGGTCGATCATCACATCGTAACTGCGGAAATACAGGCGAAGCGTTGTGTAAACGCGCTCGGAATAACGGCCAAGCCAGTATAAATTATCAATATGATCTAATGAGATAATACCCATGTGTCTTTAAATCCTCCTCCCTGCGATGAATTAACGATAAAGGAATCCGGGTTGCGCGTGAAACGGGTCAGTCCGCTCTTCCACACCATCGGCTCATCCGCCATCAGGACGAATGCCCGAAGATCCGCCTTTCGCGGCACGATCTCGCCGTCGCACATGACGTCGATATCGAGGAAATCAATGACCTCCTGAGCGATAAAGCGGCGCGGTTCGGATTTCAGCATGGAAATAAAATCCGCCTTCTGCTGCTTTGTCATGGAGTTGCCGAAGACCACGCCGTAGCCGCCGGCCTCCGCCACATCCTTCAGCACAAGATCGTCAAAATGCTCCAGCACATAGCTCATATCCCCATCATAGAACGGCAGATAGGTCGGCGCGTTCTTCAGGATCGACTCCTCACCCAGATAGTATTTAATCATCTTCGGCACAAAGTAGTAAATGCCCTTGTCGTCCGCCACGCCGTTGCCCGGCGCGTTTAAGAGCGCCACATTCCCCTTCCGGAAAACGTCGTAGATGTGCGGCACGCCGATCAGGGACTCCGCGTTGAAATTCATCGGGTCGAGATAATCGTCCGAAATCCTGCGGTAAACCGCGCCCACGCGCTCCTTTTTCCCCGAATAATCCTTAAACCAGAGCACGTCGTCCTCCACAATCAGGTCCTGCCCGATCGCCAGCGTGGCCCCGATCTGCTCGGAGAGATAGGAATGCTCAAAATACGCGGAGTTAAACCGTCCCGGCGTCAGGATGACATTCAGGCCGCCGGTGTTGACGTAATCCATCGTCTTCTTTAATAACTCGGCGTAATTCCGGTTGTCCTCGATGTGATTCTCCCGGAACGTCTTCGGCGAGCTCATCCGGCACAGCTGACGGGCGATCATCGGGTAGGAAGCGCCGGAAGGCACCCGCAGGTTATCCTCCAGGATGTACCATTCCTTATCCTTGCCCTGCACCAGATCAATGCCGGAAATGTGGGACGCGATGTCCTTCACCGGGCAGACGCCCTCGCACTCCGCCATGTAGCCGCTCGTCGCAAAGATGAAGTCCTCCGGCACCACGCCATCCTTCACGATCCGCTTCTCCGTGTAGATATCCTTTAAAAACAGATTCAGCGCCTTCACACGCTGTTTCAATCCCCTCTCCAGGTAATCGAACTCATCCGCCTCGATAATACGCGGAATCGGATCAAAGGGGAACAGCTGCTCGTGAAAGACATTGTTCTTGTAAATGCCGAACTTCACCCCGTAGCGGGCCAGCAGCCGGTTGACGGTGTCTGTGTTCTGAAACAGATCCATATCATAAAAAGCCATATCCAATCTCCCTCCTGATTGTATTTTGTATACTTTTGTGACCGACTTTACATCTGCACAAGAGTATTCGTTTCGCACTGTCATACGGTGTTCTTATCATAACATTAAGAGAAGTAAAATAGCAATATGACAATGCGCATAAAAAACGAAAAAAGTGCTCTGCGCCATGCAGAACACCCTCGTCCGTCAACTTATATATACAATCATTATACAATTCTGACGGTGTTTGTCAATCAGTTTTTCTTTTTATTTTCCTCAGAACACCAGTATCGTTCAAGACAGCCGCTGAACTCCGGCAGGCGTGATTTGCTGACAGAAATCACTGTACCGTCATCCAGCGTCAAACTGTCTCCGGCCAGACTTTTTACATGGCGCAGATTAACCGCCTGTCCGCGGTTCAGCAAAAGGAAGGAATGATATCGCGCCTCCTCCATCGCCGCCTCCATGGAAATTCTCTTCCGGAACCGCTGATCCGCGGTACAGAATTCCACATATTTACTGTTTTTTTCTTTCTGTATGAGCAGCAGATCGGCATAGTCCACTTTTTCCTTATTCATACCCTCCCCGAAAATGATAAAATCCGGACGCTTCTTTCGATGTCTGTCAACCACACGGATCTCATATTCAAGAAGCTCCGGTTTGTTCACTTTGCAGTTGTGTGCCCCGGACGCCCGCTGCGCGGAAAAAATCGCTTCGATCACACGTCCCGGCTCATCCCAGCGCGGATCTCCCGTCTCCTCGTGCAAATATTTCAGGAAGACGAATATGCTGCCGTTTTTTACCTGATACTGCAGTCTCACGAGAATGTCATTCTGCTGTTTTTCATCAAAACCCTGCAGATATTCGGCTGCCTTATGATAATTCCCGCGATTAATTTCCTGAAGCATCGCTTCTGAGACTTCAGGTTCCCGGACGGCAATATCCGGCAATGCCCGGCCGTTTTTCTTAAACACACGCAGCGCCCGATCATTATCCGGTTCTTTTCGTATCACTACGGAAGCGATTTCCAGAGCTTCCTCATCATCCACAAGTTTTTCCGGAATCATCCAAAATGTCAGCAAACCTTTATAGTGTTTGTAAGTCTGTTCCTGTTCCAGCGCTTCTCTGGCATGAAACAGCGCGACTGCATAACCGCCTTCCATCCAGCACATGTCGATCTCCGCAATGGTTTCGGCCGTATACAGCCATTTCATTTCACCTGTCTTTTCATACATGTATCTTGTAAAACTGTAGACGCACAGGTTATTTGTATCACAGGCCATGTCCACCAGATTGCCGCGCAAATCCCTGTCTGCACAAATCTGCGCCGCTGTCTCATAGTCTCCCTGTATCAATGCAGAAAAAAAGTCTCTGTCTGTTACCTTATTGTATGACGGCGGTTCGATACATTTCAGTTCTTCCATCAGAGCAGCGACTCTTTTATTTCCCGGTTCAGTTTTCAGAAGCTGTCTGCAGTGAAACAGAGCGACAGAATCTCCTCCCCTGAGCCAGGTCAGGCCGGGCCGGGCGACAGAAATGGCAGTGAGCAGCCATTCCCTTTCCCCGGTTTTTTCATACATGTATCTGACAAAACTGTAAATTGATATGTTTTTCGTTTCAGCCGAGATTTTGACCAGATAATCCCGCAGCTCCTCTTCCTCTGAATCCGGGCAGAAGGATTCTGCTTCCTTATATCTGCCCTGATTGAGTTTCTTCAGAAAATCCGGCATTCTATTCTCTTTCTTATTCATCTGCATTCACCCAAATATCCCCCGTTCTGAAAAGTTCGAAATTCCGTTTCCTTTATGATTTGTCTGCAAAAGTATCTGCGACAAATCTACTGTTTTATATTACACTGATTAAAACATAATGCGTTTTGTTTTTCAACTATCTGTCTTTTAATTATCCCCTTCCTGACCACGAAATTCCTGTGTCTGTTATTGTTTTTTATATCACCCCCTTAAAATAATTTGGAGAAAGAAAATCTTTCCACACCAGATAATCTGTAGTAAAATAATAAATAATCGTCAAAACGAAACTGAACAAAATATTTGTGCCGCCAACCGGAGGGCGGCGGAACGGAGATCAGGATGAACAAAGATCCCTTTCAGGAATATATCATTGAATCCGAGCCGGATAAACGGGACAAAGGCTACGTATGGCATACAGCCATTGGACTGCAGGCTGTTGACGGACTGAAGACATCGGAATATCTGTTGCAAACTGCCGTCCGAAATATCGAGGGTGAAATATCCTTCGAAGAGACAAATATGCTTTTACAGAGATACTACGAAGAAAATCCTGCCTGTGATACAGATGACCGCACCGAAGAGGCCGACAAGGTTTCGGCACGGATTGCAGCACTTTTGTCCGAGCAGGCGTTTAGCTTTACCCCAAATGAATATATTTCTATTCACAGAAAGCTTTTTACCGGTATCTATTCTCATGCAGGACGCATCCGTGATTACAATATTACCAAAAAAGAATGGGTGCTGAACGGAGCGACCGTACTCTATGGCAGCGCTACGGAATTGCAGGCGACTCTGGATTATGATTTTTCCGAAGAGCGAAAGTTTTCCTATCGGAATCTTTCAATGGATGAAATCATCCGCCATCTCGCAGTATTCATATCCGGATTGTGGCAAATCCATATATTTGGAGAGGGCAATACCAGAACGACAGCAGTATTTTTTATCAAATATCTCCGCACGCTCGGTTTTGATGTAACCAACGATATTTTTGCCGAAAATGCATGGTATTTTCGAAATGCTCTTGTCAGGGCAAATTACAATGACCTGAAAAATGGTATTTATGAAACAACGGAATACCTTGAATTATTCCTCCGCAATCTCCTGCTGAATGAGAACCACCCGCTCCATAACCGGACATTGCACATCAGCGGGGCGCTCAAAGAACCGTAAAAAGGGAACATTGAGAAGCAAAATGCCTACAGCACTGCCTGCACCAGCTTCACGTCATACCCCTCCGACTCCAGCGCCCGAATGATCTCATTCTTGTGCTCCGTGCCGAACGCCTCCATCGTGATCCGGAGCTCCACGGCCGCGTTCCGGTTCGAGGAGACGAACTGATTGTGCTCAAGGCGGATGACATTGCCCTGCTTCCCGGCGACAAGGCCGGCCACCCGGCTCAGCTCGCCCGGCTTGTCCGGAAGAAGAACGGACACGGTGAAGATGCGGTCGCGGAAGATCAGCCCCCGCTGCACCACGGAAGACATCGTGATCACATCCATGTTTCCACCGCTCAAAATAGCGACCACCCGCTTATCCTTTACATCCAGCTGTTTTAAGGCCGCAACCGTCAGCAAACCGGAGTTCTCCACGATCATCTTGTGATTCTCCACCATATCCAGGAAGGCCACCACGAGGTCGTCGTCCTCCACCGTGATGATGTCATCCAGATTCGCACTCACATACGGGAAAATCTTCTCCCCCGGCGTCTTTACGGCAGTGCCGTCCGCGATCGTACTGACATTCGGCAGGGTAACGACCTTTCCGGCTTTGATGGACTCCTGCATACAGTTCGCCTTCGCGGGCTCCACGCCGATCACTTTGATCTTGGGATTTAAGAGCTTCGCCAGCACGGACACACCGGTGGCCAGCCCGCCTCCGCCGATCGGCACGAGAATATATTCCACCAGTGGCAGATCCTTAAAAATCTCCATGGCGATCGTACCCTGTCCGGTCGCCACCGCCAGGTCATCAAACGGATGGATAAACGTATAGCCGTGTTCATCCGCCAGCTCCAACGCCTTCTCGCACGCCTCATCGTAAACATCGCCCCAGAGAACAACCTCCGCGCCGTATCCCTTCGTGCGGTTCACCTTGATCAGCGGCGTCGTGGTCGGCATGACGATCGTCGCCCGCACCCCGAACTTCTGCGCGGCACAGGCGACGCCCTGCGCATGATTGCCCGCCGATGCCGTGATCAGGCCGCGGCTCCGCTCCTCGGCCGACAGCGTACTGATCTTATAGTAAGCGCCGCGCACCTTGTACGCGCCGGTATACTGCATATTCTCCGGCTTCAGATAAATTTTATTTCCGGTTCTCTGACTCAGAAACTCGCTGTAGACCAGCTTCGTCTCCTGTGTCACTTCCCTTACGATTTCGCTGGCCTCCTCGAAGCGGTCCAGCGTCAGCATCTCGCTCATTTTTTGCTCCTCCTAATTGATCAGCCAGCTGTAATCTTTTCGGCAGTCAAGAATATAATCCACATACACTACATCATCCTGAATCTGATACAAAATAAGATACCACTTTTCCACAAACATTTTATGGTACTTGTTCGGTGTAATATATAATTCCTCAAAAAAAGGACACCGATGTGGGTTTTCACTCAGGGAACGCATTGCAGACATAATCTCTTTCTTTTTTGATTTCGCTGCATCTTTACTGACCTGCGCCATAAATCGAATATGCACGCCTAACATTCTTTTCGCCCTGTCAGACACAATGACTTTGTACTTTTTATTTTCTTCCATACACTATGCCTCTGCAATCACTTCATCAAGATAAGCATCCAGCTCATCAAGAGTGCAACCTGTTCTTCCGGCAATTCTGTCCTCCTCAACTGCCAGAAGTTCTTCTCGAAGCTTCAGCATTTTTTCCCGACGATTATAGGTTTCTATATCCATAACAACTAAATCTCCCTCTCCATTTTTCGTGAGAAAAATCGGTTCTGCAGTCTTTCTGCAAAGATCAGCAATCTCGTTGTAATTCTGACGGATTGCCGCGGATGGGCGAATATTCATCTCAACACCTCCTGTTATGATAGTAATATTTTAGCCTTATTATACCCAATTCATGCTATGCAGTCAATGTTTAATAGTTGATACTATAATCAGGGGATGCCCCTCAGCGGGGTGAACTGCTGATAAGTGAAAAGTTCCCTGTCAAGCTTGTAAAATATACCTCAAAGATGGATTACCCGACATGAAACAACGCGTCCACGAACGCATCCGCATCAAATTTCTGCAGATCCTCAATAGTCTCGCCCACACCGATGTACTTCACGGGAATGCCCAGCTCGGAGTGTATCGCCACGGCGATCCCGCCCTTCGCGGTGCCGTCCATCTTTGTCAGCACAATTCCGGTGATCTCAGCCGCCTCGGAGAACTGCTTCGCCTGGTTCAGCGCGTTCTGCCCGGTCGTGGCGTCCAGAACAACAAGGGTCTCTCGAAAAGCCTCCGGATACTCCCGTTCCAGAATCCGGTTGATCTTCTTCAGCTCCTCCATCAGATTCTTCTTATTATGAAGGCGTCCGGCCGTATCGACAATGAGGACATCCGCGTTTCTGGCCTTTGCCGCCTGCACCGCGTCGTATACAACCGAAGCCGGATCGGACCCCTCCTGTCCGCCGACGATCTCCACACCGGCCCGGTGCGCCCACTCGGTCAGCTGTTCGCCCGCCGCCGCGCGGAACGTATCCGCCGCGCCCAGGATCACCTTTTTCCCCTGCTGCTTCAGCTTCGACGCCAGCTTCCCGATCGTCGTCGTCTTGCCCACGCCGTTCACACCGATCACCAGCACCACGGACTTCTCCTGTTCAAACCGATAAGCGGTCTCCTCCGTGTACATCTGCTCCTTAATGCTGTCGATCAGGAGCTGCTTGCAGTCCGCAGGCTCCTTGATATGCTGTTCCTTCACCTTCCCCTTCAGGTTCTCAACGATCTCCTCCGTCGCCCGGATCCCGATATCACCCATGACAAGGATTTCTTCGATCTCCTCATAAAACTCATCGTCGATGCGGGAAAACCCCCGAAACACGGAATCAATTCCTGAAACAATATTATTCCTCGTCTTTGACAGCCCGCTCACCAGGCGCCTGAAAAAGCCTTTCTTTTCTTCTTTCTTCTCTTCCATATTCCCAACTTCCATCTCACACATCTCCTGTCGCTCAAACTTATTCTATTTATTTAATCTTTTTTATTCATTCTCAGATTCCCGATATCCCAGCTCAGGCTTGCTTTCGTCCGTTGCGTTCCTCAAACCTTACGGACGAATTCTTCCTTTTTGCTGCTTTCGTCCGTTGAGTTCCTATAATCAATCGGTCGAAAACTTATCATTAAAAAAAATCGTACGTAGAGGTCCTAGAAGCATACGGTCGAGGGCGTCT
>JAJQDV010000056.1 GCA_021202015.1 Clostridiales bacterium | reverse complement strand
ATACACCTGGCCCGAGCCCTTGACATAACAGGCCGTGCCGAGGCAGACGGAGATCCTGTGCTGTCCCTTCGGGAAAAGCGTAAACTGCGAATAGAATGTCGCCACGCCGAAGATCTTCGACATCGGCACACCCGTCTTTTCCGAGATGATCTCCTGCACCTCATAAGGCAGGTACCCGTAGATATCCTGCGCCTTCTGCATAATGGGCATCAGGAATCCCTTCTGTCCCTTCATCTCCTCGATGACCTGCAGAAGTTCCGTCTCCTGCTCCGGCGTCCCGTTGAACGGAACTGTTTTTTTCATCTCCACGATATTTCCTCCTTCAATTTTATATTTCGCATAAATCCCCATCATTGACTATGCGTCGACTGTCCTCTTATCTTCTCCTTCGTTCCTTTAGTCCGAAGAGACCCATCATATCCTTTTCGCCGATCTTTCCGGTCATATTCTGATACCAGAAGATATGCTTTACCTCACGGTCAAAATAGATCAGCTCGTGATTCAGCGCCTTCTGCGTCAGCTCGGCCGCCATCTCATCGCTTACCTTCTCAATGCGGACGCCCACCTGCTTGTATCCCGGAATCATGCAGACCGGATCCAGGTTCTCAGAATCTGTCAGGACATTCGCGCCCTCCGCGTAATGGAACGGCATCCACGCAACGCCGGGCTCCAGCGAGTCCTCGATATGAACCTCGCAGCAGATCGTTCCCCGCGGGGAGGAAACACTGATCCAGTCGCCGGGTTCCACGCCGTTTTTCAGCGCGTCGTCCGGATTTAATTCGATATAATTACGCGGCGCGGTGTAATGAACGGCCACCGTCCGGTCCGTCATCGTCCGCGTATGGTAATGATACAGAATCCGGCAGGTCATCAGCGTAATCGGGTACTCATCATCCTCCGTCTCCGGCGAGGCGGCCCAGTCCATCGCCTTCAGAAGACCGATGCCGTTCTTCCTTCCGGGTCCGTTCTGATGCAGGATCGGCGTCCCCGGATGGTCTTCATTCGGGCAGGGCCAGCAGATCCCCTCATTTTCCTCGATCTTTTTATAGGTAATACCCGCGTAGGAGGGCGTCACCGTGCGCATCTCATTAAAGACGTCCTCCGCGCTGTCATAATGGCACGGATATCCCAGCCGGTTCATCATCTCCATGATCACCTGCCAGTCCTGTTTGGACTCTCCCTTGGCCGGCACGGCCTTGTGCAGCATCTGTACACGGCGTTCGGTATTGGTAAATGTCCCCTCCTTCTCCGCGAAGCAGGTGACGGGAAGAACGACGTCAGCCAGCTCTGCCGTCTCGGTCAGGAACAGATCCTGCACCACGCAGAATGTCTTCTCCATCGCCTCCGCCACATGGTGGGAGTTCGGGTCGGAAACCATCGGATTCTCACCCATAACATAAAGCAGCTTAATGTCTCCGCGCACCATGGCCGGGATCGTTTTGGTGACCTGCAGACCCACATCGGGGCTTAAAGGAACGCCCCAGGCCTCCTCGAACTTTTTACGGATCTCCGGATCAAACACCTTCTGATAGGCCGGATAATCCGTGGGGAGGGCGCCCATATCGCAGGCTCCCTGCACATTATTCTGCCCGCGCAGCGGGTTCACGCCGCTTCCCGGGCGGCCGAGATTCCCCGTGACCAGAGCCAGGTTGCTCATGCTCATGACGTTGTTCGTCCCGTTCAGGTGCTGCGTAATGCCCATGGCATAGGTAATATAGGATCTGTGAGAGGAGGCGTACAGTCTTGCCGCGGCAACGATCAGATCCTTATCTACGCCGGTGATCTCCTCTCCCTTCTCCGGTGTATAATACTTCACCGCTTCCCGCAGCTCCTCCACGCCCTCCGTGTGAGCCGCGATGTATTCCGCATCCTCCAGTCCCTCGCTGAAAATGATATTCAGCATCGTATTGGTCAGCGCCACGCTGGTACCGGGCTTAATCTGCAGATAGAGATCGGCGATCTCAGCCAGCTGGATCCGCTTCGGATCGGCAACGATCAGCTTCGTCCCCTTCTGCTTTGCCTGACGGATCATCATTCCCATGACCGGATGGGCGACCGTCGTATTCGATCCCGTCACAAAGATGACCTCCGCCTCCAGGACGTCGCGGATCGGATTCGTCATCGCGCCGGAACCCAGGGTCGTCGCAAGTCCCGCCACGGTAGAGCTGTGGCAGAGCCTTGCACAGTGATCCACATTGTTCGTCCCCACCGCGGCGCGCATGAACTTCTGGAACAGGTAGTTCTCCTCGTTCGTACAGCGCGCGGAGGAAAATCCGGCGATCGCGTTCGGACCGTACTCCGCTTTGATCTCCAGCATCTTCTCCGCGATCAGATCCAGCGCCTCGTCCCAACTCGTCTCCACCAGTTCTCCGTCCTTTCGAACCAAGGGCTTTTTCAGGCGGTTTTTATTGTTGATAAAATCAAAAGCAAAACGTCCCTTGACACAGAGCTGCCCCTGATTGACCGGGCCGTTCGCGGGCCGGGCATCCACAACCTCGTCGCCGCGCACGAGCAGTTTCAGCTGACAGCCGACGCCGCAGTAGGTGCACGTCGTCTGCACCTCGTGCGTCTCCCATTTTCGGAACGGACGCTGGGACTTCGGCGCCAGCGCGCCCGTCGGGCAGTTCGACACACAGTTGCCGCAGGACTCGCAGTCCGTATCCGCCCAGTTTTTGCCGAACTCCGGCAGGATCACGGAATCAAACCCGCGGTATGCGGTGCCTATGACGCCGAGGCCGTTGACCTTATGGCAGGTATTCACACACCGGTGGCAGAGGATGCACAGGTTCGGATTGTAAATAAAGAACTTCCCCGAATCATCGATCGGCTTATCAAAAACATCCTTCGGGAAGGAAGACTCCTCCACCCCGTAATCATTACAGTACTGCTGCAGCCTGCAGTCGCCGTTCGCGCTGCAGCTGAAGCACTGTGTGTCGTGATGGCTCATCAGAAGATCCAGCGTGGATTTTCTGGACTCGATCACTCTCTCGCTCTCCGTATAGATGACATTCCCTTCCGCGATCGGCGCCGAACAGGCCGTCATCAGCTTAGGATTCCCCTCGATCTCAACCATACACATCCGGCAGGAGCCCTCCGGTTCCATATCCTTCAGGTAACACAGCGTCGGAATCTCAATCCCGTATCTCTCAGCGGTCTGCAGGATGGTATCGCCCTCGTTCGCCTCCACCGGAATACCGTTCATTGTCGCGTGAATCATTTTGTCTCCCCATTTCTTAAACTTTTTCAAAATTATACAGTGTCTATTTTCTGATTTTATTCCAGTATAGCCGTCACAGGGAATTCTGTCAATTCTTTTCAGGGGTTGTATGTTCATAATGTTTGTTTGCCACAACTATCCCTGGAGGGTTTTCCCTGTCTTTGTGTTGCTTTTCCTGCATGGGAATGCTATGATATTAATAACGATTCCGCAGTTTATCCGGCACATTTTCGGGAAAAGGAAGATTCATCCATGAGCACGAAATATCAGAGAACGCACGAAAAAATCATCCGGGCCGGCATGCAGCTTCTGTTTGCCGACGATTTTGACAAAGTATCCGTTCCCATGATCTGTAAAGAGGCCGGCATTTCCCGCCCCACGTTCTACTCTCACTTTAAATGCCGGGAACAGATGGTAGCCGAGTATTACGGCGCTTCTTTTTTCCTGGATCAGGAAAAGACCCGGTGGATCACTTCCGCCCCTGACAGCTGGACGTCCATTATCCGGATGCAGCTCCTGTTTATCCGCCACACCTGCAATCCGGAACAGTCTGCGCTGATCTCCCGGAGCCTCTCCTGGCAGCTGACCGGACAGCAGCCGGAAACAGGAAGCGATTATCATGACCAGCGCCAGAAGATGCTCTTTCAGTTCATCAAAGAAGCGCAGCAGGAGGGATCCGTCCGCAACCTCTCCGATCCCCATTATCTCTGCCGGAGCATCTTTATGCTGCAGACCGGCAATCTGTTCCTGTGGTGCGAGGACAACGCAAGCTTTGATCAGTTTACCAATTTTTTCTGGAATCTGGAAGCCATCCTGTATGTCAACGAAGACAATCGCGGTCTGTGGAAATCTGAAATCGGCTTTATGCCCGATTTCCGTCAGGAGGATTATTCTTGAAGCTGTTACATGTACTTACGTTAAAAGAAGCAAGAGCCGAACTGTCCGCCCGCGTCAGAAAGATTCCGCACAGGAGAAAGACCGTCCCCCTCTCAGACGCGGCCGGTCTCATCCTGGCAGAGGATGTCCGGGCGCCGGCTGACCTTCCCGGATTCCGGCGCTCCACCGTCGACGGCTATGCGGTCATCGCCGCCGACACCCACGGAGCCTCTGATACCATTCCGGTCTTCCTTGAGATCACGGAACACATCAGGATCGGCGAAGAGCCGCTGCAGACAATCATGCACGGACAGTGCGCTTATGTACCCACCGGCGGCATGCTGCCGGACGGCGCCGACGCCATGGTCATGGCCGAGTACTGCGAGGCATTCTCCGATTCGGAAATCGCGGTCAGCCGATCTGTGGCTACCGGGAATCATACAGTCCTCCCCGGCGACGACATGAAAAAAGGAAATCTGCTTCTTCCGGAGGGAACCCGGCTGCGCTTTCAGGAAATCGGCGCTCTGGCGGCAGCGGGTCTTACCTCTGTCACTGTTTGTGCGCCATTCACGGCCGCAATCATTTCCACCGGAAACGAACTGGTCTCCCCGGGGCAGAATATCAACGGCTGCCGGATCTATGACAGCAACACTTACGCCCTGTCGGTTCAGGCCGGATGCGCCGGTCTGGATGTCGTTCGCAGGCAGCTTTTACCTGACGACAGGGATCGTTTGCGACAGGCAATCCTCTCCGCCTCAGCCGACTGTGATCTTGTCATTTTGTCCGGCGGAAGCTCTCAGGGAAAGCATGATATGACCGAAACGCTGTTTCAGGAAATTTCCGCCGGAGGCGTATACGCCCACGGACTGGCCTTAAAGCCCGGCAAGCCCACGGTCCTCGCGTGGGATGACGCACATAAGACCGCCCTGATCGGCCTGCCCGGCCATCCCGCAGCAGCGTCCATGGTATTCGAGCTGCTTGTGTCTCCTGTGCTGAAATATACTCTGCCCGCAGGAAATGGCTTTCCCCTGTATGCAGAGCCTTCCCTGTCCGCATTCCTCACCGTCAACGTCGCCTCCTCCCCGGGCAGAGAGACCTGTGTACCGGTGAAGCTGGCGCTCTCAGAAGGAGCTCTTCTGGCATCCCCGATTCCCGGTCCGTCCGGGCTCTGGTCGCCGCTCGTTCAGGCGGACGGATATATCCTGATCAGTGAAAACCGGGAGGGTCTGCCGGCCGGGCATCCGGTGGACGTATACCTTCTGCGCCGATGAAGTCCGACGCCGGAAACAGTGACTCAACCGCATGAAAAAGAATGTGCCTTGGCGCATCCACAGCGGAGCGTTTTTTTCTCATAGGACGAACTTTCCTATGAGACAAAGAAAGGATGGAACCGAATGGAAAAGAAAAGAAATCTTTATTTATCGAACACGCCTGTGGAAGAAGCACGGCAGATTTTTATGACCGAAATCAAAAAAACAATGGGTCCCCGGTACGAGATCATCCCTGTGACAGCTTCTCTGCACCGCATCACAAAGGACGCCGTTTACGCGAAATATAACTCGCCGAATTACAACGCCGCCGCCATGGACGGAGTCGCCGTTATTGCGGATGAAACCCGCGGCGCGTCAGAGGTGCACCCGCTGTGCCTTCCGGCGGATCGTTACGAAAACATCAATACCGGAAATGTCATGCCCCCATCCTGCAACGCCGTCATCATGGCCGAGGATATCGTTGAACAGCCGAACGGACAGATACAGATTACTGCGCCGGCCGTACCCTGGCAAAATGTACGTCCGATCGGCGAGAACATCGTCTGCGGCGAAATGGTACTGCCGAGCCACCATACCATCCGTTCCATCGATATCGGGATGCTGCTGGAAGCCGGCATTACGGAAATCGAAGTCATAAAAAAACCGGTCATTGCCATCCTGCCGACCGGTTCGGAGATCGTGGAACCCGGCACGGCATGCAAACCGGGAGAAATCATTGATTCCAATTCCCGCATGTTCGAAAACATGGTGGAAACAGACGGGGGAATCCCCTGCCGCCGTCACATTTTAAAAGATGATCCGGCACTCATCAAACGCGCCATCCTGGACGCCGCCGATACTCATGACGCCGTACTGATCAATGCCGGAACCAGCAAGGGAACAAAGGATTTCACCGTGGATGTCCTGCGGGAGCTCGGGACCGTCCTGATCCACGGCGTCGCCGTAAAGCCGGGCAAGCCCGTCATTCTGGCAATGGTCCGCAATAAACCGGTCATCGGTCTCCCGGGCTATTCCGTTTCCGCTTATATCGGCTTTATAAACTTTGTGACTCCCCTGCTGGAGTATCTGGGCAGCCGGGCCTCCGCGCAACTGGAAAAGGTCACCGCCGTCGTCTCCAGACGTCTCATGTCCGGTTTGAAATACGAAGAATATGTGAGGGTAAAAGTCGGACTTGTAGATGACCGCATTGTCGCCACTCCGCTGGCAAGGGGCGCCGGGGTCGCCATGTCGCTGGTCCGTTCCGACGGATTTCTCATTATTCCGCAGTACTGCGAGGGCGTGGAAGCCGGCGAGGAGGTCACCGTGTATCTGTACCGGCCGCTCTCGGAGCTTAAGAATACAGCCGTTATCATCGGAAGCCACGATCTGATCCTGGACGTGATGAATGATATGATGGCGACCCATTATCAGAATCTCTACCTGTCCAGCACCCATGTCGGCAGCATGGGCGGTCTGATGAGTCTGAAACGCGGGGAAGCCCATATTGCCCCCACACACCTTCTCGATGAAACGACCGGGACATACAATATCCCCACTCTGAAATCCATGTTCAGGGAACCCATGGTACTGATCAAGGGAGTCGACCGGATTCAGGGGCTTATGGTTCCCAAAGGAAATCCTCTGCACATCAAAAAGCTGGAGGATATTGTCGGGAAAAGATATATCAACCGGCAAAGGGGCGCCGGCACAAGAGTTCTTCTGGATTATAAACTGAAAAATCTCGGCATCTCACCGGATCAGATTGACGGATATGAAAGGGAGGCAAACACGCACATGGCTGTCGCCGTCGCCGTACAGAGCGGGAACGCCGACGTCGGAATGGGCGTTCTGTCCGCCGCGAACGCCATGGATCTGGATTTTATCGAAGTCGGCGTGGAGGAATATGATTTCGCGATTCCGAAACGGTATATGGAGCTTCCGGTAATCAGGGCTTTCCTTGAAATCCTGAAAAGCGATGCGTTCCACCGGAAACTGGAGGAGATGGGCGGATACGGCTATTCGAAATCCGGAACCGTGATCGACATCGGAGAGATGGCCTGACGCATGTTACGCAATCGACTGTATCGGCAACGTTTCCCCGTGACCAATACCGGACTCAGCGGAAGTTCAGGAACTGTAATGTTAATTCTTAACCGTTCCTTACTCCATCCGCAACTTCTTCGGTATGCGGGCAGTCTCATCATTTTTTCGGAATACGGGCGACCGCGTCGCCCTCCCGAACCACTCCGCCGGTGCGACATACGGCAAAAAGCATGCACGCCGGCAGAGGGCAGGGTATCCCGTGATTATATAACTCGCATTTCTCCCGATAACACTTTTTAAAACTGCTGCATATTTCCAGAACGACCTGATCCCCGACCCGGATGAGATCTCCCGGTTTTAAAGAGAGTTCTCCGAAATTCTCCAACGTGAGATTAGTTTTAAAACGATGAAAACACAAGGCGTCATATCGCTGACGGCTGTTCCATTCCGACAGTCCCGCGTCAGACAGAGAGATCGGATTCCGCTCGTCCATACAATGACGGTCGCCCGCCAGCCCGTGATCCAGAACCGCCTCCGCCTCCGCAAGCGGCGTGCCCGGTTCTCCTTTCGCCTTAAATATCTGAATCGATTTTAATACTGCACTCATAAAACCGCCTTTCTTTCCTTCGAAAACCCTGTATTTCTTTTCATTACAGATTATGGTATGATTAAGATGCATCCTCTGAAATGGGATGAAACATAATTCAGATTCAAAATAACAAACCGGAGGTCTTTCAAATGCCGCAGCAAGATTTTATCTATTTTGACAATGCCGCAACCACAAAACCCTGTGAAGCAGCCATTTCCTCATTTTTGACAGCTTCAGAATGTTTTGGCAATCCCTCGTCCGCGCATTTTTTCGGCCGCGAGGCGGCGGAACTGATGGAAAAGGCCAGGAAACAGGTCGCATCGGCAGTGGACGCTGACAGCAGCGAGATCATCTTTACCTCCGGAGGAACCGAAGCGAACAATCTCGCCATTCAGGGCGTCTGTGAAGCAAACAGGGAAGCGAACGAAATCATCATATCCGCCGTGGAACACCCGTCTGTCTTTCGCGTTTGCCGGATTCTCCGAAAAAAAGGCTGGCGAATCACGAAAATCAACTGCGGCCTGGACGGAAGCTTTGACAGAAGAGCTTTACAGGACGCAGTCACCGACAGAACAGCCCTCGTTTCCTTTATGACGGTCAACAACGAAACCGGCACGGTGTTTCCGATCTCTGAAATCACCGGATCCGTAAAGGACAGGAATCCCAATACACTGGTACATACAGACGCCGTTCAGGCCTTTGGAAAAACAGAAGTGTCCGTCCGGGAATCCGGGGCAGACCTTATGACCCTTTCCGCTCACAAAATCCACGGCTTAAAGGGGGCGGGCGCGCTGTATATAAAAAAAGGGACTCCGATCTTCCCCGTACAATTCGGCGGTGATCAGGAATCCGGCATGCGTTCCGGCACGGAGGCGATTCCCGCCATCTGTGCTTTCGGCGCGGTTGCGGAGCTTGCCGCGCAAAACATCAAACATTCTTATGATCAGATCAAAGAGGTACATCGTGCTGTTCTCACAGGCCTTACGGAATTCAAAAATGTCGTAATCCATTCCGCGCCGAATGCCTCTCCCTATATTCTGAACTTTTCCGTGCGGGACAGGAAAGCGGATGAGATCCTCCGGGCTTTCAGTGAACGGGGCATCTGCATTTCAAGAGGAGCGGCCTGCAAGGCGAATCATGCGCACGGCCCTTCCATGCTTATGTCCTTTGGCATCGATACCGCTCTGGCAGACAATGCCCTGCGTCTCAGCTTCTGTGAAGAAAACACATTGGAGGAGGTAAAGCGATTCCTGGACACAGCGGAAATTATATTGAAAACGCGTCCATAATACTCCGCCCGTTTTCTTCTGCTGTTTTAATCTGTATATATTCACGTATGGCTCTTCTGTTACTTTGACCCGTTTTTTCCCAATACGACCTTTACTGATTTCGCCAGGATCCGGATATCGAGCCCCAGACTCCAGTTCCGTATGTATTCCATGTCGAGACGTACCACCTCCTCGAAGTTCGTGATGTCGCTTCGTCCGCTTACCTGCCACATTCCGGTCAGGCCGGGCTTGACCGCGAGCCTCGCATGGTGGTGTATATCATACTGTTTTGTCTCTTCCAATGTCGGAGGTCTCGTTCCGACAAGAGACATATCACCGATAAAGACATTCCAGAACTGCGGAAATTCATCAATGCTCGTGGTGCGGATGAAATGACCGAAACCATGCCTCGTTCCGTCCGGTCCGCTTCCGATGACCCTCGGGTCATTCTCCATTTTGAACATGATTCCGTCCATCTCATTTTTTTCCAGCAGCCCCGCCTTTCGTTCCTCCGCGTCCATATACATGCTGCGGAATTTATAGAGCTTAAAAACACGGCCGTTTCTTCCGACACGATCCTGTGCAAAAAAAATCGGACCGGGATCCGCGATGCGGATCGCAGGTGCGACAAAAAGAAACAGCACTCCCGTTGCCGCCAGTCCGAACAGGCTGCCGACAATATCCAGAAGACGTTTTAAAAAAGCCTGTCCCGCCGTGATCTGCCTGGGAGACCCTGTCAGAACCGTAATGCCTGCCATCTCCTCTACATGACTCGCGCCCGGAAGCAGATTCAGAGCCGTAGCCATCTCCAGATGGATCGTAACCCCCGTCAGGCTGCACTGCCGGACCAGGTCGTCCAGATTCCCTGAGGAAGCGAAAAAAATCTCATCCACCGCATTGCTCATCAGATAATCCGTCAGCGTTTTCTCATTTGCCACAACAGGCGTTCCTCTGATTTCCCGCGGCACGCCGGCCTCCTCTTCGGCAGCCGCGGCACTCTGCCCCGGATCATCCGTTCGAGTCTCCTCTTCCAACAGCACGATTCCCTGCACAGTAAAATCAATCATCCTGTCGTTGAACTGGTGCAAAATACGCTCCGCCGCGTCCCGGTTGGCGGCCAGAAGAATCTGTCTCGGATTTCTGGCCTTCTGATGCCGGATCACCCTCTTCCAGAGCGAACGCACCGCCATCATCAGAATCAATGCAACGATAAACGTCCAGAAAATCGTCATACGGGAAATGGTGTGGTTTGTCCGGATAAAGAACATCAGTATCGCAAGCAGTGCGATCACTACAATAAGATGCCGGCATACAAAGACAAACTCTTTCAGGAATCCTCTGCGCAGGATATCGCTGTATCCCGACTGAAAAAGAGATACACAGATATCAACGAGCAGGAGCAGGATGCAGACACTTCTGTAGGTAGACACCTTCCACATCGCCCAGGATCCATGCCGGATGTAATACGCAATCCAGAAAGATGCAAGCACACATACCAGATCAAGCAGCATGAAGTCCGTATGTTTTATGACATTCCCCGGACTCTTCCGATACATGAGCCAAACGCCTCCTTCCTATGTACTGATAATATCGGTTCCACCCATCTGAAACCATCCTGCGTATGCTCCGAAGCAGCCTCGCCTTATTTTATGCCGCATCAGGGTCGTCCATCATCTTCATGGTAATTTCCAGTCCAACCTGGATCCGCTGAATCCTGCCGAACATCTCCATCTCCAGCCATGCTTTTCGCTTGTGCCGGTCCAGTTTTACGATGTATGCTTCCATGCCCATCATCGGACCCTCCAGAACCTTTACCCTGCTGCCTTCGATGATACCTCTGGACATTTCAGCCAGCATGTCGTCGCCGCAGAATCGAAGAATAAAACTTTTTTCCTCCTCGGTCAGCGGCACCATCTCATCGCCGATTTTCAATAACCTGGTAAACTGGTCGACTTTTTTCAATTT
>JAJQDV010000045.1 GCA_021202015.1 Clostridiales bacterium | reverse complement strand
TCAAGTGCGGCACCTGTATCGAGAAATGCCGCTTTGGCGCGATTTATAAAGAATAGAGGAGGCGTTTATGAATCAGGAACCTTTTATAAACTGGAAAGCATTATCCGGCATTCACATGGCGCAGCGTCCGCCTGTTCGTCCGGAGAACGGAGTGAATATGTGGGATCTGGAATCTGCGCGCTACAACAAGATGTCCGCATTGGAAAAAGAGCTTACCGTAAAACAGGTCGACGCTCTGCCGTTGTCTCCGGAAGACACCGTTCTGGATATGGGCTGCGGCTGCGGCAGGCTGAGCGTACCGATCGCACAGAGAGTAAAGGCGGTCACCAGTCTGGACTCTTCCGAAAAAATGCTTGCGAACTGCGCGGCGAACGCGAAAGCGGCCGGAGCGGAGAATCTGACGCCCCTGTTTCTTGATTTTTTCGAGGCGGAAGCCGGAGTGAACGTACCCGTTCATGATCTTGTGTTCTGCTCACGGTCGGCTGCGATCTGGGAGATCGAGAAGCTTTGCACCTTTGCCCGGAAATATGTGAATATGTGGGATCTGGAATCTGCGCGCTACAACAAGATGTCCGCATTGGAAAAAGAGCTTACCGTAAAACAGGTCGACGCTCTGCCGTTGTCTCCGGAAGACACCGTTCTGGATATGGGCTGCGGCTGCGGCAGGCTGAGCGTACCGATCGCACAGAGAGTAAAGGCGGTCACCAGTCTGGACTCTTCCGAAAAAATGCTTGCGAACTGCGCGGCGAACGCGAAAGCGGCCGGAGCGGAGAATCTGACGCCCCTGTTTCTTGATTTTTTCGAGGCGGAAGCCGGAGTGAACGTACCCGTTCATGATCTTGTGTTCTGCTCACGGTCGGCTGCGATCTGGGAGATCGAGAAGCTTTGCACCTTTGCCCGGAAATATGTTGCGGTATTGATTTTTGCCAATGCTCCCAGCCTTCCGGAACTGTTGGGGAAGCTGTTTTCGGGGACCACGGAGAAGCCTGCGGAAAGAGGTCCGCACAGGATTCACGACCGCCGTCTGGATTATAACGCGCTCTGGAATACGGTTTATGATCTCGGCTATGAGCCGAACTGTACGATTGTTCCGGACGGATTTACTGCGAGCTATGCTTCCGTGGAAGAGGCCTGCGACGACCTGCGCATGCTGGGAACCGTAGATCCGGACCGGGAGGAGACCTACCGAAAGAATGTCATGCAGTTTCTGACCCGGCGGGAGGATGGAAGCTGGGATTTGCTGATTCCTACCCGCACGGCAGTAATCTGGTGGGAGGTTCATCCGGAGAAATTCTGACTTGAAGAGTGTATTTGTGTAAAAGTTATAAATGTAACGAATAAAAATTGCGATTTATTGTAAAAGGTGTTGTGTAATAAGCGATTCTGATGTAAAATAGAAACAGTTTTATCGAAACAGAAATGTCAGTATCCGCAGTCAGATGACTTAGGAATAAATTTGGAGGAAAATAATGGAAAAAAAGATGCTGAACGTAACGATCGACGGCATTGAGATGACGGTAGAGGAGGGCACGACCATTTTGGAGGCTGCCGAGGCTGCCGGGATCGAGATTCCCACGCTTTGTTACTTAAAAGGGCTGAATCCGGAGGGAGCCTGCAGGATGTGTATGGTGGAGATCAAGGGGAATCCGAAGCTGGTTACGGCCTGTTCCTTTCCGCTGGCGGAGGGGAACGAAGTGACTACGATGAACGACAGGATCCGTGAGTCCAGGATGTCCACACTGGATCTGCTGTTGTCAAACCATAAGACAGACTGTTTTTCCTGTCCGGGGAACGGAGACTGCAAGCTGCAGAATCTCTGCTATGAATATGGTCTCGAAAAAACCAGCTATCCGGGAGAGCGGATCGAAAAGCCGATCGACGATTCGAATCCGTATTTTACATACAACCCGAATCTCTGTATTTTATGCCACAGATGTGTGAATACCTGTGCGCAGATTGTAAAACGGGGCGCGATCTCTACCTTTGAGCGGGGATTTGTGTCTCAGGTTTCATCGCCGTTTTATATGAACTGGATCGACAACCGGGAATGCGAGTTCTGCGGGAACTGCGTACAGGCCTGTCCGACGGGGGCTCTCCGCACGAAGAACCGCAGGAAATACCGTCCGTGGGAGGTTACGAAGGTTTTGGCGACCTGTTATAACTGTAAGAACGGCAACGGCTGCCAGCGATATCTGCTGATCAAAAAGGGAAAGATCGTGGATGTCATAGCGAAGATGGATGAGCCGAATCAGGGACGGATCTGCAATAAAGGCAGGTTTGAGTTCTACGACGCCGAGGTTCCGGAGCAGGTGGCTGTTCTGAATGAAAAGGATCGGCTGCGTTATCAGGAGGAGATGCTGAAGCAGCTGGATGTAAAGCCGCTGGCTTAAAAAGTAAAAAATAAAAGAAAAGGGAAGTTTTTCTTCCCTTTTCTTTTATTTTATGATATAGTAACTTTCACGGGGCATTAGCGCAGTTGGGAGCGCGCCACACTGGCAGTGTGGAGGTCACGGGTTCAAGTCCCGTATGCTCCATCCGAAAAAGTAAGGAAAATCAAGGGGTTCGGCGTTTTTGGTTTGACTACCTCTTGACTACCTTGCTACTTATACAAGTGCCAGTTTCTGACGAAATTCAGGAATGGCACTTATTTTTTTGATCTTATCATCAAGGTCTTTCCGATTTCTGTGATAATGTAACTCAGAACACATAATATCTGTATGCCCCATCTGATCAGTGATCAACTTCTGGTCCATTCCGCTGTCAAACAGTATCGAACAATACGTCTTGCGAATTTTGTGCGGTGAACGACGGGGAATTCCTGTCAGGAATCTGGTTTTCCAGGAATTCTGTGAACTCCTCCGGCGACACCGACTTGATCTTGCGTTTCCCAAACTTCTTAAAGTGTCGATTAAAAACCTGTTTATTTCTGGTATGTGTAGCCGGGGATATCCTTTTACGCTGGCCAGCGGCTCCGACTCCCTTCTTTTTGTTTTAAATCGTTAATACATACCTTACTCGCGCCATGAGCATTTACCGCTTCGCGGCGGCATTATGCCGCATCTGGGTCGGTTCATATGTACACCTCCTCGCGTAAGAAATAAACCACTGTCGATCTCCGCCAGGTAAACACCCGGCTCCCGGAGGCTGGCCTTCGGCCCGACATGCAAAAACAGCGCGGCGATCTCCATGTCATCCAGCGACCTTTGCCTTGACAAATTGCAGCCCACCCTGTATATAAAGATAAAAAACAGCCATGAGGCAATGAGTATGGTTAATAAAAAAGAATAAGACCGGAACTACATATAATGACGGCACCCGCTATTCCGAAAAAAATACATAGTCATCAAAGAAGAAATCAAAAGGTTAAGCGAATAATTGTTGCCGAGGTGCAAAATGATATTTATTATATTCCCCACCTATGGTATATTTAAGTGGGGAATAAAGTGGGGAATAAAGTGGGGAATAAACTCTGACTGGGAGGCACTGTATGGTTGATTTGAAACAGGCTGTGAGGGAAATGATTTCCATGGAAACAGAGGAAGAATGGTTCGAATTTAAGGAAAACTGGTATGAACCAACAGGAATAGGCGAGTATATTTCTGCCCTGTCGAATGCAGCTGCTATGTTTAGTAAAGAATATGGCTATTTGATATGGGGCGTAAATGATAAAAGCCATGAAGTTGTTGGAACTGTCATTGATTACCGCAAGGATGTAAAGAACGAACCCTTACAGCATTATCTTGCAAGGCAGCTTATGCCGGATATTGCGTTTCAATTTCAGGAGATGCAGATCAACCATAAGCGTATCGTGGTGCTTGTAATACCCGCTGCTCATCAGGTCCCGACGGCATTTAACGGACATCGTTTCCTGAGAATCGGTTCCAGTAAAGTGAATTTAAATAAATATCCGGATCGGGAAGCGAACCTGTTTGATATTTTAAGGAATGGCTTTCCCACGATGGAGAATACGGAGGCATATAGCCAGGAGTTAACTTTCCGCAAACTATTTCTCTATTATGAGGACAGGGGAATCATATTAAATAAAAAGACTTTTGAAAAAAATCTGGGTTTTTTGACAAAGTACGGAAAATACAATCTGCTTGCGCAACTGTTATCTGATAACAGCCAGATCCCGATCCGTGTATCTATCTTTAAGGGGAAGGATAAGACATCTTCTCTCTACTCTGTGAGGGAATTCGGCAATAACAGTTTGCTCCTGTCATTGGATAAGGTGCTGGAATATGGGGACGTCCTAAATATTATACAGGCGGATGAAAGTGACCGCATTGTGGAAAGAAAAGAGGTTCCGCTGTTTGATCAGAGTGCTTTCCGCGAGGCAGTGATCAACGCATTTGTGCATAATTTATGGATAAACGGGAATGCGCCGATGATAACGGTGTACAGTGACCGGATAGAAATTTTATCCAGAGGTACGCTTCCCCCGAAACAAACGATACAGGGATTTTATCTGGGAGAATCTGTGCCGGTAAATCAGAAGTTGTCAGATATATTTTTACAGCTCCATATAAGTGAGCGCTCAGGCAGAGGCGTTCCTAAAATAACCGGAGTATATGGGAAGGAAGCGTTTGAATTCCGTGAAAATTCCATTGTGGTAACAATCCCTTTTCATTATCTCCAGACAGATCTGGGAAATAAGGTGGGGAATAAAAGTGGGGATTACACGATCAAATTAAACCCAACACGTCAGCGGATTCTGGAGGAGATGAGGAACAATCCAAATGTCACAGGCGAACAACTGGCGCTGATGATTGGAATCAAAAAAACAGCGATTGAAAATAATATTTCTTTCCTGAAAAAGAATGGATTGGTGGAACGGGTGGGTTCCAGAAAAAACGGCTGGTGGAATGTAAGATAAAAAGGATTTCGTGCTGATATACAACCCAGGCGCAAATAACCGGGAGGTTATGAAGGAGACATTATGATATATTTTACCGCGGATACGCACTTCGGCCATGCGAATATTATCCGTACCTGCGAACGGCCGTTTGAGACCGTGGATGAAATGGACCATGTCCTGTCAGAAAACTGGAACAGCCGCGTAAAGAATGACGACACGGTGTATGTCCTCGGCGACATGTTCTACCGCTGTGACACTGAAAAAGCGGAGGATATCCTGCGCAGGCTGAAGGGCAGGAAGATACTGATCGTCGGGAACCATGACCGCAGCTGGATGTCCGGGATCGATGCTTCCCGCTATTTTGATGAGATATCCCTGATGATGGAGGGGACGGACGGGCAGCATGTTTTCACTGCCTGCCATTATCCTCTGCTGTCCTGGCCGCGCCAGGCAAGGACATACATGGTCTACGGCCATATGCACAATGACACGGAAGCGGATTTCTTCCCGCTCCTTGCAGAGCGCGAGAAAGCTTTAAACGCCGGTTGTGACATCAACCATTTTGTCCCTGTGACATTCGGGGAGATGGTGTCGAATAACCGGGCTTTCATAGAGCGCTGGCGGTCAGTCGATTAAAAATCCAAGACCATACGCCTGCATTGTCACATATACAGGAATAGCCTCCTTTCTGGTACTATGTATGTTTCTTTTAACATGCTTAGTTTTTCGCGCAGAATTTTTCTATACTGCTCCATGTACTCCTAGTCAGGTTCTCCGTTGGTGGATACCGGCAAAATAATTATCAGCTGTTTTTAGTCTTTCTCCTCTCTGTATACCAGAGAGAATATTCATGCAATTCTTTTGCTTCCTTTAAAATATCCGCAAGTTTCATATTCTCTGGAGGTGTCTCTTTTAATACAATGGTTTGTAATATTCCTCAACAGAAACCGGTGTATCCTGACTGCGCCTGTACAGAAGCAGAGCATATACTATTTTATTTGCTCATTGACTCCATTATTATGGTGGGGTTTAAAATAAACAGGCCGGAGGAAGATAAACAGAATGAATGAGAAAGAAACGGTTGCCCAAAATCCATTAGGTACGAAGCCGCTTAGCTGGCTGATCCCTCACTACACAGTCCCGTCTACCGTTGCGCTGGTCGTAAATGCGCTCTATAATATTGTTGACCAGATTTTTATAGGGCAGAGCGTCGGATATCTGGGTAACGCCGCGA
Organism: Clostridiales bacterium; assembly: GCA_021202015.1. Lineage (GTDB taxonomy): Bacteria > Bacillota > Clostridia > Lachnospirales > Lachnospiraceae > Eubacterium_I. Next base: position 49,587 of record JAJQDV010000045.1, on the reverse strand, counting down.
CAAACATTATCTACCCCATTATGATAACTATGTTGGCGATCGCCATGCTTTGGGGTGATGGCTGCGCATCGTATACGAGTCTTCAACAGGGAAAAGGGAACCGCGAAATTGCATCCACAGGCGTTTGTAATACCTTTGCCATGTCACTGATCATGGGACTGACCGTGATGGTCATCACCTGGCTCGCATTGGAACCTTTGTGCTGGCTGTTTGGGGCTTCCGAAAACTCTTTGCCGTATGCAATGGCTTATGGTTCGATCATCGCAATCGGTTTTCCTCTCATGGCAATTCTCAATCCGCTTACCTCGTGTATCCGTGTGGATGGAGGTGCCACTTACGGTATGATCGGACTGCTGGTAGCCTGTGGTTCAAATATTGTACTGGACGCGCTTTTCTGTTTGAAGTTGGGATGGGGCGTACGGGGAGCCGCGATCGCCACCGTGCTTGGCGAACTGATAAATGTTCTGTGGGTGCTGTCCTACGTACCAAGGTTTAAAAATATTGATATCCGCAAAAGATATTTCCGGCCAAATATATCCGTTATTAAAAGCATTGCCGGCCTTGGCTTCGCCAGCTTTATTTTGCAGCTCTCTTTCGCGTTAATCTCCGCTGTGGCCAACAATCTGCTTGCTCTCCATGGAGCACTGTCTAAATACGGCGCGGATATCACCGTGGCTGCCTTTGGCATTACCGTTAAGATTAATCAGGTGGCCATCAACGTAATACAGGGTGTTATTACCGGTTCACAGCCAATCATCGGCTATAACTATGGCGCGGGCAAGTATGCACGCACAAAGGCTACGTTTAAGATTGCCATACTCACCAGCACCGTGTTCCTGGTTTTGGCTACTGTTATCATCCAGGTATTCCCGATGTCCCTTATCTCGCTCTTCGGATCGGAAAGCGAGCTTTATAACGAATTCGCCGTCATGTGTCTGCGTATTTATATGATGCTCTGCATTGTAAACGGAGTGCAGAACAGTACCAGTATTTTTTTCCAGTCTGTAGGGAAACCTCTGCAGGCATCCATTAATACGTTTGTAAAACAGATTGTGCTGGTTCCGCTGTGTATGGTTATCCTGGCACACATTATGGGAGTGACAGGCGTTCTCTGGGCAGAAGCGATCGTTGACGGGATCGCGTTCATCATTTCCGTGGTGCTTCTTAAGAGGAACTGGAATAAGATATTTCCGGTTCCGGGTTGAAAATCCTCTATACGAAAATACCGGGCAGTATTTTACCTCCTGCTGTCCGGTATTGTATATCCGTCAATCACCTGTATCTCATTGTATCTGCTGTTGATCTGCAGCTTATCACGGATCAGATTCGATACGATCGCGAGGCGTTTATCAGAAGAACCAAAATGGTGCTCGAGAAAATGGATATGATCCATATCAGGCTCAAACTTTATCTGCAGACAGGAATAAATGCCTTTCGGTATTTCAATTATCTTTTCGTCTTTCTTCCCGGCAGGAAGAACCTCATAAAAAAGAAACTGTCGAACTTCCCCATCGTTGAATGCAAACATATATCCCGATGGAAGAACCGTGGAAAAGCCTTTATTTTCAGCATAGTCAAACAGATGGGTAGAAATCTTTCCAAAATGAGTTATGTTCGCCAATTCCCCGAAGTACTCTTCCACAATATAAAAGCGGGAAGCAATTTCTCTTTGATAAATTCCGTCACAGCCTGCATATCTGTGCTGTTCTTCCTGGCATTTCAGGGAAGATTCTATTTTACGCAGGTCGTTCTGCATCCTGCGGATTTTATCTTCTGCAATCCGTTTGCCGTCTTCCAGCATTTTTTTTTGCCAATATGCGTTTTCATCCTGATATTTTTTCAGGTCTTTTAGCGGGATATCCAGATTGATGCAAAGAAGAATAATATCGAGCGTGGACAGTTGTTCGGGTGCATAATAGCGGTATCTGCTGTGGGGATCGGTGTAAGCAGGAAGAAGAATGCCAAGCTTCTCATAGTAAAGCAGAGAATTGATGTTCACTCCCCGAAGTTTCGCAAACTCTCCGATGGTAAGATAATTATTCATGGGCGATCTCCGTATTTTCCTCCCGCGTCAGCTTTTTGATCCATTTATAAGACCGGAAATGCAAAAATACCGGCACACATTTGAAGAACTGATCCGACTGGATGACGAGCACGACAAGGATCACCGGCAGCTTCCACCAGAAGGCCGCCATGAAAGACAGCGGCATCACAATGCACCAGGTACTGATCATGTTCATCTTCATAAGGAAGGGTGCGTCGCCTCCGCCCTGCATCACGCCGAAGCTGACCGGCATCTGGTAGGACATGGACATCATAACGATTCCCAGCAGAAAGATCATCTGGATGGCGAGTGTGGTAGCGTTGTCGTTCAGCACGTACATTTCAAGCAGAGGTCCCCGCAGTGCGATCAGTCCGAGACCGAGGATCACGCCGATGATGATATCGATCACGGACATGGTACGGGCGTCCGATTTGATCCGGCGCATATCCCCGCGTCCGATGGTATTGCCGATGAGGGCCGCCGAGGTGGCGCTCATGGCGAGGACGACGACCTTAAAGTACTGATAAAAGGTCGTCGCTACGGAGTTGGCCGCGATGGCGTCGGCGGACAGATGGCCGAGGATGGCGGTCTGCATCGGAACGGACACGCCCCAGAGCACCTGGGCGCACATGGCCGGCAGATACAGTTTCGTGTAATCGTGTTTCAGCTCGCGGTTGAATTTCCAGATGTCCTTATGGAGCAGGTGCAGCTTCTTATCCACCCGCAGCAGGTAGATAAGGATGATCAGAAACTCCAGGGCTCTGGCAATCAGGGTGCCGATGGCAGCGCCGCGGATACCCATCTCCGGAAAACCGAACTTGCCGAAGATCAAAACATAGTTGATGCTCACATTGACGACAAGGGAGATGATCGACACGATAAAGGAGATATTGACCGTGCCGACGGCGCGCAGCACGGACATCAGCACATTGCTGACGATATACAGTGCGAAGGACCACATGACGAGCGTCAGATAGGATTTGCCTTCAGCAATGATCTCCGGCGAGTTGGTAAAGATCCGCAGTACAAGCTCCGGGAAACAGCCGCATATAAAGAGGATGCAGGCTGCTACAATAAGGCTGAGCTTCAGGGAGATGCCGGTCAGGATGCGGATCGGCTCGATCTGCTTCTTGCCCCAGTACTGGGCGGCCAGGGCGACCAGTGTATTGCCGATGGAGAGAGCGAACTGCTGTACCATAAAAAAGATCTGGTTGACTGTCGCCGCGCCGGACAGCGCTTCCTGACTGTAGCTGCCCAGCATGATATTATCCGCCATGTTCACGCTGTAGGCAATCACGTTCTGCAGCGCGACGAAAATCAGCATGCGGAACAATGACTTATAGAAATCCCGATCCCTTGTAAAAAAGGTTTCCTTTACCGCTTCCATTTTCTGCCCCTTTAACGAATGAATTTTAACAGTTATCGTAAATTTTCTTGTTTTTTCGTACTGCATTTATTATATACCTGTTAGAGAAAAATGCAAGGGGATGAGAACCCGAAAATTCAGGGTGTTTATGTACGAATATTTTATTTTGATCGGAAAATCTTTGCATATTTGCCGGGAATCGCTATAATAGGAACGACAGGGCAGATCCGTTTAAAGTAGAATCAGGAGGAATATATGTCACAGGCAGTAATGATCAAAAGCAACAAATATGGCATTCAGTTAATATTGGATCCGGACATGCCGTTTGCCGATCTTCTGGGAGCCGTCATCGAAAAATTTGAGGACTCCAGGAAATTTTTTAAGGACGCAAAGCTGGCGGTTGCCTTTGAGGGGCGCGATCTGACGCCGGAGGAGAGTTTCCGGCTCGTCGAGGCGATCACGGACCACACGGACATCACGGTGATCTGCGTGATTGATAATGATAAAGCGCATGAAGACATGTTTAAAAAACAGATCGATACATATAATGAGACCGAAGCCGGGAAGAACGGCGAGTTCTACAGAGGCAGCCTCCAGGCCGGACAGGTTCTGGAGAGCGTGTCCGGTATCGTGGTCGTCGGAGACGTGAATCCGGATGCCAGGATTATTTCACAGGGGAATATTATTGTGCTCGGCGCGCTTCGGGGGAATGCCTATGCGGGCGCTGCCGGAAATGAGAACTGTTTTATCGCCGCGCTTGAGATGCATCCGACACAGCTCCAGATCGGGGACGTCCTGGCCAGGATCCCGGAAAAAAAGAAACGGGCGCGTATCCTGAGGCACAAAGAGAAGACTCCGGCTGCCGAACAGCCGCAGATGGCGGTGGTGAAGGGCGGAGATATTTACATCGAGCCAATAATTCATAATCAAATGTAGGTGATGGAGGATATGCAGCATGAGTGAAGTGATAGTGATCACCTCCGGCAAGGGCGGCGTCGGAAAGACGACGACTACGGCGAATATCGGGACAGGACTTGCTCAGATGAAGAAAAAGGCGGTCATGATCGACACGGATATCGGGCTTCGTAATCTGGACGTGGTGATGGGACTGGAGAACCGTATCGTATATAATCTGGTCGATGTGGTGGAAGGAAACTGCCGTGTCCGCCAGGCGCTGATACGCGACAAAAAATATACGGAGCTGTATCTGCTTCCGTCCGCGCAGACGAGAGACAAATCCTCCGTCAAACCGGAGCAGATGAAAAAACTGACGGATGAGCTGCGGGAGGAGTTTGATTTTATCCTGCTGGACTGTCCGGCGGGAATCGAACAGGGATTTCAGAATGCCATAGCCGGGGCGGACCGGGCAGTTGTCGTGACGACGCCGGAGGTCTCCGCGATCCGCGATGCGGACCGTATCATCGGGCTTCTGGAGACAAACGGGATCCGGCAGACGGAGCTGATCGTCAACCGTGTCCGCATGGAACTGGTCCGGCGCGGGGATATGATGTCGGTGGAGGATGTCTGCGAGATCCTGGCAATCCCTCTGATCGGTGCGGTTCCCGACGATGAGAATATCGTAGTCTCGGCAAACCGCGGAGAACCCCTGGCGGGATCCGCCTGTCTCGCGGGACAGGCTTATCTGAATATTGCCCGGCGGATTCTGGGGGAAGAAGTGGATTTCCTGAATCTGGAAGAAAAAAAGGGCATGTTCGGAAAGTTCAGAAACCGGTTTCACAAAAAATAGGAGGGACGGCCGTGGGAGTTGGGATATTTTTTTGTAAAAAAAACTCCGGGAGTCTGGCAAAGGACAGGCTGAAGCTTCTCCTTGTCTCGGACAGGGTGAACTGTTCGCCGGAGGTATTGGAAATGATACGTGCCGATATTGTGAAGGCGATCTCCAAATATATTGAAATTGACACGGAAGAGCTGGAAATCCGGATTCTGCAGGCCGGGACGGAGGAGGGAGAAAGAGGCCTGCCGGCGCTGTTTGCAAACGTTCCGATCCGGTCCGTGAAATGCTATAATAGACAGACAATTTAATTTTTTTACTGACATTTCGGGAAAAATGTGGTATACTCTTATCTAATGAAGCAGTGATTGGTTGATAAGGGAAATATTGGTTGAGGGTATATGTTTTCCCGAAGGAGAAAAAAATGTTTGAAAAAGGAGAATATGTTGTTTATGGCAGCAAGGGTGTTTGTCAGATCCAGGACATATCGAATGTGGATATTCCGGGCGTAGACAAGAATCGGCTGTATTATATCATGCGGCCGATTCAGAACAGCAGAGGAACCGTATATTTGCCGACGGACAGCACAAAGGCTGTGATCCGGCGCGTGATGTCCCCGGAGGAGGCGCATCAGCTGATCGATGAGATTCCGCAGATCGAACAGCTGAAGGTACCTGATGAAAAGAGGCGCGAGGCCAGCTATAAAGAAGCTCTGCTGACCTGCAGTGTCCGCGAGTGGGTCAGCATTATCAAGGCGCTGTATGTCCGGAAAACCGAGCGGCTTGCGGTAGGAAAAAAGATTACCGCCCTGGATGAGCGTTATCTGAAGGCGGCGGAGCAGGAACTTTACGGGGAGCTTTCGGTCGCGCTGGGCAAGCCGAGGGAGGAGATGGAGTCTTACATCCATGATTCCCTCGAAAAGGACGGATGATCCGGTTCTGATGTCGTTCCCCGCGAGGGTAGCGTGGATTGAAATAAGTATTTGAACAGAAAAAACCGCCAGTATTTTTATGATAAGCTGATGATCATGGAATATTGGCGGTTTTTTTGTGTTTTATGCTGCATTCGAAAGCAACGGATTTACAATCCGGAAGTTTTCATGTATAATACTGGGAACCGTGTGAAGAGAGCAACAGGAGGATTCTCATGGCTAAAAAAAGAAAGAAAAAGATCAGATCCCATGTAAAACGCCTGAAACTGCAGCAGAAGAGAAATCCGATGAGCACGAAGAAATATCAGGAAAAGCTTCGCATTGCGAGGCGGAAGGATTTCTTCCGGTGCCTGTGGAAGGCAGTTCTTGCCGTCTGTATCGTGATCGTCGCAGTTTTTCTGGCTGCAAATTTTATGCTTTACAGGCAGACCGGCGAGACGCTGGTCAGTATATCCCGCGATGCGAAGGAACTGGTGGAGAACAGTACAGAGGATGATTTTAAATATGCGGAGACATCTTATATTTACAGCGCGGACGGCACGAAGATTGCCGAGCTTGCAGAAGACACGGACGCGACGTTTCTGACCTATGACGAGATTCCCGCCGATGTGGTGAACGCTTTTGTATCGGTGGAGGACCGTACCTTCTGGACGAATTCCGGCGTGGATATGAAGGGGATTGCCCGCGTCTGCGTGAATTATGTCAGGACCCGCGGGGAGGTGGCGGAGGGCGCCAGCACGATCACGCAGCAGCTGGCGAGGACTGTTTTTCTCTCCAATGAGAAGACGATGCTGCGCAAGATCCGGGAGATCTTTATCGCGCGGGAGCTGACGAAAAAGTACTCCAAAGAGGAGATCATGACATTTTACTGTAACACCTGCTGCTTCGCAAACGGTATTTACGGCGTCGAGGATGCCGCCGAGACGTATTTCGGGGAGTCGGTGGACGACCTGACGCTCTCGGAGATCGCCTATATCTGCGCCATCCCGAACCGGCCGGAATACTATAATCCCCTGAAGGCTCCGGAGAACGCGCTGACGCGCAGGGATAAGATTCTGGACGATATGGAGGAGTGCGGATATATTACATCGGCCGAATGTGAAGAAGCGAAGGAACAGACGATTCAGGTGGCGGAGGTTGAGGAGGACGATACCTTCTACAATTATGAGACTACCTACGCGATCAACTGCGCAGTGCGTTATCTGATGAAGCTGGACGGGTTTGAGTTTCAGTATGAGTTTGATACCGATGAGGAGTATGAGGAGTACAATGACGAGTATGACGAGTATTACGCCCAGGCGAAGCATAAGCTGTATACCGGAGGATATGAGGTCTATACGACGATCGATCTTGAGGCGCAGAGCGATCTGCAGGAGATCCTGGATGAACAGCTGGAATTCAGTGAGGATCTGACAGATGACGGTATCTATGAACTGCAGGGAGCGATGACGGTCATTGACAATGAAACCGGGAAGGTCGTCGCGATCATCGGCGGGCGTTCCCAGGAGGATATCAGCAATGTCTATTCACTGAACCGCGCTTATCAGGGATATGCGCAGCCGGGAAGCTCGTTTAAGCCTCTTGCGGTTTATACGCCTGCTCTGAATGATGGGTATACCGCTTCCTCTACATTGACGAATATAGATGTGGATACGGCAAAAAACAGCACATCCTCAACGATCTCGTCGATGTCCGGAACGAAGATGACGCTGCGCAGAGCCGTCGAGAAGAGTGAGAACGGCTGTGCCTACTGGCTGTTTAACCAGATTACGCCTTCCGTGGGGCTTTCCTATGTTACGGATATGTGTTTTACCAAAATCGTTCCGGATGATTATACGCTGAGCGCGGCGCTGGGCGGCCTGACTTACGGGGTGACCACGGTGGAGATGGCGAATGCTTACTCCACGCTGGAAAATCACGGTGAGTATACGCAGACGGACTGCCTGGAGGCGATTTATGATTCGGATGGTGAGGATATTTATGAAGAACCGGAGACAAAAACCGTTTATGACCGAAGCGCGGCGGACGCCATGACCGATATTCTGGAGGGCGTTCTCACGAGCGGAACCGCGTCGTCGGCGAAATGGTCCTCTTACTCTGATATCGCGGCGGCCGGGAAGACCGGTACGACAAACGATTACAAGGCGGGATGGTTCTGCGGATATACACCGTATTATACGATTGCGGTATGGGTGGGTTGTGATACGCCTAAGACCATTTCCGGCCTGCAGGGCAACACATATCCTCTCTACATATGGACGGCGGCGATGCTGTATATGACGGATGGACTCGACGCGATGGATTTTGATCTGGAGATTTCTTCGTCCGCATCCTCCGGAACGACGTATGAACAGACGACAGATGATACGGAGGATGAGGAAGAGACCGAGGATATCGAAGAAGCGGAGGATGACGGCAGCACCGATGAAGATGCTGATGATGACAGTACGATCAGCGGAACGACCGGTGATACCGGTACCACGATCAACGGAGCGGATGTCCCGACATCAGACACGGATAATTCGACATCGTCCTCGGGCTCTGATACAGGCGGATCTTCCGCGAATACCGACAGCTCCGGGGATTCCGGCTCATCGGGTACTTCCGGGGATTCCGGGTCGACGGGAACGGAGGGATCGTCATCTGAAAGTAATGCGGGAGACACGACAGATTCTTCGGGCGATTCCACACAGAGCGGAGAGACGAATTAATTTTTAAGAAAAATGACAGAAAAAATAAGAAATACTTATGAGGTAAAAAAAACAGAACAGCTGATCCGCTGGACTGTGGAGGTTCCCGGATCGAAGAGCATTACAAACCGGGCGCTTCTTCTGGCGGCTCTGTCAGAGGGAGCGGTGCGGCTGGACGGCGTCCTGTTCAGCGATGATTCCGGATACTTTCTGGAGGCTCTTAAGTCTCTGGGCTTCCGGACGGATGTCCGCGCAACGGAACATCAGGTGGTCGTTGAGGGCTGCGGCGGGCGGATTCCGCAGTCGGAGGGCGAGATCTATGTGGGCAGCGCCGGAACGGCGGCACGTTTTCTGACGGCCTTTCTGGGCGTGTCCGCCGGAACCTGGCGCATTCAGGCTTCGCCGCAGATGCAGAAACGCCCAATGAAGCCGTTGTTTGAGGCGCTTCTTTCTCTCGGCGCACAGGTGGAGTGGCTGGGAAAGCCCTGGCATCTGCCGGTTCGTATTACGGGAGCGGGGAGGTGCCGACAGACGGACGTGAATGGTTCTCCGACGGTATTGCAGATGGACATCAGCGAGAGCACACAGTTTCTGAGCGCGTTTCTGCTGGTCGCGCCTGTGTTTGCGGAAGGTCTTTGCATCCGGATCACGAGTGATAAAAAGGATGGATCCTACATTCGCATCACCAGAAAGATGATGGAGCAGTTCGGCGTACACACTGAGTTTCGGGAGGACTGTTATATGGTTCCGGCGGGTTCCGTTTATCGGAAACTGTCCTATTCGATTGAACCGGATGTTTCGGCGGCCTGTTATTTTTACGCGGCGGCGGCCGTCACCGGGGGAACCGCGCGGGTGAGAGGCGTTCACCGGGACGGGATGCAGGGGGATCTGAAATTCCTGGATGTTCTGGAGCGGATGGGATGCGGTGTGCGTGACGAGCCGGACGGCATCCTTGTCGTCGGACCGGGGCGCGGTGACCGGCTGCGCGGGCTCATTGTCGATATGAATGATTTTTCCGATCAGGCGCTGACGCTGGCGGCGATCGCTCCCTATGCCAACGCGCCGGTCGAAATTCGGAATGTCGCGCATATTCGCGGACAGGAGTCCGACCGCATTCGCGCGATCGTGACGAATCTGACGCGCGCCGGCATCACGTGTACGGAATATTCCGACGGCGTGCGGATTGAGCCGGGACAGCCGCGGCCCTGCCGGATCGAGACCTTCGACGACCATCGCGTGGCCATGGCCTTTGCGGTGACAGGTCTGTGCGCGGACGGAATTATAATTGAAAATCCGATGTGCTGCAGCAAGACGTTTGAACATTATTTTGATTTGCTTGATGCGCTTCTGCAGAGAGGAGGTTCCTGCTGTGAAAGCACATGAGATAAAGACGGAACGCAGGTATCCCCATCGTGACAGATGATGAGGATACCAACATCATAAAATAAAGGAGACAAAAGCTATGATACAGATTAAGGGAAGTATGATGTCCGTCCGCGAGGACGTAAAGGTGCTGGATGCAACGCTGCGGGACGGCGGCCTGGTGAATGATTTTTATTTTTCGGACGATTTTGTCCGTGCACTGTACCGGATGAATCTTGCCGCCGGCGTTGATTTCATGGAATTCGGCTACCGCGCGGATAAAAAGCAGTTCGATGTGAACAAGTTCGGAAAATGGAAATTCGCCGAGGATGATGATATCCGTGCTATCGTCGGGGACAACGATACAAATATGAAGATTTCCGTGATGGCGGATGTGGGAAGATGTGATTATAAAAATTCGATCCGTCCGAAGTCCGAGAGCCCGGTGGATCTGTTTCGGATCGCGACCTACATCAATACCATGCCCGAGGCGGTCGCGATGATCGAGGATGCCGCACAGAAGGGATATGAGACGACCTGTAATATCATGGCGGTATCCAAATGCCAGGAGAGAGATCTGACAATCGCGTTGGATATGCTGTCCAAATCCCCCGTGAAGGCCGTCTATGTAGTGGACAGCTACGGCGCCCTCTATCCGATTCAGATTCGTGATATCGTAAATTTCTATGCCGAGGGGCTGGCGGAGAGCGGCAAACTGGTCGGCATCCATGCGCACAACAACCAGCAGTGTGCTTTTGCCAACACGATCGAGGCGATGTCTGTCGGCGCGAGCATGATGGACGGTACGGTCATGGGAATGGGCCGCGGCGCGGGCAACTGTTCGCTGGAAGGACTGCTCGGTTTTCTGAAGAATCCGAAGTATGACATTTCACCGGTGCTGTCCTTTATCGAGGATTATATGCTGCAGTTGAGAGAGGACGGCTCTGTCTGGGGATACGACATTCCCTATCTGCTGACCGGACTCACCGACCAGCATCCCCGTTCCGCGATCGCCGCGGTACAGGAGAACAACCGGCATTATCTGGATTTCTATAACGAGATCTGGGATTAAGAGAGATAAAACAAAAACGATAAAAGATGAAACTGGGAATTGTGATGGAAGGCGGAGCCAGCAGGACGATATTCTCCTGCGGGGTAACCGATGTGTTTATGGATGAGGAACTCTATCCCGATTATCTGATCGGGGTTTCCGCGGGTATCGCCTACGGCGTTTCCTACGCGTCCGCGCAGCGCGGCAGAAACGCTGAGTTTACGCGGAAATATATGGGGAAACACTACTACATGGGTCTGCATCATTTCCTGAATCCGAAAAAACGCTGTTATTACAATCTGGGTTTTGATTTTGACGAGGTTCCGAACCGGCTGGTGCCCTTTGATTATGAAGCGCTGGCGAATTATCCCGGCCGTGTCGTGGCGGTTGTGACGAATATCGAAACCGGGCAGGCGGAATATCTTGATATTCCGCCTTATGAGACGCGCTGGGAGACGACGATCGCCAGCTGTTCCCTGCCGGTGCTTTTTCCGCCGGTGGAGATCAGGGGAAACCGTTATCTGGACGGCGGTCTGGCGGATCCGGTTCCTTACCGTAAGGCCATGCAGGAGGGCTGCGACCGGATCATCGTGATCCTGACGCGCGAGCGGGATTATATCAAAGGAAAGGAAACCGGAACCGGGATCGTGAATTTCGCCTATCGGAAGCATCCGCGGATCGTGGAGCTTATGAAGCGCCGCGCGGAGTCCTATAATCAGCTGTCCGAGGAACTTCTTGAGGAAGAAAAAAAGGGAAATATTTTTCTCATCGCACCGCGCGAGACCTTCGGTGTAAGCCGTACGGAGGGACGGTGGGAGCTTCTCGGGAAGCTCTATCGGGAGGGCGTCGATGTTGCGACGGATCAGATGGGAGCGCTAAGGGAATATCTCTTGTAGAGGCAGGATCCTGTTTTGTCGGAACTGAATTCATAAAGGGAATAGTAACTATTCACAGTCCTCCACACCGCATGCGCAATTCACGCCTGCTTTGCAGGCTCATCCGCCCGCTTGCGCGTTCTGGAATTGCTTATGTGGGTGGAGTTCCTGCTTCACAGGTCTGATTGAAGCATAGCTACAGCCTCTTACGTGCAAGCACAAGGTGAATTGCCGCATTGCGGCAAGAGAGGGTGGCCTGGGCCACGACAAGTCTGCAGCTATGTTTCAATCGACTGTGAATAGTAACAGGGAATGTTGTAAATCATGGAAATTTTGCTGCTCAGGCACGGAATGACACAGGGGAATCTGGAACGGCGTTATGTCGGCCGCACGGATGAACCTCTTCTGCCGTCCGCGGCGGAGGAACTGGAACATTCCGAATACAGATGCTTCTGCCCGGAGCTGGTATACGTCAGTCCGCTGCTGCGCTGCCGTCAGACTGCGGAGATCCTTTTCCCGGAGCTGATGTGCGGGGAATCTGAATTAAACCGCCTGATCATCTGCGAAGGGCTTAAAGAGATGGATTTCGGCATTTTTGAATACAAAACATATGAGGAATTAAAAGGGCAGTCCGCTTATCGGGACTGGATCGATAGTAACGGGACGGCCGCCGTCCCCGGAGGGGAATCCGGAACCGGATTTCGGGAGCGCTGCCGGGAAGCATTTCTGATCTGTCTGCGCGACGCCGAACACCGGGGCGCGGAAAAAATCGCGGTCGTTACGCACGGCGGCGTGATCATGTCGATCATGGAGGCCTTTGCCCGTCCGCGGGCGGACTACTATCACTGGCAATTGCAGAACGGACGCGGCTATCAGGTTCACACCGATGAGAAGCGCCGGCTCCCGTACCTGTATTTGTGACAGTAATTGTAAGAAAATAAAGGAGCGAAATGCATGGTTTTCGGTAAATTTGTGACAGAAGAAAAGGATATAAATCTGGTCCGGGAGATCTGCAAACAGGTTTTCCGGCAGGAATACGGACCGGATTTATCCGGCGTGACGGCAGACGAATTCTGCCTCAGCGCCCTCGTGTTTGCCGGGGAGGAACCCGCCGGCATGGGACGGATATTTTTTGACGGAACCGATTTTAAAATTATGGAGGTTGCCGTGCTGCCCGAATATCGCGGTGAGAAATACGGGGACTTTATGGTCAGGCTTCTGATCGACAGAGCCATGATGTCCGGCGCCCGGGAAATCTGTCTGGATGCGCTGCCCGGAACGGAAGGATTTTTCAGAACCATCGGGTTTGAAGCGGAGGGGAAACCGTATGAAGAAGGCGGTATTTCCCGACAGCCGATGGTACTGCATACCGACCGCATTCATAAATGCTGCGGATAACAGATGAACAGCACAAATGAATGCGGCCCCGGTTCGATGCCTTTTTATGCTGTTTCCAGCGTTGCGTTGGCGAGATGACAGTAAAGGGTGTCGTCGCCTTCCTCCCTGTAGGTCTCAAATGTTCCCGTGACCGTGACTTCCGCGTACTCCTCCGGGTATTCGTCCGGATACGCATGGCTGCCGTCGCCCCAGACAAATTCCAGTCCCTGAGAACAGCAGGCTGTGGCGTCCGCTACAATACAATAGTGATAATACTGATCGGTCGCCTCATAATAAAAGCTGTAATAGCTCCCGTTCATGCGGAAGGTTTTCCCGGTGTACTCGGACGGATTTGCCATCATGTCATACACGGTGGCATAGACCATATCGCTGCTCATTTCGGTAAGGTCATAGTCCACGTTCTCATAAACGGTTTCGTCTGCCGTTGTGTCGGCATCCGCTGCGGCGGTTTCTGTTTCATCCGTGTCGGCAGCGGCGCTGTCTGATGCGTCTTCCGAAATGTCCGTGTCCGACGTGTCTTCCGTGCTGTCAATCTGGTCATTGATGACATCGTCCACTGTGGCAGTGGTACCTGTCGATTTGCTGCTCGAGCTGTCTGTGGTACTGTCACAGCCCGCGAGCGCAAAAACAGAGACCGTCAGGATGGAGATCGTTACGATAAAAATTTTCATGCGGTGTTTCATAATGTCTTACCTCCTTGCTGTTTTTCCGATACAAAATGTGATAAAAAATACGACTATGTCAACTGCTACGATGGTAGATCCGACCGGTGTTCCCGCCAGGATGGAAATGATAATTCCGAGAAAGGCGCAGATTACCGAGAGAATTGCCGAGCAGAGTGTGACCGATAAAAAGCTCCTGAAGATTCTCATTGCCGACAGCGCCGGGAAAATCACCAGCGCGGAGATCAGCAGGGAACCGACAAGGTTCATGGCCAGAACGATGATGATGGCGACAATGATCGCGATCAACAGGTTATAGACATCTGCTTTTGTTCCTGTCGCCTGTGCAAAATCCTCATCGAACGTTACGGCGAAGATCTTGTTATAAAAAAGAATGAAAAGAACCACAACCAGAATCGACAGGGCAACGCAGAGCCCTACCTCCGTCGACGTCAGCGTCAGGATCGATGTGGAACCGAACAGGGTGCTGCATACATCCCCGGACAGGTTCGAGCTGGTAGAAAATACGTTCATCAACAGGTATCCGATGGCCAGCGAGCCGACGGAGATCATGGCGACGGCAGCGTCTCCTTTGATTTTCGCATTTCGGCCGCTGCGCAGCAGCAGGATGGCGAAGACGATGGTGACCGGCAGCGTAAAGTACATATTGTTGCCGAGATTCAGGATCGCCGCGACGGCCATGGCGCCGAAGGCTACATGAGAGAGCCCGTCCCCGATGAAGGAAAACCGCTTCAGTACCAGGGTGACGCCCAGCAGAGAGGAGCACAGCGCAATAAGAATGCCGACGATAAACGCGTACCACACAAAGGGATATTGTAAATATAAAATCAATTTGTCGATCATGAATTTTCACCTCCGAATTCAGCGGCAAACATTTTTCCGAGATCGCTCCGGAGGTAGTTTTCCTTCGTCCCGAAGAAAGATTTTTTCCCGATATGAAGAATGTGGCCGGCGTATCGGACCGCGGCTGCGATATCGTGGGAGATCATAATGACGGTGATGCCGTCTTCGTGATTCAGCTTTTCGATCAGGCTGTACATCTCGGCGGTTACTTTCGGATCAAGCCCGGATACCGGCTCGTCGAGAAGAAGCACTTTTCGGGTGGCGCAGAGAGCCCGGGCCAGAAGGACTCTCTGCTGCTGTCCGCCGGAAAGCTCCCGGTAGCAGCGGCCGGCCAGCCGGTCGACCATCATTTTTTTCATGGCGTCCGCGGCAATGGATTTCTCTTCCCTGCTGTAAAACGGACGGCGTCCGCATCGGCTCTGGCAGCCGGAGAGGACGATCTCCCGTACCGACGCGGGGAAATCTCTTTGCACATAAGTCTGCTGCGGCAGATAGCCGATCTCATTGGCTTTCAGCCCGTTTTTCAGTTCAATGGTTCCGCTGATGGGCGGCTGCAGGTGGAGGAGCGTCTTCATCAGGGTAGATTTCCCCGCGCCGTTTTCCCCGACGATACAGAAATAATTGCCTTTGCAGACCGTGAAGCTTAAGTTTTCGAGAATCGGCTTTCCCTCATATCCCAGAGTCAGATTGCGGCATACGATCTGTTCCATCATGTTCTCCTTTCCATGTCTGCCTACTCGGCCTCGACTGTCCCGAGCGCCTGTTTCAGAACCTTGAGATTCGCCTCCGCGATGTTGAGATAAGTGACGCCGTGCTCGACGTTTTCTGAGGTGATCGACTGCATGGAATTCATGATGAGTATCTCCTGATCGCCGTTCTGCGTATTCTGAATGATGGTAGTTGCAATCGTATGGTCTGAATTTTCCAGAGTCAGGATATAGTCCAGATTCAGCTCATCTGTTTTTTCAGCGAGAAATACGATGGTTTCAAAGCTTGCTTCTGTTTCAGCGGAGCAGCCCGAGAACGCCGCGTAATAGGAAAGACCGTAATCGTCCGCGAGGTAGCGGAACGGGAAACGGTCGCCGAACAGCAGAGTCGTCACTGACGCATTGTCAACGGCTGTCTGGTAATCTGCGTCGAGAGCTTCCAGTTTCTCCCGGTAAGATGCAGCGTTGGCCGTGTAGACGTCCGCGTAGTCTGTGTCGATCTCTGTCATTGCGTCCGCGATCACATCACAGAGGACTTCGGCGTTTTTCAGCGAAAGCCATACATGTTCATCATATTCGGTTTCCTCCTCCTCATTTTCCTCTTCGTCAGTCTCCATGCCCTCGACTGTCTCTTCTTCCTTTGCGAGATTGCCCAGAGCGTCCAGCAGGTTGATGACGACCATGTCCTTATTTGCGGCTTCCGCAAGGGCATCCTCTGCCCAGGCGTCGGATTCGCCGCCGACATAGATGAACAGGTCGCAATTCGAAATTTTCAGAATGTCATCGGCGGTCGGCTGAAAACTGTGCAGATCGACGCCGCTGTCCAGGAGCATGGTGACTTCCGCGTGGTCCGCGGCATCGCCGAGGATCTCGCAAATCCAGTCGTATTCGGGAAAAATCGTGGTTACGATCTGAATTGTGTCGGAAGAGGTTTCCTCCGAATCCACGGAATCAGAGGAGACGGATGTGGATGTCTGTGCGGACTCGTTCCCGCAGGCAGCCAGAGTGAACGCGGTCACGGCCGCGATAAGCAATACGATAAATTTTTTCATGATTTGCCTCCAAATAATATTCTTTTTTATTGGGAATAATAGAATGTTGTTCACTGTGAAACGGTCCGTTCATACCGGTAAAGCGGTAAAAATCAGATGCGCAAATAAACCGTACAGAGAAAATGTCATGTATTTTCCCTGGTATCGGTTCAAAACGGCAAACAACAAAAAGGCAGACTCCACCACTGACGTGTACTGCCTTACTTTCCATTCGTACCGGGGCGCAGAATATCAGTTCCCTGCGTCATGGTACGGAGGGAGGGATTCAATTGTTTAATCTTACCTTGGAATTTACAGGAGATGTGCATGAAATAAAAGGACATACGGGTACGGTAATCTGAAGCGCCGCAACAACAATAAGTACAGCGGCTGCCGCACAGATGGCGCCTCCGCCAAGCTGATTCAGCGCCTGCTCAGCCTGTTCTACACAGGCACAGACAGGACAGCTTTCGCCGGTACAGTCATGACCGTATGCTCTGAGGATAAAAAGGCCGGAAAAAAGGATGACAGAAACATATAAAACGCAGATCAGACATGCGAAGTACTTTCTGCTTTTCCTGAACATGTTTATCCTCCTCCTTTTTGAAATCTGCCCCCATTCTAGCGCATTACAAAAATTATGTCAATACAATTTACGATCTGTTCTCCCCGGCGTGCAGCCAGTTTTCCATCGGCTTTGCAAAATATTTTGAAAGAATTTTTACAATCTGTCCCACAAAGATCGCGGCGACGATGGTTCCTTCCCGGACAACGACGCTGTCGCTCAGGAAGGAGCTTAAGCCGCCCAGAAAGATGAGCTGGAAGATCAGCGCGATGATGACCATCCCGGTATCCACCATGGTTTTGCAGTTGCCGAATTTGATGCCGGTGACTCCTGATATGGCGCCGGCGAGACCTTCCGACGGCATGGGAACCCAGTTCGGCCGCAGGTACAGAAAAGCGCCGATCCCGATGATGATCACGCTGACGATCATATAGATCAGTTTCATTATGTACCCTTCCGGACGCGGAAAGTTATATAAGATGTGGCCGAAGGCGTCCGGATCTGAGCCGGTAAAGTCCACCATAACGCTGAAAAGGATCGTCAGCAGCAGCCCCAGGGCGTTGATGATGCGAAAATTTTTCCGCAGGACGACCAGCTGTGCGACGACCAGGAAAATATAGACAATAAATGTCGTAGTGCCGAGCGTGAATCCCCAGATCTGTTCGCAGGCGCGGGGAATCGAGCTGACAGGTGAGATGCCGAGCGCGGACATTTTTGAAATATTGATGCCGAGCGTGATGATGAAAAGTCCGGCGACATAGATGATCAGCTGTTTTACGATATTGACCGGTCTTACATTTTTCATATTTGGATGGAACCCCCTTTATTCTGCATTTTTCTCCTTATTTCTTATAAAATATATCATATAAAATTTTGCGAGTCAATCCTCAGGAGGACACCCCGGAAGAAAATTTTTACCGCAAAATGTGATTCACACTGATTTTTAAGAATTTTACGGCATGTTTTTTCGGAGATTGCGCTTTTCTTTTTAATTAAGTTGATGTAAAATATAGCAGTCACAGAGGTAAACAGGGTGTAAAGTGTTTACCGGAAACAGGGGATGCATTGATCTCTGCGTCGGGTGAGGGTTCTGTCACGGTGAATAACAGGAATTACTGTAAATGGTTTTATACGGTAACCGGAAAAGAGTCTGCCGGTTGCGAATTACAGGAGAACGAATGATGGATGGAAGGATGAATCTGGTTTTTGTGGATGCGGATACGATCGGGGCAGACATCGATCTGTCCGGATTTTCCGAGCTTGGAAACGTAACGGTTTACGGATATACACCGGAGTCCGAGATGCCGACGCGCATCCGGGAGGCGGATGTGATCATCGTAAACAAGACGGAGGTCAACGCACGGACTGTGGGCGAGGCGCCGCGTCTGAAGCTGGTCTGTGTGAGCGCGACCGGCACAAACAATCTGGACATGGATTTTCTGAAAAGCCGAGGGATTGCCTGGAGGAACGTGGCGGGGTATTCCACGGAGAATGTGGCGCAGCACACGTTTGCACTGATGTTCGCCCTGCTGGAGAAGCTCAGCTACTATGACGATTATGTAAAGTCCGGGAAATATACGGAAGGGAATTCCTTCACGCATTTTTCCAATGTATTCCATGAACTGCAGGGCCTGACCTGGGGAATCATCGGCCTGGGGAGTATCGGACGCAGGGTAGCGGACATCGCGAAGACGTTCGGCTGCCGGGTGATTTACTGTTCGACTTCGGGCAGACCGCCTCAGGAGGGATACGAGCAGACAGATCTGGATACATTATTACGGACATCGGATATCGTTTCCGTCCATGCGCCCTTAAATGAGCATACGCTGGATCTGATGGATGCCGGAGCTTTTCATAAAATGAAGAATTCCGCCATTTTTATCAATGTCGGGCGCGGTCCCATTGTGGTGGAGGAGGATCTTGCGGATGCCCTGGAGCGCGGGGAGATCGCTGCGGCGGGCCTTGATGTGCTTCGGACGGAGCCGATGACGGCTGACAATCCGCTGCGGCGTTTTCAGGACAGCAGCAGGCTTCTGATCACGCCCCACATTGCCTGGGCAAGCGTGGAAGCGCGTACGCGCCTGATGGAGATCATATTCGGACAGGTGAAAGAATTTTTTGTCATATAGGATAGTTCTCCGAGCTTCCTATATGACAAAAACGCTCCGATGCGGAGTCCGGGGTATAATCGTATATGAGAAACAGAAGATTTTGGCTTAAGATTATTTTTGTCGCAATTTTAATATGCATTATCATCTATACGTTTCGCGGTTCCTGGAAAAGTATTCTGCAGCAGATTGCCGAAACGGCGCCGCTGATACTGGCGCTGATTGCGGGCGCTACGATTGTTTATCATCTGATCGAGGCATGGATTACGTATTCCCTGGCGAGACTGTACTGCCCGTCTTTCCGTTACCGGAACGCGGTGTATAACGCGTTTTACTGTTCTTTTTACAGGCTTTCCACACTGGGGAGCGGAGCCGGCGTGGCGGCGATCGTGTATCTGGGAAGGCATGGCCTGAGCTATGCGGAAGCGACCGGACTTTATGCGCTCCAATATATCATCCATAAGATCAGCATCGCGATCTTCAGCGGGGTGTTTTTCCTGGTGAACTGGGGAATCATGGCTGCTCATTACAGGAATTATGCCGTATATCTGATCCTGGCCTATCTGCTGACGGCGGGGATCTGCCTGATCTGTATTCTGCTGGTGATCTATCCGAGGTTTCACAGACTGATCCTGGCACTGGCACAGAAGCTGAACCGCAGTCATAAGCATGACGGCGCGATCAAAAAGCTGGAGGATAATATGGGGATTCTGGAGGTGTCTTCGTCAAAAATCCTGAAGAACGGCAGAATCCTGGTGATCTGTGTGCTGAAAAACATGGCAAAGCTGTGCGCCTGGTACAGTATACCGTTCCTGATCCTGTTTCAGACGGGAGAGATTTCTTTTTTATCCTCACTTTCAATCACATCACTGTCCGTTATGACGGCGGGCGTGATTCCGACACCGGCGGGAATCGGCTCTACGGAACTGATCATGACCGGTCTTTTCAGCGTAATGACAGGAAAGGAAAAGGCGGCGGCGGTCACGCTTCTTTATCGCATCGCGACCTTTATCCTGCCTTTTGTGATCGGCGCCGTGTGCATCCTCGTAAACCGTATTGTGAAATGGCGTCTGGGGTTCGGATATACAAAAGCCGGATCGGGAGCAGAAAATGAAATTAAAAAAACTGGCAATCTTTGATATGGACGGTCTGATGTTTGATACAGAGCGTCTGTTTATGGAAAAAAAACATGAGATTCTGAGGCAGATGGGCTATCCCGCACGGGAGGAGGATTACATACAGACCATCGGCCTGTCCGGCACGCTGCTGCGGGAAAAACTGATTGAGATATACGGTCCGGAGTATCCGGCGGAGGAGATCACCCGGAGGACCCGGGCGGCGATGGATAAATACCTTGAAAAGAACGGACCGGACGTGAAGCCCGGCATTGAGGAGTTGCTGCAGTGGTTCCGGGAGCACGGCGTCCTCTGCTGCGTGGCTTCCTCCACGGTGCGGGTCTATGTGGAAAAATTCCTGCGTCTGGCGAAGCTGGACGGGTATTTCTGCTGTGACTCCCGCATGCTTTTATCCGGCGTACCGAAACCGGGGGAATACTTCAGTGAGGAAATATCCGGCGTACCGAAACCGGGTGAATGCTTCAGTGAGGAAATCCTGTGCATCGTCGGCGGGGACGAGGTCGCCCGCTCCAAGCCGGAGCCGGATATTTTTCTCGCGGCCTGTGCCCGGATGGGAGTGGCGCCGGAGGACGCACTCGTCCTGGAGGATTCCGAGAACGGCGTCCGCGCGGCCTGCGCCGCGCAGATCCCCGTCATCTGCATCCCGGATTTAAAACAGCCGTCTCCGGAGATTGCGAAGATGGCTGCCGCCGTGCTTCCCTCTGCGAGGGAGGTTCCATTCCTGTTTTCGAATCCGAATCTGCGGAATTGAAAATGATTGCGAAACTTATTTCCTCAATGTAAATACATGGACAGGAAAACAATTCAAAAGCAGGCGCTCCTTGTGACTGCGTTGAATTCGTTTTCCTGTTCATGTTAAACAGAACGTGAATATGAGTTTCGCAATCCTGCACTTTTTCAGATACTCCTGAGCAGATTTACCATCTCGATCGCGGAGCAGGCAACGTCATACCCTTTGTTGCCGGCCTTTGTCCCGGCTCTCTCGATGGCCTGCTCGATATTATCCGTGGTGATCACGCCGAACAGAGTCGGCACGCCCGTTTTCAGCCCGACGGTGGCGATTCCCTTGCTCGTCTCCGCGCAGACCAGCTCATAATGACTGGTCGCGCCCCGGATGACGGCGCCCAGGCAGAGGACGGCGTCATATTTTCCGGATTCCGCCATTTTCTGCGCGATGATCGGCAGTTCGAATGCGCCGGGCACCCAGGCCAGGTCGATATCCTCGTCCCTTACACCGTGCCGGATGCAGGCGTCCTGTGCGCCGCTGATCAGTTTTGATACGATGAATTCGTTGAATCTGGCTGCGACGATTCCGATTTTGATTCCCTCCGCTACGACGTTTCCTTCTAAAATTCTCATGGTGATCTTCCTTTCTGAACAGATGTTCTTTTCTATTATAAATGTGTTGTCGTTTTGCCGTTTTTTATCCGTTCCTGATTCAGAATCGAAAGTTATGCTTACGGTTTGTCCCGGATTATTGATAATTCGTCATGTGATCCATTTTTTCCTGTTTTGTTTTCAGATAAAAGTAATCGAACTTCTGTGCCCGGATCTGGATCGGTACTCGTTCCTCGATCGTAATGCCGTATCCGGCGAGACCGGTGATCTTTTTCGGATTGTTCGTCAGCAGACGCAGGCGTTTGGCACCGAGGTCGCTGAGAATCTGTGCGCCGATGCCGTATTCCCGCATATCGGGCGGGAAGCCGAGCTTGATATTCGCGTCCACCGTGTCATAGCCCTGCTCCTGGAGCGAGTAGGCTTTGATTTTATTCAGGAGTCCGATACCTCTGCCCTCCTGACGCAGGTAGAGGAGGACGCCTTTTCCTTCCTTCGCGATGGCCTTCATGGCGGCGTCGAGCTGTTCGCCGCAGTCACAGCGCGCGGATCCGAAGACGTCGCCGGTCAGGCACTCGGAATGGACGCGGCAGAGGATCGGCTCGTCCTCCGTGAAGTCTCCCATGACAAGGGCGACATGCTCCGCTCCGTTCAGGGTGTTTTCATAGCCGTAGATCTTAAATTCGCCGTATTTGGTCGGAAGCTTTGCCTCTGCCTGGCGTTTGATCAGGCTTTCGTTGCGCATCCGGTACTCGATCAGATCTGTGATGGTGATGACGGTGAGATCGAGCCGTTCCGCGAACTCCAGCAGTTCTGAGGTCCGCATCATGGTGCCGTCCTCCCGCATGATCTCACAGCAGAGCCCGCAGGGCTTTAAACCGGCCAGTCTGCACAGGTCGACAGTCGCCTCCGTGTGGCCGTCGCGGACCAGGACGCCGCCCTCCCGCGCGCGAAGCGGGAACATATGTCCCGGGCGGCGGAAGTCGGACGGTTTGGCGCCGTCCTCCACGGTTTTCATGGCGGTGACGGAGCGCTCCGCCGCCGAAATGCCGGTGGTGGTATCCACATGGTCGATGGATACGGTGAACGCGGTACAATGGTTGTCCGTGTTATTTGTGACCATCTGATCCAGCCCCAGCCGGTCGCAGAGCTCTCCGCTCATCGGCATGCAGATGAGGCCTTTCGCTTCGCTGGCCATGAGATTGACATTCTGCTGTGTGGCAAATTCCGCGGCGCAGATCATATCGCCCTCGTTCTCCCGCTCCGGATCGTCAATGGCCAGGATGATTTTGCCGTTTCGGATATCCTCCAGAGCCTGTTCTATGGTTCCCAATTCTTTTGCCATTCTCTGTTTCCCTCCCGATGTGTTCTTGTATGTACAAAGTATTCCGTACGTTTGCGGTATCGTACGTACGGCAGACATGCTGTGTTTACTGTTGAATCCGGACTTCAGCAGAATCCGTGTTCCAGCAGGAATTCCTCCGTGAGACCGCTTTTCGGCTGTCCTTTCGCGCCTGTCCCGGAGAGCGGCTGCATCAGCAGTTTTTCCACGTATTTTCCGATAATGTCGCATTCCAGGTTGACGAGATCGCCGACGCCCCGGTCTCGGAGCGCGGTTACCTGCTGCGTGTGCGGGATGACGGAGACCCGAAAACAGGACTCGTCCACAGCGGCCACGGTCAGACTGATGCCGTCGATAGCGACAGAGCCCTTTTCTACAATATAGCGAAGGAGTTCCGGCGCGGCCGCGATCGTGTACCATACGGCATTGTCGTCCCGTTCGATGGCCTGTACGGCGCCGGTTCCGTCGATATGTCCGGAGACGATGTGACCGCCGAACCTGCCGTCCGCCGGCATGGCCCGTTCAAGATTTACCTTCGCTCCCGGGAACAGGCGGCCGAGAGCGCTGCGGTTCATGGTCTCCGACATAACGTCCGCCGTGTAAGACCCGCGGCCGATTCCGGTGACGGTCAGACAGACACCGTTGACCGCGATGCTGTCCCCGACTCTGGTGTTTTCCAGGACGTCACTGCACCCGATCGTCAGCACGCAGGAACGCTGTCCGCGGCGGATATTCTGAAGGGTGCCGACCTCCTCGATTAATCCTGTAAACATGTATGATTCACCTCTTTTATAAATAACGGAGCACTGTGTGAAAACATATGTCTTTTTCCCACGCCTGTTAACTGTAAACCGGATACCCGGTGATACAGAGATCCTCTCCGATGGTGCGGACTTCCATGTCCCTCAGCGAAACGGCTTCCGCCATGCGGTCCGCACCCATTCCGGAGACCGGTGTGGGCGCGTCCCTGCCGCCGATCAGTTTGCCGGAGATATAGGCGTATACCTTGTTGACAATACGTTCATCCAGTGCGGAGGAGTTCAGTGTGCCGCCGCCCTCGAGCAGGATACTGTCGATGTTCTGTTTTCCGAGCTCCGTCAGGAGCTCTTTGAGATTCACGCCGTGTGAGCCGCTGGTCGGGATGAACTGAATCCCGGCGTCCTTCAGACTCTGTATCTTTTTCTGCCGCCGGTCGGACCGGTATGCGGAATGCGAACAGGCGACGATCGTCGGAATCTCGCGGGCTGTGCGGACCAGCCGGCAGTCGGCGGGGATCCGGATGCTGCTGTCGCATACAATGCGTGTCGGGTTCATTGCGGATGCGGGCCGCTGGTCTGAAGTCGATGCGTCCGCATTGCGTTCTTCCGGGTTCGCACGAACCTCTCCGGGAATCCGGCAGTTCAGCATGGGGTCGTCCGCTAATACCGTGCCGATGCCGACCATAATTGCACTGTATCGTCTGCGAAGCTCGTGGACATGTGCTCTGGCCGCTTCGCCGGTCACCCATTTGGAATCGCCGGTCGTACAGGCGATCTTGCCGTCCAGCGACATTGCGTATTTCATGACGACAAACGGCAGTTTCGTCTCGATAAAATGGTAAAAAACCTCGTTCAGCTTCCGGCATTCCGCTTCGAGAATGCCGGTCTCCACTTCAATCCCGGCATCCCGGAGGAACTGAATCCCTTTTCCCGCAACCAGCGGGTTGGAATCCGTGCTGCCGACGAATACACGTCGGATTTTCTTTTCGATGATAATCTCCGTGCAGGGAGGTGTTTTTCCGTAATGGCAGCAGGGCTCCAGCGTGACGTACAGGTCGGCACCGGCCGGATCCTCCTCACATCGGGTCAGCGCGTTTCGTTCCGCGTGGAATTCACCGTATTTTTCATGATACCCTTCGCTGATGATGCGGCCGTCCTTCACAACCACACAGCCCACCATCGGATTCGGGCTCGTGTACCCGGCGCCTTGCTCCGCCAGTTCCAGCGCGCGCCGCATATAAAATTCCCTGTTCATGATCGATTCGCCCCTTTATTTTTTTCATAGGATGAATTTTCCTGTAAGAATCGAGTAGGAGGCGGTTTTTCCTCATACTCGCCGCGCGGGCTGCGTGCGGCTCTGTCGCATAATTTTCATACGCAGTCCTGTGCATAAAAAAACCCTGAGATTCATCTCAGGGATTTTGGTGTTCGTATTCGGAATAAATCTTCCGTTTACAAAATTCTTTCTTCCATCCAGACTATACTGTCGGCTTTGGAATATCCGCATGGGAATCACCAAAT
The DNA here is from genome assembly GCA_021202015.1 of Clostridiales bacterium. GTDB lineage: Bacteria > Bacillota > Clostridia > Lachnospirales > Lachnospiraceae > Eubacterium_I. The sequence goes on along the minus strand of JAJQDV010000045.1, from coordinate 24,109 downwards.
CAACGCTTTCGCGCTCGCGGGCTGTACCGCCGGTCGGGAATCGCACCCTGCCCTGAAGAATCTTCTATTATGATTTTTCTCGTCAAGAATGATAACACACTGTATCATAGATTACAAGAGGGTTTTTGAAAACGAACCGGGGAATCAGACATTCATCTGTTTTCCGAGAAAACCTGCCGCGGTCAGAACCAGCTTTTCCTGCGTTTCGCAGGAAGCTTCCCGCCCTTCTCTGCCGCACATGATAACGGCGCCGATGGCGTCTCCGTCACTGATGATGGTGCTGATGGCCTGCGTCTGGTAGTCGGAACTGTCGTCCGCTGTTATTTTTACAAAGTTCGCGTCTGCTTTTTCGGAAACCCGGTGGACGCGGTCCTCAATAATTGTCTCCAGCTGACGGCTGATAGGTTTGCCGTCGTAATTTTTTTTCCCGCTTCCGGCCGCGGCGATGATATGATCCCTGTCGCTGACGCAGACCAGGCAGCCCGCGGCCTGGGCAAGGCTCTCTGCGTACTGACCGGCAAATGTGGCGAGCTCGCCGATGGGGGAGTATTTCTTCAGGATGATCTCGCCTTCGCGATCCGTAAAGATTTCCAGCGGGTCGCCCTCACGGATACGCAGCGTTCGCCGGATTTCCTTTGGGACGACGACTCGGCCAAGATCATCGATTCTGCGTACGATTCCTGTTGCTTTCATATACCTTATTTTCCTCCGTTTCCCTTTTTTTCGTGATGGTAAGCGGTATTAGTATCTGTAATCGGAAGGGTTTCTATGCGGGATTTGCTGTTAAATGGAAATTGAATAAATTCAGGCAGAGCACCGGTTCGCTGACCGGTGCTCTGTGCGGTAAACTGATTTTGACAGATGATCACATACTGGTATAACCGCCGTCGACGGCGCAGATCAACCCGTTTACATAGGAGGAGCAGGGGGAAGCCAGGAAGATGGCTGCCGTATCCAGCTCACCCTCTTTTCCGTACCGGGACATGGGGATCATGGTGCGCGCGTACTCCTGGAAGAATTCACTTTCCAGAGTTTCTTTTGTCAGCGGGGTTTCAAAATATCCGGGGCAGATGGCATTGACATTGATGCCCTTTTCTCCCCACTCGGCTGCCAGCGCGCGGGTCAGGTTTACGACGCCGCCCTTGGCCGCGTGGTAGGGTGTGGCGGGAGCGATCTTGTTGCCGACCAGTCCGTACATGGAAGCGATATTGATGATCCGGCCGTATCCGGCAGGGATCATGGCTTTCTTTGCAACGGCGCGGGCCATTTTGAACGTACCCGCCAGATCGATGTTTACTTCATTCATAAACTGTTCATCCGTGATATCCTCAGCGGGCGCCACGGCGCCGGTTCCGGCATTGTTGATCAGGATATCAATGCGTCCCATCTTATTCAGGATCTCGTCTACGGCAGCTTCCACGGCTGCGGTGTCGGTGATGTCACACTTTACGCCGATGGCGTTTACACCGTAAGCCGATGCGATCTCCGCCGCGTTGGAATCCACCTTTTCTTTTCTTCGTGCGAGGCAGACGATGTTGGCTCCCTGATTCGCCAGAGCTTTTGCCATCTGCACGCCCAGGCCGGTGGAAGCGCCGGTCACGACCGCTGTCTGTCCCGAAAGGTCAAAATAGTTTTTCATTTGCACCATCTCCTTGTCTGTGAAAATTGTATTTTTCCGAGTACAATCTGAAGTATATAGAATACCATGAGAAAAAGCAAGCCATAACCTGTGAAAAATATATAAAAAATCAGTTCTTTATCCTGCAATTATGGTATCCTGTATTTTACCAGCGCCTGCCTCATCTGCAGGTTGATATTTTTCACTGTGTCGACAAACTCCTCCAGGGGAATGGCGTTCGGGTCTGCGAACCACTCCAGAAACGTCCCGGATATCCCCCGCGTGTAATAACGAAAGTAAATATGCAGGATCTCCGGCCTCAGGTTAAAATGCGTTTTTGCATGCTCAAAGGTCAGGGTCTCATTCTCCTCCATCAGATGCTGCATCACATAGCGGGAGTTCTGATCGTTCATCAGCTTTTTGACGATATCATGGTTTTCCTCCAGTACGTCCCTGAGGTGTGTAAATAAGCCCATATAGTCAAAATCTTCCGAAAATAAATCTGCGTACTCCATCGGCTCACGGAGCCGTTCATATCGCTCCGTCATAAATTCCCGGAGGAGGTCGTCCAGCGAGTTGTAATGGAGATAAAAGGTTTTCCGCGTGATGTCTGCCTCATCCGCCAGCTCCTTTACCGTGATATCGCTGTAATTCTTTTTCTTTAACAGATTGTAAAATGCCTGATGCAGGGACGCTTTTGTTTTCTTTATCCTGCGGTCCGGTTTTCTCGCCATGTTCTTCACCTCGTAAACATTTTCAGAAAATATGACACATCTTTTTGTTGTGTGTGTAATAATGCGCATTTACTTTATATTGGTAATTGAAATCAAATATACATGAATTATAATACACAACAGTATAAAAATCAACCGGTGAATTCTACTTATTTTTCGGAACAGACCGGTGAGAAAGGAGCAAAACATGAAAAACCTGATAAGGCCACTGAAACACCACATTCCGGCCGTGCTGATCATTGTCGTTCTGCTGATCATTCAGGCGTACTGTCAGCTGTCGCTGCCTTCCTATACGAGCGACATCGTAGATGTGGGAATCGAACAGGGCGGCATAGAGGATGCGGCCGCGGTTCAGATCAGTGAGGAGACGATGGAGTATCTGATGCTGTTTATGGATGAGGACGATGCTGCGGTCGTGGAGGATGCCTATACGCTGGAGGACGGTGTCTGGTACCTCGATGAGGAAATCAGCGACACGGAGGAGGTGTCCGACGCGCTGCAGACGCCCATGGTTTTGGTATATCAGCTGTCGGCTCTCTCGGAAGACAGTTTTAAAGAGATGCTGGAGGAGCAGATGTCCATGGAGTCGGGCGCTCTCGACAACATGTCTCTGGATGATCTGGGCGCCATGTTGGGGATGGAACTGGAGACTTCAGAAGATGAAGACGGCGAGGTTACCGTGAACATGCTCCCCATGATTCAGGCGATGGTTGCGGCCGGACAGATGGACGATGGGACATTGTTGGAAATGGCGGACGCGATCGTTGAGCAGTACGGTGATTCCGGCGACCTGATCTTCTCCGCCGTCGCGATCGAGGAGGTCAGCGCGGAATACGCGAAAATCGGGGTGGATCAGGATCAGATTCAGAGGCAGTATCTTTTCCGGATTGGCCGGAGAATGATCATCATGACGGTTCTGATGAGCATAGCGGCCATCCTGGCCTGCTACTTTGCCAGCGTGACGTCCGCGAAGGTCTGCAAAAGCCTGCGGCACCAGGTGTTTGACCGGGTGCTCTCTTTCGGAAACAGTGAGATCGACCGGTTCAGTACTTCTTCCCTGATTACGCGCTGTACCAATGATATCCAGCAGATGCAGATGACCATGCAGATTCTGCTGCGTATCGTACTGTTTGCTCCGATTCTTGCTATCGGCGGTATTATCCGGGTGGTCAGCTCGCATACCGGCCTGGCCTGGATCATTGTAGTGGCCGCACTGGCCATGACCGGCCTGATCATCGGCCTGGTCGTTGTGGCGATGCCGAAGTTCCGGATCATACAGAAGCTGATCGACAGGGTCAACCTGGTTTCCAGGGAGATTCTGGAAGGCGTCCCGGTGATCCGGGCGTTCGGCAGAGAAAAATATGAAGAAAAGCGCTTTGACGTGGCGAACGAGGATCTGATGCGGGTACAGCTGTTTACCAACCGCGTAATGAGTTTTATGCTGCCGTGTATGATGTTCGTGATGAACGGCGTCAACCTGCTGATCGTATGGTTCGCCGCCAAAGGCATGGATGAGGGAATGATGCAGGTCGGCGACCTGGTGGCGTTTATGACCTACGCGCTTCAGATCATCATGGCGTTTATGATGATTGAGATGATCTCCATTATGCTGCCGCGGTCGGGCGTAGCCGCGAACCGGATCCATGAGGTGATCGAGACGGAAAGCGAGATCCGGGACAGCAAAGAGGCTCCGTCGTATGAAGATAGGCAGTTTAAAGGAGAGCTGGTCTTTGATCATGTCACCTTCTCCTATCCGGGAGCGGAAGATCCGGTTCTTAATGATATCAGTTTTACCGCGAAACCCGGCGCCACCACGGCGATCATCGGGAGCACCGGCTGTGGGAAATCCACGCTGGTCAACCTGATCCCGCGCTTTTATGACGTGACGGATGGAGCCATCCGTCTGGACGGTGTGGATATCCGGGAGATTAGCCAGAAAAAGCTCCGCGACCAGATCGGCCTGGTGCCGCAGAAGGGATTTCTGTTCTCCGGCACCATTGAGTCAAATATCAAATACGCCGGCGAAAGTGTGACGGACGCGTGGATGGAGGACGCGGCGGCCACCGCGCAGGCCACGGAATTCATCGATCAGAAGGAAGACCGCTACCGGAGCGACATCGCACAGGGCGGCACGAATGTGTCCGGCGGTCAGAAGCAGCGGCTTTCCATCGCCCGCGCACTGGCGAAACATGCGCAGATCCTGATTTTTGACGACAGCTTTTCCGCGCTGGACTACAAGACGGATGTCGCGCTGCGGCGGGAGCTCGGCCGGAAATCAGCCAAAGCCACCGTGCTGATCGTCGCGCAGCGGATTTCCACCGTCCTGCACGCGGATGAGATCCTCGTCATGAACGAAGGGAAAATCGTCGGCAAGGGCACGCACGGGGAACTCATGAAGAGCTGCGAGACCTACCGGGAAATCGCAAGGAGTCAGCTGAGCGAACAGGAACTCGCTCTGAACGGAGGTGATCTGTAATGCCGATGAGGAGAAATCAGTCACAGGATAAAGCTACAGATTTCAGGGGCAGTATCGGAAAACTGTTCCGCTACATGGGACGCTATAAGATCGGCATGATCCTGGTTATTATCTTTGCCGTCGTCAGTACAGTATTCAATGTGTACGGGCCGAAACTGCTGGGCAACGCCACCACAGAGCTGTCCAACGGATTTATGGCGAAGGTGACGGGAACGGGAGGCATTGATTTCGGAGCCATCGGGAAGATCCTGATCACCCTTCTGATCCTGTATGTGGCAAGCTCCGTGTTCAACTTCCTGCAGGGATGGATCATGTCCGGCATCAGCCAGAAGATCAGCTACAGCCTGCGCAAAGACATCAGCGAGAAGATCAACCGTATGCCGATGGCCTATTTTGATTCCGAGCAGACCGGAGATGTGCTTTCGAGGATCACGAACGATGTGGATACGCTGGGGCAGAGTTTAAACCAGAGCCTTCGGCAGCTGATCACCAGCATCGCCACCATGGTGGGTGTGATTGTTATGATGCTGACCTTAAGTCCCCTGATGACGCTGATCACGGTGATCATCCTGCCGATCTCGCTGATCTGCGTGATGATCATCATCCGGTTCAGCCAGAAGCATTTCAAGGCGCAGCAGCATTATCTGGGACAGATCGACGGACAGATCGAGGAGAGCTTCAGCGGGCAGAATATCATCAAAGCCTTTAACCGCGAAGGAAAGGTGATGGAGGAGTTTGAGGATACCAATGAGAAGCTGTACCAGTCCGCCTGGAAGAGCCAGTTCCTGTCGGGCCTGATGCAGCCGATCATGAATATGATCAGCAACGCCGGATATGTGGCGGTCGTAATCGTGGGCGGCGTCCTGACCGCAGCGGGCACCATACAGGTGGGTTATATCGTCTCCTTCACCCAGTATGTCCAGCGGTTTACGCAGCCTCTGACGCAGCTGGCTCAGGTATCCAACATGTTCCAGAGCATGGCTGCCGCCGCGGAGCGTATCTTTGAATTCCTGGAAGAGTCGGAGGAGATTCAGTCCGTGGAGAATCCGGTGCAGCTGGAATCCGCTGCGGGAGAAGTGGAGTTCGACCATGTAAGTTTCGGTTACCATGAGGACAAAGTCATCATCCATGACTTTACCAGTGAGGCAAAGCCGGGACAGACCGTGGCAATCGTCGGCCCGACCGGCGCAGGAAAAACGACCATGGTGAAACTGCTGATGCGTTTCTATGACGTGAATTCCGGAGCCATCCGGGTGGACGGCCACGACCTGCGCGACTTCAACCGCCGGGATCTGCGCCAGAACATCGGTATGGTGCTGCAGGATACCTGGCTGTTCAACGGCACGATCATGGAAAACATCCGCTACGGAAGGCCGGAGGCGACGGATGAGGAGGTTATCGCGGCTGCAAAGACCGCCCGTGCACACTCGTTTATCCAGACGCTTCCGGGCGGATATAATATGGAAATCAATGAAGAGGCCAATAATATCTCCCAGGGTCAGAAACAGCTTCTCACCATCGCGCGCGCCATCCTTGCGGATCGTCCGATCCTGATTCTGGACGAGGCGACATCCAGTGTGGATACCCGCACGGAGCTGCTGATCCAGGAGGCCATGAACCGCCTGATGGAGGGCAGGACCAGCTTTGTCATCGCGCATCGCCTTTCCACGATCCGGGACGCGGACGTGATTCTGGTCATGCGTGACGGCGACATCGTGGAACAGGGGCGGCATGAAGAACTGCTCCGCCATAACGGTTTCTACGCCGAACTGTATAACGCACAGTTTGAACAATAGATATACGGGAGACGGATGCAAAAAACGGAGGGTTACCTCCGTTTTTTTGCATTGAAGAACGGTGTGGTGTATCCATAATCAGAATTGACCGGGAAGGCATCTTGTATTAAAATGAGAGTGTTGTCAACAGACAGACGTGTGATGTGCTGCGACAGCGGCGCATGGACGTTTCAAATGAATTTGAGAAATGAGGTAAGGCTATGTATTGTACCAGAAATGTAACGAACGATTTGATCTGGGTGGGAGGAGATGACCGCAGGCTCGCCATGTTCGAGGGCGTCTATTCGGTTCCGGACGGCGTTTCCTACAACTCCTACCTTCTGTCGGATGAGAAGACGGTTCTGTTTGACACGGTGGATAAGGCCGTGGATGCCGTGTTTTTTGAAAATGTAACCCACGCGCTGGACGGGCGGAAGCTGGATTATCTGGTGGTTCACCACATGGAGCCGGACCACTCGGCCACCCTGGGCGGGATTCTGCTGCGTTATCCGGATGTGACGGTCGTCTGCAATAAAAAGACGGAGGGGATGATCTATCAGTTTTTCGGTGCGGATCTGCAGATGAAGGTTCAGATCGTGAAGGAGGGGGACGTCCTGGAGACAGGCGCGCATAAGCTGACCTTCCTGATGGCGCCGATGGTACACTGGCCTGAGGTCATGGTTACTTATGATGTTACGGATGGGATTCTGTTTTCCGCGGACGCTTTCGGCACATTCGGGGCGTTAAACGGTGCGCTGTTTGCGGATGAGGTGGATTTTTTCGCCGATTATCTGAAGGAATCGCGCCGGTATTATACGAACATCGTCGGGAAATACGGCGCGCAGGTGCAGGCGCTGCTGAAAAAGGCGGCAGCGGTCGAGATCCGCATGATCTGCCCGCTGCACGGTTTTGTATGGCGCAGGGACATCGGTGATTATGTCGCGAAATATCAGCAGTGGAGCCGTTATGAGCCGGAGGTGGACGGTGTGATGATCGCCTATGCTTCTGTATACGGGAATACGGAGAATGCGGCGAATATACTGGCCTGCAGGCTCCGCGACAGGGGGATCCGGACGACTGTCTTTGACGTGTCCGTGACGGCTTCCTCCGAGATCGTCGCCGCGGCGTTTGCGTACAGCCATCTGGTGTTTGCGTCCACCACGTATAACGCGGGGATCTTTATCACGATGGACGAGCTGCTGCGCGATCTGGCGTCGCATAATCTCCAGAACCGCACGGTCGCCTTTATCGAGAACGGCTCCTGGGCGGCGACCAGCGCAAAACAGATGCGCGAGATCATTGGCGGCCTGAAGAATATAAACGTGCTGGAGGAGAGCGTTTCCTTAAAATCCGCGCTGCGCACGGATCAGGGAGAGGAGATCGACCGGCTGGCCGACGCGCTGGCGGGTTCCGTGCAGACGCGGCGGCGCATGGAATCAACGAATTGATATTTTTGAAAATTACATAGGAGATCCGGATGGAAAAGGAAAGTCCTTTGCGCGAGAAATCAGCGCAGGACTTTCTTTTTTATCATATAGGAAAGTTCTCCGAATTTCCTATATGATAAAAAACGCTCCGCTGTGGATGCGCACTCGCGCGATAGGAAGAATGTCGCAAAAAGCGACCGCGCTCGGCGCGAGAATGCGCCAAGGCGCATTCTTTTTCAGAAAAATCCGGGTACAGTCCGTAACAATCCGGAATTTGGAGAAAGTAATTGACATTTAACAAAAGTTATAGTATACTAACCATCGAAACGGAAAAAGAACGGGAAGGAGAAAAGCATGAGCATTGTTATTATCGGCGGGCATGAGCGGATGGAGACGCAGTATAAGGATATTTGCAGGCGCTATAAATGCAAGGCAAAGGTTTTTACGAAGATGAAGACCGATCTGAAAAGCAAGATCGGGAGTCCGGATCTGATGATCCTGTTTACTTCCACGGTTTCTCACAAGATGGTAAACTGCGCCGTGACGGAGGCGGAACGCAGCAATGCCATTATCGAGAGATCGCACAGCAGCAGCGCCAGCGCGCTGATCGGGATTCTGGAACAGTATGCGTAAACAGATGCAATCGCGTGGTTATCCGTGAATATTCGCCGGATGTGAATTACACCCGGAACTGAAATTGCGCGGGCGTCCGTGAATACCCGCGGCGGAATCCGGAGATACTGGTATACGGGAATCGAACGGAAAGGAGACAAAATGTCGACAGAAGCGGTGGTAAGATGCCTGACAAGTTCAGAGGCGGCGGAGAGTGTTCAGATGCAGATGATCGTACAGAGCGCTCCCGTATTAAAAAATGTAAAGATGTCCTGCATGTTTACCGTGCCGGCGGGTACCTCCCGCCTTGTCTGCTCTTTTCTGTATCAGACGGATATCAGACTTTGCCGGCTCTGCAGCAGCGGCCGGAGAGATATTATCCTGCTCTACCGGGAGAAGTGGATGGAGAGCTGGCTGAACAGGAGAGAGATCGCCGCCTTTTTATCCGGATACGGGTATGCAGATGAGCCTCTCAGGCAGAAGCTTTCTTATCTGGGAGAACGGATCGCGTATTTTTATAATCAGTCGCAGGATTTTCCTCATGAGACGGGGGTGTTTCTCGGATATCCGCTGGAGGATGTCAGGGGCTTTATCCGCCATCGGGGGAAGGGCTGCAGATGCACGGGTTACTGGAAGGTATATTCGGATGTAGAGGGGGCGAAGCGGATGTTTCGTGTTTATGACGAGGCAAAGGCCTGCGCCGTAAATGAGTTTTTTTCCGGGAAAAATATCAGAGAGATCGCCTGTTAATCAGAACAAAAAAGGAGAGTTAAAATGGCAGAAGTAAAAATTGTTTATTGGTCGGGAACCGGAAACACCGCTTCCATGGCGGAGCTTGTGGCGAACGGAGTGACGGCGGGCAAAGCGACGCCGGTCATCGTGCCGTTTGAGGATATTACGCCTGACGCGCTCGCGAAGGAGTCTGTGTTTGCGATGGGCTGTCCATCCATGGGAGCGGAGCAGCTGGAGGAATCCGTGGTGGATCCGTTTGTCGAGGAGCTGAAAGCTTATGTTTCAGGGAAGAAAATCCTTTTATTCGGATCCTACGGCTGGGGCGACGGCGAATGGATGCGGACCTGGGCGGATCAGATGACGGGAGCGGGTGCGGAGATGATCGTGCCTGAGGGCGTAATCTGCAACGAGGCGCCCGATGCCGACGCGGAAGCCGCGTTGATCGCCGCCGGGAAGGCGCTGGCGGAAGCTGCGGGCTGAACCGCATACAGGATTTGGAGTTATGTCGCAAAAGCGACCGCGCCCGGCGCAGGAATGCGTCAGGGCGTTTTTTTATCATATAGGAAAGTTCTCCGAACTTCCTATATGACAAAAAACGCTCCGCTGTGGATGCGCAGCTCGCGGATAGGAAATTTTGCGATGCAACCGCTCGCGCGCGAAGTACCCACGGGGCAGACCTGTCGCAAGCGACACTTTATTTTATGTATAATTTTTTTATTTCTACGAGATACTATTTAAAAACAAAAGCACAGTGAAAGGAGGGATCAGATGTCAGAACAGAGAGGCAGACAAAGTCTGTGTTTTTCACATCCTCCCTGCATTGTCAGCAGCAGCTCTGTCGTGGGTAAGAAGGAAGGGGAGGGTCCCTTAAGCGGTCGGTTTGATCTGGTCGTCGAGGACGACAAATTCGGAAGCGAGAACTGGGAGGAGGCGGAGAGCGCTTTCCAGAAAAAGGCGATGGAGATTGCGATCGAAAAAGCCGGCGTCAGTCCGGAGGACATACGCTACCTGTTTGCCGGCGATCTGCTCGGGCAGTCCGTGGCCTCTTCCTTTGCGTTGCAGCCCTTTGGCGTACCGCTGTTCGGCCTTTACGGCGCCTGTTCCACTTCGGGCCTTGCGCTTTCCCTGGCGGCAATGACCGTCGCCGCCGGCTATGCGTATCTGGCGGGTGCGGTCACCTCGAGCCATTTTGCGAGTGCGGAGAAACAGTTTCGGTTTCCCCTGGAGTATGCAAACCAGAGACCCCTGTCGACGACCTGGACAGTCACCGGAAGCGGAGCTTTTTTAATTGCCGGACAGGACTTTCGGAAAAAAGATGAGTGTCCGGTAAGAATCACCGGGGTGACGACGGGAAAAATCGTAGATTACGGCGTTCGCGATTCCATGAATATGGGTGCCGCGATGGCTCCCGCCGCAAAGGATGTGATCGAGGCGCATCTGGAGGACTTCGGCCGGACGGCCGATGACTATGACAGAATCATTACCGGTGATCTCGGAAAGGTCGGCCGGGAGATTCTCATTGATCTGCTGAAGGAAAAGAATATTGATATTTCAGAGAAGCATATGGATTGCGGTATAGAGATATTTGATAATGAGAAGCAGGGAACCGGTTCCGGAGGAAGCGGCTGCGGCTGCTCCGCCGTGATGCTGAGCGCGCATTTTCTCCCGCTGCTTCGCTCGGGGAAACTGCGTCGGATCCTGTTTGTCCCGACCGGGGCTTTGCTTTCCAGGATCAGTTTCAATGAGGGACAGAATGTTCCCGGCATCGCGCATGCCGTAGTGATCGAGTGCTGCGAAGAATCCTGTTCGCGGCGGAGAACGGACAGATCCGGTTCGCCTCGGTGACAGAAAGGAGAGAAAAATGTCTTATCTGACTGCGTTTTGGGTCGGCGGCCTCATCTGCGCCCTGGTTCAGATCCTTATTGATAAAACAAAAATGCTGCCGGGCAGGGTGATGGTCCTGCTCGTCTGTTCGGGCGCCGTGCTGGGTGCGGTCGGTCTGTATGGGCCATTCTCGGAGTTTGCCGGCGCAGGCGCTTCGGTTCCGCTGCTCGGCTTCGGGAACCTTCTCTGGGAGGGGATGAAGACCGCGATCGATGAGAGCGGATTCCTCGGCCTTTTTACGGGTGGTTTTACTGCCTGTGCGGTGGGCGTATCCGCGGCATTGATCTTCGGCTATATTGTCTCGCTGATTTTTCAGCCGAAGATGAGAAAGTAAATCGTCGCGTGACGGCACATGAGGGACGGACGGTCTCCCGGACCGGGGATATTACGGACCTGCATAAAAAAAGAAAAAACGCTCATATTAGTATCGTAGAGATTCGAAAATGAAGCGCATTTTCGAAATAAAAAGGAGATGGAAATACGATGAGAAAATGGAAACAATTTGCTTTTATTGCCATGCTGGCGCTCAGCCTGACGACGTTTACGGCATGCGGGAAGGACAAGACCGACAGCGATACCAGAGTCGAGGACAGCACGGACGATGATCGGACTGATGACAGCACGGATGACGACGCCGGGACCGGTAATATTACGGATACAGAGGACGATACGGCGGGAACAACGGACGGAACCGATCGGGATACGACGGAAGATGAAGCGCCGGATGACGCGGCGGACAGCGCGCGGGACGCATTGGATGACGCGGGAGACTCTGTCCGGGATACCGGCGAAGCGATTAAGGACAGCGTGACAGATGATACCGACGCGGAGCGATAAGCGCGGAGGGTAACGAAATTCTGCCCGCCTGAAAATCAGGACGGTGTGTGCGGATGAAGAATGCCGGGGGGATGCGGAACCGCCGGGTCAGGAATCCTTTGTTGTCAGCAGCCGGGCGAAAAACTCCGCGTACTGTTTCGAATATGCCCGCACGGACTGTTCCATGGGAACCCCGTAGATCTCACCGGTGATAAACTCGGAGGCCTTTACGATGGACAGCGCATTGATGTGTTCCGCAAGCATCTCATAATCGAAATCAATGAGAAATCCGATCTCATTCAGATGCTGGAAGTATCCGGCCATCTGGGAAACCAGGCCCTTGATCTTCGAAAAACGGGATTTGTCATAAACCTCCTCCAGATGCATGGCAAGGCGGAATACCGGCAGGTGCCGGATATGCAGAATCGCATTGTAATAAAAAAACAGTTCGAAATCCTTTTGGATGTCGGCGCCGTTGGTCATCTCCTTCATGGGGATGTCCTCCGGTCCCGGCGTCATGATATAGAGCAGATCTGTCAGCATGGCGTCCTTGCTCTTATAAATTCGGAAAAAGGTGGATTCACTGATCCCCGCGAGCTCCGCGATCGCTCTGGTCGTGGTTCCGTTATATCCGTTTTGTGTAAACAGCATAGCTGCCGCGTCCAGAATCCAGGATTTGGTATCCTTCATGATGATTATCCCCTTGCTTCCTCTGCTTTTTTAGCAATACATCTACATACAGTATACCTGTTTTCTGTAAAAAAAACCAGATATTTTTAGAAAACAGGAGCGAATTTTCAGAATGAATGACAAAAACGTTTTGAAATTACGTTTGGAATTAAAAAATGCAAGTGAATGATTGCATTCTTTTCGATAAAATCGTGCGAAACTTGTAGGATACATACAAAAATGATTCTTAATTTCGTGCATGTTTCATAATAAAAACAGGTGTATTGTAACAAACGCCTGAAAGTGACCGGTTGCATAAAAAAGGAAGAATCCGGAACATTTAACTGTCCTGATTCTGAGGATTTTTTTGACACGATATTTATTTAATGTTATAAAAAATACATCGTAATTATAATTTCCTAATAATTACAGATGTCAAAAATGGAGCTTGAAAGAAGGAGGAAAAAATGGGAAATTTGGTAAGGAAAACCCAGATGACCACCGGCGGGCCGGTCTTTGTCTATGTGGACGAAGAGGCTGACAAGATCATACGTATCACGCCGATGGATCTGGACGACGACGACGCCGCTTCATACTCAATCGAAGCGAGAGGACGCACATTTACCCCGCCGAGAAAGACGACCTACACGCCGGTTACGGCACAGTTTAAATCCATGATTTATTCTGACCGCCGCAACCTGTATCCGATGAAGCGTGTGGACTTTGATCCGAACGGCGACCGACACGAGGAGAACCGCGGGATCTCCGGCTATGAGCGGATCAGCTGGGACGAGGCGCTCGATATTGTCTGTAACGAGATGCGCCGGATTAAGAGAGAGTTCGGGCCGGGCGCGATGGTGATCGAGCCGAGCTCCCACCACCTGTGGGGAACGGTCGGTTACCGTCACAGTACCCTGTTCCGTTTTATGAACGCGGCCGGTCTGACCTACGGCGATCATAACCCGGACAGCTGGGAGGGCTGGCACTGGGGTGCGACCCATATGTACGGTTTTACCGCCAGACTTGGTAACCCGGAGCAGACCGATCTGCTGGAGGATTGCCTTCAGAACTGTGAGATGATGGTATTCTGGTCCTCCGATCCGGAGACGAACAACGGTATTTACGGTGCGTTTGAGAGTACCATCCGCCGGAAATGGCTGCAGGAGCTCGGCGTGAAGATGGTATTCATCGATCCGTATTACAACCACACGAACGGCCTGTATGGCGGCAAGTGGTTTTCCCCGCAGTTGGGAACGGACGCTGCGCTTGCGCTCGGTATTGCTTACACCTGGCTGGTAGAGGGTACATACGACAAGGAATATGTGGCTACCCACGCTTTCGGATTTGAAGAGTGGACGGACTATGTGCTCGGCAAGACCGATGGTGTACCCAAGTCCTCTGAGTGGGCGTCAAAAGAGTGTAACATCCCGGCCCGTGATATCCGTGCACTGGCGCGTGAGTGGGCAAAGAATAAGACGATGCTGGCGGCCGGCGGTCTCGGCGGCTGGGGCGGCTGCTGCAGAAGCCCGATCGGTATGGACTGGGCCAGAATGATGATCGCGCTGATCACCATGCAGGGTCTCGGCAAGCCGGGCATCAATTTCTACAGCACGACACAGGGCGTGCCGGTAGACTCTGATTTCTACTTCCCGGGCTATGCTGACGGCGGTATCGGCGGCGATGCACAGAACTCCGCGGCAGGCGCGGTTCTGGCATACAGGATGTTTAACGGCGTGGACAGTAAGCCGATGTCCTCGAACCTGAGTACGGCGGCAGGCGTTCACCTTGACCGTATGCGTCTTCCGGAGTGTATTCTGGACGACCATGTAGAGTGGTGGGGCCGAGGCTTTGTCGGCGACTCCCAGGAGCAGCAGTTCCACAAATATGAGTATCCGGCGAACGGTTATTCCCGTATCCAGCTGCTCTATAAATACGGCGGATCCCACATCGGCACGATGGGTCAGGGCGACCGTTACGCGAGAATGTACCGCACGAAGAGGCTTCCTTTCGTTGTCAGCCAGTCCATCTGGTTTGAGGGCGAGGTGCCGTTCGCGGACATCATTCTTCCGGCCTGCACGAACTTCGAGCGCTGGGATATCGGCGAGTGGGCGAGCAACTCCGGCTACAACCCGGATTCCCACAACCAGGCGAACCACCGCGTGATTACACTGCAGAAGAAGTGTATCGAGCCGCTGGGCGAGTCCATGTCCGACTATGAGATCTTTAACGCGATCTGCGAGCGTCTGCATGTGGGCGATGTCTTCTCTGAGGGCAAGACCGAGCTCGGCTGGGCGAAGCAGATGTTCTACGCCTCCGATATGCCGAAGGTCGTGACCTGGGAGAAGTTCTTTGAGAAGGGTTACTTTATTGTGCCGAATGATGACAGGAAACCGCCTGCGCCTTCGTTCCGCTGGTTTGCGGAGGATCGCGAGCAGGATACCAGAGGATGGATCTCCAGATTCCGTCCGGGCGACCTGGTAGACCAGAAGGGTCTGCAGACACAGTCTGGCAAGGTGGAGTTTGTGTCCAACAGCCTGAAACGTTTCGGACATTATGATACAGATGATACTGAGAGACCGCTGATGCCGATGTACATTCCGTCCTGGGAGGGTCATCACACCGAGCGTATCAAGAAATACCCGCTTGCTGTGCTGTCTCCGCATCCCCGGTTCAGTTTCCATACACAGGGCGACGGAAAGGATTCCTTCGTCAACGATATCGAGAACCACAGAGTACTTGTGGACGGCTTCTATTACTGGATCATGCGTATCAATCCGCTTGACGCGGCGGAGCGCGGGATCAAACAGCACGACCTGGTGAAAGCGTATAACGAGCGCGGCGCGGTCATTTTTGCCGCCCAGCTGACAGAGCGTGTGCCGAAGGGCACCTGCCATTGCTATGAGTCCTCCGCGGAGTATAAGCCTCTGGGTGATCCCGGACACGCGGTTGACCGCGGCGGCTGCATCAACATCCTGACTCCGTCACGGTTCCTGTCCAAATATGCCAGCGGTATGGCGACCGAGCACTGCCTGGTTGAGATTGAGAAATGGGACAGAAAAGAACTGAAAGACTGGAAAGAAAAACCGCTTGACAAGAACCATGGCGGCGCTGAGGAGAAAGCATCCTGGAACGAGCCCGCGAACGCGCCGGAGGGAGCGAACCGTTCCGCGAACTTCTACAAGGATCCGAACTGTCATGAGATGGTCTGGACAGAGAAGGCATGGAAGTTCTCCGGTCATGACTGGATGGGAGGTAAATTAGATGAGTAAACAGAAATATCTGGTAATGAATATTGCATCCTGTTTTGACTGTAATGACTGCTTTATGTCCTGCAAGGATGAGCATGTCGGAAACGACTGGATGCCCTACACAGAGTCGCAGCCGCGTCATGAATCCCGCTGGCTGAAGCTTCTCCGTACCGAGCGGGGACAATGTCCGCGGATTGACGTCGGATACCTGGCGCTTATGTGCCAGCACTGCGAGAATGCTCCCTGTCTGAACGCGTTTCCTGACTGCATTACCCGCAGAGAGGACGGTATTGTCCTGATCGAGCCCGATAAGGCGAGAGGGAAGAAGGAAATCGTGGACAGCTGCCCTTACGGAGCGATCTACTGGAACGAGGAGAAGAATGTGGCGCAGAAGTGTACGATGTGCGCCCACATCATCGACAGCGGCGTGCAGCCCTGTAAGCCGCGCTGCTCACACAGCTGCCCGACGGATTCCATCGAGTACTACGATATCGAGCCGGAAGAGATGGCAAAGATCATCGAGGAGCAGGGACTTGAGGTATATCGTCCCGAGCTTGGCACGAAACCTCACGTATACTATAAGAATCTGTATCGTTTTACGAAAGCGTTTATCACCGGCGCCGTGGTTGACACGGAGACCGATGACGATGTGGAGAACGTCTCCATTACACTGAAAGGAAACGGCGTGGAGGAGACGCAGATCACCGATTACTTCGGCGAGTTCAAGTTTGATAAGCTGCTGCCGGGTACTTACACACTGGAGATTGACGGAAAGACAGTGAAAACAGTAGAACTGGATAAGTCACTCAATATTGGAGAGATTTTCATCTGAGGTTTGAGAGGGATTGGTAGTTCTCTACTCACAGGATTCGGCGCCGTGAATGCGGCGCCGAATTTTTGTCATATTGGCTATACAGGAATCCCGTAAAGCAGGATTCTTTTTTTTAATATAGTATATACGAATTTCTGAAAAAGTAGTATAATAAAAAAAGTATTCGCGGGAAACGCGGAATCCGGCTATTGAATTATTTGTGAAGGAAAGGATTGCTTCATGGGGAAAAAAAACAGTGCGACAGACATGCATGAGAGAATTCTGGAGAGCGCGCTGGAGGTGTTTTCCGATAAGGGATATTCCGCGGCAACGATCCGGGATATCAGCAATCGTGCCGGCTGCAATACGGTGACGATCTTCCGGCATTTTGAGGATAAGATGACCCTTTTTCTTCAGGTCGTTGAGCGCTATCATGAGTTTAAGTTCGATGCCGAGGATCTGAATCTGAAACTCAGCTATCTGAATCTTCACGGAGATTTCCGGATTATGGCGGACTACATCTTTGATCTGATGTATCAGAATATTCATATCCTTCGTATTTTTATCAATGACGGACATGATGTTGGTCCGATTTCCAAATATCTCTGGTTTGTACCGGAGGATCTGAAGACGTTCGTCTCGGGTTATCTGGAAGCCATGTATCCGGATAAGCTTCAGGCGACGGATATTTCCACGATTACGGAGATGTTTCTCTGTTATATCATCCGCACCTGCCTGCGCACAAATGTCCATGACGGCATCGAAGAGACCTCCCGACAGATCGCGAAGGAAGCCCGGGAGATCATGGCGCCGGGCGTCGACATGGTGGTGAATATGATCATGATGCTGGTTCGAAAGGAATAAAATAACCAGTTATTCGGATATGGGATAAAGCTATTTCATTTTGTGATAGAAAAAGGCAGATGAATGGGCTATAATTAATATAATTATGCAGAAAAGGAGACCATTATTATGGGAGTGATCAAAGGGATCTGTATCAGCGATATCCGCGGGATACAGAAAAAGGAAGTAGGGACCGCCTGTCTGGTTAAGGACTGGGGCATTCAGGAGGACGCGCATGCGGGCAAATGGCATCGGCAGGTCAGCCTGCTCTCTTTTGAGAAGATCGAAGACTTTCGTAAGAAAGGCGCACAGGTTGATTTTGGCGCCTTCGGTGAGAATATTATTGTGGAAGGTTATGATTTCAAGAACCTTCCCATCGGGACAAAGTTCCGCTGCGGGACGGCTCTGCTGGAGATGACGCAGATCGGAAAGGAATGTCACAGCCACTGTGAGATTTACAAGATCATGGGCGACTGTATCATGCCGCGGGAAGGCGTTTTTACGAAGGTTCTCGAGGGCGGCACCATCTCCGTGGGAGATGAGTTCGTGATGGTGGAAGACTGAGAATCGACCAACAAAAAGAAGGAGAAGATATATGCGAGTAGGAGTGATCACTGCCAGTGACAAGGGCTACGCCGGTGAGAGAGAGGATCTCAGCGGGAAAAAAATTGTCTCTATTATGGAGGAGAACGGCTATGAGGTCGCAAAGACGATCATTTTGCCGGATGACAGGCAGATGCTTGCCGATGAGATGATATCCATGTCGGATGCGGGAATTCATCTGATCTTAACGACGGGCGGTACGGGATTTTCCCCGAGGGACGTGACCCCGGAGGCCACGAAGATGGTGATCGAGCGGGAGGCCGCGGGCATCCCGATGGCGATTTTAAATTATTCTCTGAAAATCACGGATCGTGCGATGCTTTCCAGGGCGACCGCCGGTATCCGCAAGGAAACGTTGATTGTGAATCTGCCCGGCAGTCCGAAGGCAGTGGAGGAGGCGCTCACTTATATCCTTCCGGCCTTAAAGCACGGACTGGATATTCTGCTCGGACGGGATGCGGAGTGCGCCCGGTCCTGAGGTTTGGTTGAGAGATAACAGATTCTGGAGGGTTTTTAATATGAAGCTGATTCGTACGGAGGATGCGGTCGGAAGCGTGCTCTGCCATGACATTACACAGATTATAAAGGGTGTTACGAAGGATGCTGTTTTCCGGAAGGGGCATATCGTGCAGGAGGAGGACATTCCCGTGCTTCTCTCCGTCGGAAAAGAGCATCTCTATGTGTGGGAAAATGACGACACCATGCTGCATGAGAATGACGCCGCTGAGATTCTATATGAGATCTGCGCCGGACAGAACATGCACGGTTCGGATGTAAAGGAGGGCAAGATCGAGCTGGTCGCCGATATCAATGGCTTGCTGAAGATTGACCGGGAACATCTGGTTGCGGTCAACTCGCTGGGTGAGATGATGATCGCGTCGCGGCACGGTGATTTTGTCGTGCGTAAGGGGGATAAGATTGCGGCGACCCGCATTATCCCTCTTGTGATCGAAAAGGAAAAAATGGAAGCCGCGAAGCGGGCGGCGGGAGAGACACCTCTTTTCAATGTTCTTCCGATTCAGAAGAAAAAGGTCGGGATTGTTACCACCGGCAGTGAAGTATTCAAGGGAAGGATCAAAGATACTTTCGGTCCGGTCATCTACGCGAAGGTGGAGGAGTACGGCTGCGAGGTCATCGGTCAGATCTATGTGGACGATGAGAAGGAGCATATCACGGAGGCTATCTTCAAACAGTTGGACGCAGGCGCGGAGCTGGTGATCTGCACCGGCGGCATGAGCGTCGATCCGGACGACTGTACGCCGGGGGCGATCATGAATACCGGTGCACGCATTATCACTTACGGAGCTCCTGTGCTCCCGGGCGCGATGATGCTTGTTTCTTACTATGAGAAGGACGGATCCCGGGTTCCGATTCTCGGTCTGCCCGGCTGCGTGATGTACGCGAAACGCACGATCTTTGATCTGGTTCTGCCGCGTGTGCTGGCGGACGACGAGATCACGCAGGAGGATATTGCCGTGTTGGGCGAGGGCGGACTGTGCCTGAACTGCGGCGATTGTACTTTCCCCAACTGCGGTTTCGGGAAGTGATATGATACAAGGGGATAAAAGTCAGGCAATGGATGCTTGCATCCGATTGGCTGACTTTGAGACCCGAACAAACATGAGGAAGAAGCCCGGCAGGGCGGATTCCGAATGTTTGAGGATTGCGAAGGCAATCCGGTATCATAGTACAAGGGGATAAAAGTCAGGCAATGGTCAATATAGTTATACAGAAAGAGGTAAAATATGGCTGAATTAAAACAGGTGAAAATTCACTGGGAGATGCTTGAGCGATATTCCGTGTTTCAGGTAATGCGGTTTGAATTTAAATATGAGGACAAAGGAATCGGTTATTTTAGGATCTGGAACAGTCCGGAGACCTGCAATATCGCTTTCTACAGCGAAAATGAAAAGCATGGTGTGCTTCCTCCGGAGCAGTACAAGGCGGTCCCGAATAACCATAAGATGATTCGTTATATTGAAGAAGATATGAACAAGATGGGATACACCATAGGCGAGAAATATCGTAAGATTACCGATGGCATGCTCATCGGCGTGCAGCGTTTCCCGACGGATTGGGATATTTTATATTGATTTTATGTATGGCAGTTCTTTTGACGGAAAAGGACTGCCGTATTATATCAGGAGGAGATACAGGATGGAATTAACACATATCAACGATCAGGGCCGTGCGAAGATGGTGGATGTATCAGAGAAGGCAGATACCGCCCGGATTGGCGTGGCCTCCGGCCGGATTTCCATGCAGCCGGAGACATTTTCCCTCATCACGGAGGGAAAGGTGAAAAAGGGAGATGTGCTGGCGGTTGCCCAGGTAGCGGGCGTGATGGCAGCAAAAAAGACCTGGGAGACGATTCCCATGTGCCATCCTCTGCTGCTGACCGGCGTGGATATTCATTTTAAGCTTTATCCCGAGGCATCGGAGATCGAAGCCATCGCATCCGTCAAGACGACGGGGAAGACCGGGATAGAGATGGAGGCACTGAATGCCGTGGCGGTTACACTGCTCACGATTTATGACATGTGTAAGGCGGTAGATCGCGGGATGGTGATACGCGATATCCTCCTGCTGGAAAAGGACGGAGGAAAATCAGGGCATTTTGTCAGGGCGGAAGCTGAGAAGCGTTGAAGACAGATTATTTCGATGGATGTAACACGCATAAATACGCACAAAATAAAATTGACATGCGTGTTTATGCGTGTTATTGTATGGGTGATGGGGAAATAGAATGAAAACAGCTGAATTGAAAAAATTACTTAAAAAGAATGGCTGTTATATAATTAGAAATACTGGATACGAATTTTTCAGTAGGAGATGACAACTTTGGGAGGTTGTGTGATGATGACCGCATTAAAAAGAATTTTATGTGCTTTGATGACCGGCATTCTTGTTTTTGCTATGGCTGGCTGTACAACAACTGAAGGGGATGAAGCAACTACAGAAAATAATATCGTAATCCCAGATCCTACAGCATTTTTCAACGCAAATGCAGAAGACGTTGAAGTAACCGAAAAGGAAGGGCAATTTACTTATTGGGCAAGTACGTCTTATGCTACTCTGGACATGATAGAGTCGTATGTGCAACTTCTTATTTCTGATTATAATTTCACGCAAGAAGTATACAACATCTATAGTGAAGATCCTGCTGATCCGAATGGTAGTGGTGTTCTGGTGGATGCAGATATCGAACTTAGCTATAACAATAATTCTGAAGATGGGTATGTCACTATTTCCTATTTCCATAATGTTTTGGCAAAAAATAATACGGTAGTGGCGTTGGAATGCTCGAATTACACGGTGGAAGATGTGGAAAGCTATGCGCAGGGTAACGTTACCATCATTCTACCAAATCCGGATGATGTTTTCGGAGTTCCTGGTGACTGGAGTGACTATGCTGATGAGGTTCAGTATACTTTAGATTCGGACGCACAGGAGGATGCAGAGTCCTTTATAGAACTTCTTCTCTCCGATTACGGTTTAGAGATGATTTCTAAGGAATACGATTATGACTCATCAGAAGTAGCGGACTACTTAATGACAGCTGAGCTTGCACCAGATGGAGACATTAGCCAAGGGGAAATTACCATAATCGCGGCAACAATTGATAATGGGGACGATTACATATATGTGTATTTATCGAACCTTTCGGCGGATGCCGAAGTGGTATGGAGTGACAGCGGTTCAACAGATTCATCCTCAGAAGATTCCCAAAGTAACGGTAGCGTATCTACTGCGGAGAAGACCCTTGTGACAGAAGCACTTTCTTCTGACTCAGGTTCCTTGTCAAAGCCTGTTTCGGATGCAATGGATTTGCTCTATTATGCACAGCAGGAGATGACTCTTGGTGACGCGAGTGCAAGTGGCACCAGCATGGTGAGAGATTTTAAGGGAAATGCTGCGGATTATGATGTGTTGTGTGCGTATGTAGAGTTGCTGTGTGATAAGTATGATTTTGAACTTGTGGCTGATCCGCATTATAAAGAAGGCAGCACATATACGTTTATTGAGTTTGTGCTCAATTACACGGGCAGCAAAAACATGACGGGAAGTGGCATTAAGGGAGTTTACACCGATAATGTTGGAGATGTTATGATTTATGCGGAAATTAAGAGGGACACACTAAAAGGTGCCATGTGGTATGATTCTGCACTTGAACCGGGCAACGATGGATATGTATACGGTTCGTCATCCGGAGGGTCGAGCTACATTGGTGATTCCTTTGCGGCCGGGTTATATCGGCTGGCGGATGGCAGTTTCCAAACAACGGATGGTAGGCTTACAGCAGCCGTGGGCGAGGCAATGATGATTACGGATGGCAGCTCCACAACATATGAGTCCGATTATATTTATGATAATGATGACAACCGGCAGGAAATTTACGTCGAAAACAAATATGGCACAGAGCAACAGGTGGTTTATATTCCGACGACAGTAACTTTGGCAACCGACCAAATCTATGACAGCTCCTACTTCATTATCGAAAGTAACTGGGCTACAAACACAAGAGGTATTGAGTCGAAAATTCCGCCCTATACGTGGACTGCAATGTTCGCCTGCTTGCATGATGGAAATTATATCTATCCTGTCCGTGGCTTGAGTGGTGTGATGACCGATGTCAATATGCGCGTTATGTATGTTGATGAGTCCATCGCTGTATTCTATACCTGTGCTCAGTTTGAGTCAGAACCTTATGAAGTGGAGACGCTAATTGCTGTACCGATTGGGCTGGATACGGTTGCAGAAAACCAGCCAGATGGGGAGTATACCATCTCTGTAGGAAGCTATGTTGACATCTCCGGGCCGTATGAATACGACACAGGCTATGATTTGTGGAGCTGGGAATTCGTATATGGTGATTCGCTTGCGACATTGACCGGAGAAAACGCCCAAATTTGCAGGATTACTGGGACAAGTGCGGGCGAGATTCGGGTGCGGGTGACGTATTCCTACAGCGTAAAAGAGCCAGACGTCCTGACTGGCATTGAGCGTTCCGTAAGCCACTCCACTTCACAGGAATTCGTAGTAACGATTAAGTGAAAGGCCAAAGCAGGTGGAGTGCAAATAGCTTTCAAACAAGAGTAAAGCATTATATCCGATCAAGCCTCTCAATGAGGTGGAGGAAACTTTACCTCTTCTACTTAGCTCATGGAATTTAAGCACAAGCCCAGAGGGTTGCTTTCCAAGTGTGTGGGAATTCTTACACATCGGAAAGCCTACCCGCTGGGCTTTTTCTCTGTCTACTTTTCACAGGTTCATCCTTGTCGCATTTGTCCGTCTTTCACGAACTTTCAGCAATTCCGGGGCGTTTCTCGTTTTCCCTCTTGCTTTTCAGTCTATATTGAGTTAACTTTTAAAGCATCAAAAATGAGAGCCGCCAGAGCGGTCAATTATGAGCCGGAAGAACGGCTGCAAAGGAGCAACAGGAAATGGATGAACAAATAAAGGTGCTTTGCTTGCTCATGGAGAATTGGTCGGGCAAATTAATGCTGACGATTGGTATGAACCTGATGCAGTAGAAACCATGGTGAACCTTTACAAGGAAGCGAATTACGATGTCGCATGGGGAAGCATTCGGATGATAGCTCCGAATAAACAGTGGACAAAACATGCGAAAGTTGGAAAACTGTGGACAACCGCCGGTTGGTGTCATCCAGGAATGTTCAGCAAAAGAGAAATATTATTAGAATTTCCTTATTCATTGGAATCTATGTATGATGACTTTGACTTTATTACAGCAGTACATCAGAACGGAAAAAAGATTGTAACAATTGACAACGTTATAAGTAATCCTGAATTATTCACGAGATTACGCCGTTGCGGCGAAAAACCCGCGTAGTTACTGA